>JAMOPY010000001.1 GCA_027064305.1 Methanobacteriota archaeon
CCCAGAATCCACTCGAACGACATCCCGGCCGCGCTCAGCACGCAGGCCCAGCGGGCCCTCCGACCGAACCCGAGGCTGCGCGCCAGCGCGTACACGCCCAGGCAGAACACCCACGCGGCCAGCACCAGCCCCACCGCGAACGCGCGCTCCCCACCGACCACCCCGGACAGCGGCGCGATCAGGTAGTAGGGCAGGAAGCAGTACAGCGTCGTGTACGGGAACCCCAGGTACCAGTACGGGCACACGTCCGCGGGCGCCCTCCCCTCCAGGATCAGCCGGGCGTACTCGGCCCCGAACGCGTGCGCGGGCGCGTCCCTCGGGAACAGCGGCTCCACCAGCACCGGCCCCGCACCCAGCAACGCCGCCAACAGCGCGACCCACCAGGCCCGGATCATCCCCGCACCCACCCGTCGAATCCTCCGACGATTCCCATCCGCCCCGAGCCCCGCGCCGGGTGGGAACGGCGTCGCGACCCGAAGAAGACCCGGGCGGCGGGTCCCGGCCCCCGGGTCACGGGCACAACGGCCCGCCTCAGCGCCCCTCGGCCCCCCGGACTTTTAAGCCTGTTAGTTGAGGACCGGCCCGCGGACGGGGCGCTCACCTCCTCGACGCCGATCGCCGACCGCGGCACGGGCCCGCGAGCGGAGGTCGTCGGGGGCCGGGGGAGGTGCTCCAGCAGGCGGTCCTGGCGACCCTCCTGACGCTATCCCCACCTCTCCAGTCCGCCCCGGGCTGGACGGAACAGCCCGACGTCACGGTCTACGTTCACGTTCATTCGTGGAGGGACGTTCTAACCTGCAACTGGAGGCTCACCGAACCGGGCACCCGCACGGCCGAGCGGACCCTGCACGCGGCCCTCTCCGAGCTCAACGTCTGTCACGAGATCGCCGGGTGCGACTGGACCGTATCCACCCACTACATGGACCTGGACGTGCACCCGCGGCCCGGTGAGGTCAGAGGGTGGTGGGACGTCATCCCATTTTCGATCCGAGGCGAGGGACGGCTCGAGTTCCCCGAACTCCGGGTAGTGGGCCGCTCCGCGGGTCCTGAGGGGCCCCGAACCGCCGACCTGACCCTGCGTCCCTCCGTCGAGGTCGTTCGACTCGGGAACCGGCGCGCGCTCCTATACGCGCTGCAGGGGTACCTAACGGTCCGAGGGACGGGCGGAGCGCGCCGGGTCGGGATCCGGCTGCGCGTGCTCATCGACCCGATCGATCCGCTGGAATCGGTGCTGAACGTTGGTGGCCCGGTGGTGGACCTGAGGAGGGCGAGCGTGACGCTGATCCCGGACGGCCTAACCCTGAGCGCTCAGCTCCTGGAGAGACTGCCCGAGGGTTCCTCCGCCTACGCGCTCGCCCGGATCGAATCCCCCGGCGGCACCCTGGCGCTCAGCACCAGGAAGCACCGCGAGGTCCGGCGCGAGCGCAACGGGGTGGTCATCGTCACCCACACGGAGCGGCCGTCGGGGGAGCTCTCCGGACTCCCCCTTCGCCCGCTCAGGATCCGGCTGGAGCTGCACGACGACGAGGGACGGATCGTGGGCACCTACGAGTACACGATCCGCGTCGGGCCCGCCGTGATCCACCCCTTCGGCCCCCGGTACCTGATCGTCTCGATCGAGGGCGGAGGGACCGGGTCGCCCGGAGTGACGGTCGCGGGCTGGCGCGCGATCGAGGGGGACGGGGAGCGCCCGGAGACCGTGCTCCTGTGGACCGCGTACCACGATGACCCGGGCGGCCGGCGCACGTTCACCCTCCTCCTCAGGCTGGCGGCCCGACTCCCGTGGACCCCACCCGACCCAGCCACCCTCCTCGACGGCCTGCTGGGAACCTCCACCACCCTCCTGACCCTCGCCCTCAGCCGGCTCCTGGGGGTGCCCCCGGAGGCCCTGTACGGGTGGCGAAGCGTTCCCCGGCTGCCCCCGAGGTACGCGCTCGCCGGCCTCGCCGCGTGCCTCACGGCCCTCGCCACCCGGCACTACCTGGGCCCGCTCACCTACGCGACCCTCGGCGTGTTCGTTCCCGAGGGCTTCCTCACCGGCGTACCCCTCGCCCTCTGGGGCCTCCGACTGATCGCCGCCGGCACCGGGCTGCCCCTCCCCGCGGTCGGCGCCCTCGGCTGGCTCGTCCAGTGGATCTTCGACGAGAACGAGGAGCCCGACGTAATCCCGCCCAACTACTGGTACCTGCCCAGGGTCGTCATCTCCCGATCCCCGCTCTGGTACCTGGGCCGCGCGCTGGCCGACCTGGACGCGCTGCTGGAGTACCTCGCCACGGGCGCGATCCTCGTCAGCCTCCCACTCCCGCTCGCCCAGCTCGCCTGGACCCTCCTCTGGGCCCCCACCGGCCTGACCGACCTACCCATCATCCTCCTCGCGCTGGCCCAGACGGCCCTTACCGACCCGGGCTCCCTGGTCCCCACCGCGTGCTCGCTGCTCCCCGTACTCCCGCTCCTCGCGCCCCCACCCGCCTGGCTCACGATCCCGGCCGGCATACCCGCCCTCCTGGTCCACGCGGGCAGCGTCCTACTGTCCACGCGCCTCCTGACCGCGGAACCCACCACGACCGTCCGGGTCACCCTCACCGTCACCCGGGCCCGATCCAACGGGGCCGCTCCCGACACCCAGTGATTTTGTTCCGTGAACGGAAAAACTTTCATGACCCAGAAGGACTCCTGGGTGACGGGGTGATCACCCTTGACCCCCGCGGCGATCGTCCTCGCCGCGGCGCTGCTGCTGATTCCCGGCCCGACCGGCGCCGACACCGTGATCCGGGTCAGCAACTGCCCCGATCACGTCGTCGTCTGGGACGAGACGCACGACCGACCGGCCACCGTTAACCTGTGGAAAAACTACCTGTCGAACCCCCAGCAACCGGTGCAGGACGTCACCGTGAACAACCAAACCTACCACCTCGTCGAGTACAGTTTGAACGGCGACTACTTCGACTCACCGTTCGCCCACGACGTCGTGGCCCGGATCGTCGCCAAGGACGGCGGTGACGAACCGGATCGGGACTCCGTGGATCACGTCGTGAGGAACCAGCCGGCGGGCTCGGCCGGCGACATTGAGCGGTGCCTCTCCCTCCTGGGCGTGTGCCTGTACAGCGAGGAGACCATCTCCACGCAGCAGGGTCAGTCCGTCAGGTACCACTACTTCGTGACGTGCGACGGGTGGGACGCGTACTTCGACGAGGACCTGTGGCCCACGCGGGACCTGAACGGGGACGGGCGCGACGAGCCTACCATCCTGTGGATGCCCGTGGGCTCCCGCCAAGTCCGAGAAACCGTCCCGTTCCTGATCCAGCCCAAGAACGACAGGAACGCGGTCCTGATCGCGGAAAAGCCGGCGGACTGGAAGATCGACGTTAACGGGCAGGAAGAGAGCCTGTCCAACTGGATCGCGCGCGTCCGCCTGAGCCTGCCCCAGGTTCACGCCGAGAACGTGTACCTACTGTACGTCGTGGGCGGGCCCGCGGAGGAGCAGCCCAAGGCCACCGTTCACGTGGACTACCTCGAGGGCGGCGAGACCACGGTCGGGTTCACGCTGCTGGACTGGTGCATCACGTCGGTCGACCCGAACCTGTTCGTGATCGACGTGAACCGCGGCGTGGGCCTCTCCATGCCCCAACGGGTCCACCTCTTCTCCACCGGCGGTCCACCCCAGGGCAGCCACCGGGAGATCATCTGGACGCACATCCACGCGATCAAGGTCCCGGTGGACGAGACGAGGACGCTGAAGAGCCTGTGGGTGGACGTCGACCTCTCCACCCTGAGCCCGGACCGACCGTACTACATCTGGCTGCTGGCGCTCACGATCAAGCGGGCCGACGGGACCTACCTCCTCGTTCTCGGACCCCAGCACTGGATCGAGATCGCCCCGAACCGCGGGATCAACCTGACCGTCTCGTTCCAGAACCTGAGCACCGTCGGGAACGACCTGGCGTTCGACATGGAGGTCACGCTGGAGACCAACGACACCACCTTCGTGAACAACCTGGACCGCGTGACCCTGTCGTTCTACGGTAACTGCACCGTCGGGGACCGGACCCGGCCGGTGCACCTGGAGGTCAGGGTCCCCCAGGACCTGGAGCGGCTGGTGCGGGACGGGCTCCGGAGCTCTTACGACCCGTCCCAGGGCAGGTCGGTCTACCGACCGCCGCAGGTCGAGTTGGGCGTGGACCAGGACGCCGCCAACGCCATCGGCGCCAACGTTCAGAGCGTGAGCGACGTGCAGCCGGTGGAGATGGACCTGCGGGTCTGGTCGTACGACCTCACCGGCGTCCGCGACAACGCCGGTAACGCGGTCCCCGTCTCCATCGTCGCGGTACCGGGACTGGTGCTGACGTTCACCGGGAACCCCATCAACATCACCAGCGGCAGCGTGGACTTCCTTTACTACCTGGAGAAGGGTGGGAGAGCCACCGTCGTCGCGGAGCTGACCGTCAACTTCAACACCGCAAGCGACGCCGTCAACGCCACCCGACTCCTGGTGAAGGCGGAGACACCCACCAGCCACCTGCCCCTCGCCATCGGGTACGTGGACTACAAGACCACGAACTACTCCTCCCTGAACACCGAGGACACGAAGCTCGGGGACGGTTCGGCCGTCATCCAGCCCGACTCACCGGCCGTCGACAGCGGCAGCCGGGAGCAGTCCTCCACAGGGAAGTATTACTACTTCAAGTCGCCGATCCACGTCAAGCTGTGGTTCGAAGGCCCCGCGGACGTGATCCGGAACGAGGGCATCAAGATCACCGTGTCCCTGTCGGGCACGTACGGGGCGGAGAGCAACGAGCTCGACCTATCCCTGGACCAATCCGAGTTCGAAAAAATACCCAGGATCACCGAGTTCAAGTTCGCCAAGCACTACGACTCCCAGCAGGACAAGGCCGACATCAAGATCGTGGCGACCGTGAAGCTACCGGACAACATGACGATCTCAGACGTGAGCACGACGGCCTCCGCGAAGGTCTACTCGAAGTCCGGCGAGCAGCAGCCCACGCTATCCATGGTTTCACAGAGCAAGGTCGGGAGCGACAACAAGTGGGAGATCACGTACGAGGGGTCCGTCACCGGGGATCCGCTCCTGGCGCTGATCACGTTCACGCTGGAGCCGGGCACCAGCTACACCGGGCGGGTCGGGTTCCACATCGAGTTCAACCACGTGTGGCCGGCCGACGCGTTCATCTCCGACATCAAAAGCTGCGAGCTGGTCACCTCGGACGGAACCAGGTACCTGAAGGTTGAGGCGAAGCTGACCTACTACGTCAGCGGGGACGTGACCTTAAGGTACGACGGGAACCCGGTGCTGATGGAGGTGAACGGGCAGACCTACGTGGGAAGGTTCAGCGTTTCAACCAACAACCTCGGTCAAGGGAGCTCAACCAACAACACCGGTAAAGGGAGCAAGATTAATATCACAGAGAGCAAGGTTGACATCACACTATGGGTTCCGGCCGAGCCAGGAAAACATGTGATGGAGGTTGAATTCTCCGGTACCGTGATGAATGAGACGGTTGTCACCACGAAGACGTACTGCTACTGGGACATTACCATAACCGAACCGAAGGTCAAGGGAGCGTGGCAGGTATGGTACGATAACCGAGACGGTAAAGTCCTGGTGTCGGTGATGGCCATGGATGGTCTGTCCATAGAGGCCGATCTTCAGTATCAGAGTAAGGTAGAGGAGACGAAGAAAGAGAACAACGTTGAATGGACGTATTACTACCTGGAGACTGCCAGCAAGTCTTTCCGGATATTCGCGTCCTCGGAGGAGCTGGAGCTACCCAACGGCGAGAGGACATCAGTTCAGCGAGTGGGCGACTACGTGATCGCATGGATACCGATCAACTACGTCAAAGAGTGGATGGAGTCTGGGGGAGTGGCGACTTTCTATCTGGTGGAGAGACTAAGCAATGGGGATGAATGCAAGTACGGGTTCGGAGTTAGATTCACTAAGATCTCGTGGAGATCAGGTGACGTATGCGTGAACGTCATGCGGGTGGGAGACGTAATCGAACTGGACGTTTGGAGGGTGGATCTGGGTAACGATAACAAGGTCAAGAGTATCGATCACGTGGGGAGCAAGGTCCTGCACGGTTGCAGTGATCCGGTGTACTTAGGGGATAATCTGCTAGTGTATTACGATGGGGGTAAGGGTGCGCAGGTGTGTGGTAGGGTCGTGGTGGATGTGAACAATAAGAAGGTGGATGTGACGCCGTTGAGTGGTTTCGGTTCCGGCGTGGATGAGGATAACGATGGGCGCGCGGACTACCGGGTGCGCGCGTTCTACGACGGCGCGGATCTGGTGCTGATGGCGGTCTCGGTGGATGAGCGGGATCGGTACGCGTGCGAGCTGGTCCGTGAACCGGCCGACGTCGGCGCGGTGAGCGTGGTGGGGCCGCTGGTGATCGCACGACTCACCAACGGCACGGAACGCGCGTACTGGGTGTCCCGAAACGGTGTGAAGGAGGCGGTGGATTGCGAGGAGGTTCAGGGCGGGTTCGTGGTGTCCCTAGCGGCGGGCGGCGGGGTGGAAGTGCTGGAGGTGCTGAGCGGGAACGGGGTCGGCGTGATCGAGCGGCCGGTGGCCTCGGGTGGGAACGTGTTCCTCTTCCGGGATGGGGTCTTGGTGTCGGTGGACGATCAGGGCAAGATCGCGTCCGTGAGCCGTGCGAGCCACAGGGACGTGAGCGTCTACGGGTCCGATGCGAGGGCGTGGGTGACCGAGGATGGGCTGGTGGTCGTCGTCAAGGGTGGTGAGGTGCTGGGCTCGTACAGGCTGCCCGGGAAGATCGTGAGCGTGGACGCCGAGCACGGGGTGGTCCTGTGTCGGGTGGACGGCGGACCGCGTCCGGTGTTGCTGACGGTGTCCGGAACGGTGTCCCCGGTGCTGCAGGGTTGGTCGGTGGATGGGAGGCGGGTGTTCGTGTTCGAGGTGGGCGGCCGGTCCGTGGTGGTGCTGGTCGCCGACGGTGAGGTGCTGGCGGTGGATGAGGCACCGGGTCGGCCGGTGTTGTTGGAGGGTGGTGTGTTGGTGACGAGTGCGGGCGCGTGGTGGGTGACGTCGGGTGGGCTGGCGAGCCCGGAGCGGGTGAGCGGTGGTCAGGGTCGGGTGATGGGCAGGCCGGTGAGCGCGCGCGTGCGATCCTTGGGCGGTGGCGGTGGCGGCGGGGGCGGTCCGGTGATCCCGGTGCTCCCACCCGTCCGACGCCGCCGACGGGCGACGGCTTAACGCTCCCCCTCAAGCTCAAGATTTTTGTTTTACGAACGCTGGAAAACCGGTCGGGGGCGTGGTGATGAGGCCCGTATGGGCGGTAGCGGTGGCGCTTTCGGTGATGCTGGCCCCGGGGTTGGCGGAGAAGGTACCGTCGTCGGTGCCGGGCCACTTGGATCGGGCGCCTGCCCCCTCGATCGTGAAGTCGGGGAGCGTGTCGCTGGTCTGCTGGCTGGAGCGGGCTGGTTCCGGCGTGGAGCCGGCGGTGCTGGTGGGCCAGGTGTCCGGGAGCGGGCTGCAGGGTGCGGTGAAGCTGGTGGGGCCGCGGCTGTCGTCGAAGCAGACGTGGTGGTCGGTGGCGCCGTACCGGGCGTCGAAGGACTCGGTGGAGTTGATCTGGGCGCTGCCGGTCGGTGACGATCGGGTCGGCGTGTACCTGGTGCGCGTGTCCAAGGGCGGCAAGGGGTGGTCCGCGAGCTTCGATCCGGTGCGGTTGTACGATCATGTGCCGGTGGTGGTGAAGGGCGGTGATGGGTTCCCGGTGTGCGCCGTGGCCAGCCTGGGAGGGGATCGGGTGCTGGTGGTGTACTACAACGGCGGCTCGATCCGGGCGCGGGTGCTGGAGTACGTGAGCGTCAAGCAGCTCGGGAAGAAGGTGTGGAGGTGGGCGCTGGACCAGAAGACGGGGCTGCCCTGGGAGCTGGAGGTGTTGAAGGGGGTGTCGAAGAACGTGTGGCTGCGGGTGGCGAGCGTGACGGCGGGCAAGGAGGTGCGGTGGGTGCTGTCGGTGTTCGATCCGGTGAAGGGGGTGTCGAAGCTGGTGGTGCTGAGGCCGTCCGGGAGCGTCGTGGCCGTGGAGCGGGTGATCGACGTGCCCGGCAAGGGGCTGGCGGTGGTGTACCCGGGCCGGCTGCCGGTGCCGGTCCTGGTGTGCGCGGGCGGCGCCCTGAAGGCGTACGTGCTGACCGGCGGGTGGAAGCTGTCGGGCGGTGCGGCGCTCGCGCAGGGGCTGCCGGGATGGGTAAGGGTGCCGGGACTGGCAAGGTGGAAGGATGGGTACGCGGCGGTGGTAGGTGGTAACGGCCCGAGGGTGATCGTGTTCGGGCTGAGCGGTAACGGCGTCTCGAAGCGGTACGAGGTGAGCCTGCCGGTGAGTTTCCTGTACCGGGTGAGCGCGTCGAACTTCGGCGGGTGGATGCTGGTCGCGGGTTACGGCAAGGGTGGCCTGGAGGTCCTCCCGGTGAACGTTCAGCCGCCCTCGTCCGGGGGTGGCGGTGGCCCGGTGCTCCCGTTCGTGCCGGTGCCCCGGCGGCGGAGGGAGTAAGGGCTCCCCTCCACCCACCGGCTATGTTATGAAATTTGAAACGTTTGGGCGACCCGCGTACGGGCCCCGGGTGCCCCGTCGACGGGGCGGCGCTGATCGTAAGTGGGCCGGTGCGGATCGAGCCCCGCGGGCGATGACGAGTGTGGCCCCGGCGGCGGCATCGCTGACCCGATGAGGACCTCGGAGCGCTCCGAGCCCCTCCACACTGGGCTAGGGGCCCGGTCTTGCAAGGTGCGTTAACTCCGGAACAAATCACTGCCAGCACGTCGAGGGCCTTCGCACGCTCGCGCACGAACTCGTCGACGCGCTCGTCTACGGTGACGTCCCGGAGAACTCCGAGAAGCTCCCGCAAATCGTGCCCCCGCGCGTGCTCCCCGGCGAGCAGGATCTGGGCGGCCTTAACCCCGAGCTGCGCGGCCTGCTCCGCCATGACCAGCGCCGGGTCGGTGTCCCCCGCGCTTTAGGAACCACCTCGCGGCCTCCAGCAAGCGGCCCGCTCCAAAATCTTCCTTCTCAGCCTCCGCACTGTGAGTCCCGGGATGCGTCGGGACTCCGTCGGGCTTGGGTTAACCGTCGGAATTACCGGAAGTTCGCGTCGCGGTGGCGGGATCGCGGAGGCCGCCTGGCGCGCAAGGAGGTCCGAGTGTTCGTGCTCGGGAGTGCGGTCAAGGGGGAGGAGCTGCCCGGGAGCGGCCTGGACGTGCTGATCGTGTCCGGGGAGGTGCCGGAGCGTCACCCGATCGAGTTCCGCCTCGCCACCCCGGAAGAGTGCGAGAAGGTCCGACGGGTGCTCCTCGACGGGTGCGAGGGGTTTTGACCGACCGCGGTCGGTGAGAAACTCGGGAAGTGAGGGCGTTCAGGTCAGGCCGGAGCGCGCCGGACCCTCCTTACCGGGATCACCGGTACCACCGGGGCGGGCGCCTCGCTGTGGTTCCATCCCCCTCCCTCCACGCGGAACACCGTCGAGGCCTGCGCCTTTCCGAGCGGCCCCTCGTACTCCACGATCAGGGTGTAAAGACCGGGCCGCCTCGGCGCCCGGAACTCGAACGCCACGCACCCTCCGAACCCGTAGCCTTCAGGCAGCCTCACCTCACCCAGCTTCCTCGTCGACCCCCGGTTATCTTCCAGCCTGAACCTCAGGACGCCCCTCGATGGGTAACCCATGGGTTGGTAGTCCAGCGTCACCAGGTACGGCTGGGCGTACACGATCACCCGGGAGCCGGCGCTCACGCGATGGGGCGCCTTGATTTCAAGGTGCACCTTCAGCCGCTGGACCCGATCACCGCAACCACGGGCACGTATGGGAACCCGAACCGCCGGGTCACCTGCGGCCACTCATACCGCATCACCTCCGCACGCCTCCGCTCGTACTCGTCGAGCGACTGACTCGCCGGGTTAACGCCGACGACGCCCACGCGGGCTTCCGGGAGCACAAGCACCAGGTGGTCCGTGAGGTACACTTGATGAACCCCGTCGGACTCGAGGGTCACACCTCCCGGCCACGCAAAGAGCTCAACCCACGCCCCGATACCCTCGGGGTCGCTGCGCAGGTAGAAGCCGTTGTTGAAGCCCGGCTGCGCCGGGACCGGCCACTCGATGACCCCGTAGTAATACAGGCTTCTTAGCACTTCCCTGTAGTGCTTCGGGTAGTACATTCGGAAGTTTGGCACCCGGTGTACCGCGGGGATCTTGAGCCTCAGGACCAGCGCCGAGCAAGAGATCGGATCCTTGGGATCGTGCCTCGGGACGACTCGGAAGTCGAGTTGGATTCACTTCCATCTCTCGCCCAGGAACTCCCACGTAACCTTTGAGCGGCCCACGGGCTCGGCCCGCTCCCACCTCACGCCGAACCGGTCGGACAGGACCGTGGTCGTCGGGCAGAACCGGGCCTCGAGCACCTCCGTGCCCTCCGGCAGGAGCACGTGCAGCGTCACCGGCTTCCCGGGCTCCTTGGCTCGGATGTACGCCCGGTACTCCGCGATCACGTAGTCGAGAACCCTCTCGGTGCCGCCGTGTCCCGTAGCCACCGTTCTCTCGTGGACGTCCTTGATTACCAGCCAGCCCTGCACGCCCACGTCCAGGAGCGCCTCCGGGCCCGTCCAGGAGTCGCCGTGAGCGGGCGCCAGCAGGATCAGGGCGATGATCGGAACGATCGCGACCGGGGGCGCCCGCTCCACGATTTGACCCCTTTCCGCCGAGTGTGCGGTCGGCTAGGGGCCCAGATGCCTATCAGTTGCGTCGTCCAGCCTGTCCCGCCCTGGCTGCACGACCTTCGTCCTGAGGGGCGTCGGAAACCGCGTGAGCGGAAAGGTCAGCGACGGGAACGAGCCGCTCCCCTTGGATTCCGTCCCCGCGACGACCCTGGCGGCCCCTCAAACATCCCCGCTGGGACGACGTCGTCGGTGTTGCCGCAACTTTGGCTCGCCGCGGCTAGGGTGCCGCTTTACTCACTTGGAGTAGACCGCGTGGTACCGTCCGTCGGCGACCCGCCGACGCTCCATCAGGGAATCGGAAGCGTCAGGGGTTCGCGCCGGTAGCGCCTCACCCGCTTAATTCGCGGAAGGTCTCTAACCGGTCCCTAAGCGCTCGACCCACCCGTCGAAAGACTCTTCCAGCACGTCCAGTTCCCAGAGGCTCATCGAAGGTCTCCCTGGATGGAGGGTCGGAGCGCTCTCTCTACCGGAGGAGCGCGTTCCCGCTGGGACCCGGCGGTTGGGGAACTCAGGAGGGCCGAGGGCTGGGCGTTGGGGTACGGGAGCTGCCCGTCCCACGGCGTGGGAGGGGGTCTCCGGTGAGATCATGAGAGGCTGCTGGGGGATGATCTAAGTCGCGGAGGGTGTCGGGATGGTCAAGATGGCCGACGGTGGGTGGGTGGCTCGAGACCCCCTCGGACGCGCTGTTCCGGGACTGGTCAGGGCCCTGCTGAACGCGTCGGTGTGGGGAACTGAGAGCCCCGATCCTAAGTGGGCTTAACTGGGTGGCCGATTCTTCCTCATGCTTCGGGGCAACCGGGTGGCGAAGCGCTGGATGGAAAGGAGAGGGTGAGGTGGGGAAGCGGGCCGAGGGGTTGGTCGTCCCTCCCTGACTATTCCAGCTCCCTTTTGATTTCCTTGACCCGCTCGATCGTTTCCTCATCGGCGTTCCAGTAGCCACGCTCGTAGGCCTCGATCAGCCGGTCGGCGACCTCCCGGAGGGCGGCGGGGTTGAGCTCCTTCATGCGCTCCCGGGTGTCCTCGTCGAAGAGGTACTCGCGGGCGACGCCCTCCCAGACCCAGTCCTCGACGGTGTCGGTCGTGGCGGCGAGGCCGACGAGGTTCTCCACCCGCTTCGCGATCTCCCGGCATCCGTCGTAGCCGTGCTTGAGCATCTCCCGCTTCCACTTCTCGTTCAGGAGCCGGGAGGCGGCGCCGGAGCGGACGACGGTCTGCAGGTCCTGGACCTCGGGGTCCTCGCCGGAGCAGGAGTCGATGACGTAGGTGTCGGCGTCCTCGGCGGCCGCGGTCAGCCCGCCGAGGAACTCGTAGTAGTGGTCGAGGTCGATGACGTCGTAGGAGCGGTGCGAGCGGACCTGGGCGGTCGCGTCCTGGCGGCCGGCCACGGTCTCGAAGAGCTCGCGGGCCTCCTCCCCGTGGATTTCCTCGCCGTACGCGTAGCCCATGTCGTTGAGGTAGGCGTCGATCAGCTCGGCCTCGTCGTCCCAGTCCGAGGACTCGACCTTGGAGCGCATGTTGTCGGCCGCGTAGAGGTCGGGTCGGGGGCCGAACACGCGGGCCTCGGGGTGCTCGTGGCCTTCCTCGCGGAGCTCCCGGACGTGCTTCCTCACGGGGTTCACGTCCTCGGGCTCGTCGAGCTCGGCGACCTTCCGCACGGCCCGGTCGATTAGCTCGACCACGTTGGGGAACGTGTCCCGGAAGATCCCGCACATGGTGATGACGACGTCCACCCGGGGCCGGTCCAGCTCCTCGGCGGGGATGGGCTCGACGTCGATCACGTTGCCGGCGTCGTCGCGGACGGGTCGGACGCCGAGGAGCTCGAAGATCATCGCGACGGTCTCGCCGCCCGTCTGCATCGTCTCGAAGGCCCAGAGGACGAGGCCCACGGTCTCCGGGTACCGGCCGTGCTCCTCCCGGTAGCGCTCGAGCAGCTCCCTCACGGCCTTGCGGGCGCGCTCCTCGGCCTCGGGGGTGGGGATCCGCCGCGGGTTGAGGGAGGTGAGGTTCCGGCCGGTGGGCACGACCTCGGGGTTCCGCTCGATCTCGCCGCCGGGGGACGGCTCGAGGTAGCGGCCGCGGAGGGCGCGGACGAGGGACTCGGTCTCGCGCTCGTAGGACTCGACCAGCCCGTCGACGAGCCCTCGGACGGCGTCGGGGTCCGAGAACGCCTCCCGGAGCCGGTCCTCGCCCTCCTCGACGTACTCCCGGACGATCTCGACCGCCTCGTCCCGGTCGGTGGCGAGCAGGTCCCGGGACTCGGCGTAGCTCACGGCCGTCTCGGCGATCAGCTCGGGGTCCGGGTCCGCGCCCACGACGTGCAGCCCGCACGGGATCCGGTCCCGCAGCGCCCGGCGGACCATCGCCTCCACCGCGCCCACGAACGCGTCGTCGTCCTCGACCTCGAGCCGGATTCCGGCGGCCTCGACGACCTCTCGGAGCTCCTCCACGTCCGCCCGGCCCTCGCGCACGTCCTCGCAGAGGCGCAGGAGGTCCCGGTACCCCTTCAGCTCCGGGTCGGCGAGCGGCGGGTGCAGGTGGGAGACCATGCACGCGTACGCCCGGTGCTTGGCGATCGCGGCCTCGGACGGGTTGTTCACGTTGTACAGGTACACGTGCGGGAGCGGCGTGATGAGCAGGTCCGGGAAGCAGGACTCCGAGAGCGCCTTCTCCTTGCCCGGCAGGAACTCCAGGGTCCCGTGCGTGCCGAAGTGCAGGATCACGTCCGCCCCCCACTCGCGCCGCAGCCACTCGTAGAAGCAGACGTAATGGTGCGTGGGCGGCGTGTCGTCGTGGTACGACTCCTCGGACTCGTGGAGGCCCCGCGTCGGCTGGAAGCCCACGAACACGTCGCCCAGGTCCAGCCCGAAGATGGGGAGCGCACCGTCCACGACCAGCGGGTCCTCCTCCGGCTTGCCCCAGGCCTCGAGCACCCGCTCCCTCGCCTCCCGAGGCAGTCCCTCGAACCACTCTCGGTACCGCCCGAGCGGGACCTCGTCCGCCCTCGGCACGTCCTCCGGGCGCCGGTGCCGCAGGTCCGGGTTCCCCAGCCGCCGCAGCGCGTCGTCCGTGACCCGATCCAGGTCCACCTTCAGCCCCAGCTCGTCCCGCAGCAGCCTCAGCACGTTCCGGAGGCTCGAGAACGTGTCCAGGTAGGCCGCCTCCCCCACGTTCTCCTCGCCCGGCGGGTAGTTGAACAGCACGATCGCCACCCTCCGCGGCCCGCGCCGGCGCAGGTCCACCCACCGGCGCACCAGCTCCGCCGCCCGCTCCACGTTCTCCCCGATCGGCTCCATCGCGTGCAGGGGCACGTCCCCGAACCGGCCCACCTCCGCCTGACACGCGACCGGGGGCAGGAAGATGGCCGAGTCCAGCTCCGGCAGGGACACGTTGATCAGCAGGCTCAGCGGGTCCATCCCGAACTCGCTCTCCTCCCACTCCTCCCGGTCCAGGTACCAGACCTGCGGGGCGACGAAGTAGGGCACGTCCCACCGTCGCAGCAGCTCGATCCCCCGCTCGACCTCGCCGCCCATCGGCCCACCCACGATCCGGAAGCAGGTCAGGGCGACCACCGCGTCCGGCCGCTCACCCTCGAAGAACCGGGTCAGCGTGCCGTACGCGTCCACCGAGCAGTACGCGCCGACGGCGCCCAGCCCCTCCTCCCGGAGCGCCTCGATGACCGCGTCCACGTGCTCCAAGTTCCCGTTCGAGTAGAATAACTTGTAGAACGTGACCGGGACGAGCGTCCCGTACTCCCCGCGCAGCTCCCCCAGAAAGTCCTCGTCCACCAGCCCACGCTCCGGGTCGTAGAGCGCGCGGCCCGGGATCTCGCGCGGCGGGTCCGGCTCCCGAACGTCCGCGCCCGCGAGCTCGCGAGCGAGGTACAGCAGCAGGTTCTCCACGTTGTCCACGCCACCGTAGTCCCAGTACCGGAACGCCCGCATCGCGACCTTCAGCCGCCTCAGCGCCCCGAACCAGCCCATCCTCTCCGCGAGCTTGGCCCCGCGCTCCAGCGCCTCGTCCATGCGCACGCCCGACAGGTTGTCCCTCCGACCCTCCATCATCCGTCTCAGGAACCGGAAGAGCCGACTCTTTTCCAGCCCCAGGCTCTTGAACGAGGCCCGCATGACCTCGAAGCAGGAGTGCACCGCGACGAACGGCGTTTCCTCCGCGAGCCCGTCCAGATTCACCGATCTCGCCGCGGCCGTGTCCATCACGTTCAGTACCGCGAAGTCGGCCTCGCGCATCGCCTCCACGAACTCCTCCGACCGCTCGCGCAGGTCCCACGAGTAGAACATCCGAACGTCAACCTTGCCCCTCAGGCGCTCCGCGGCCTTCGCGACGCTGAGCGAGTACGGCTGGTGCCCAATCACTACGACCGCTTTAACCATTAGATCATCCCCGTTTAAGCCGCCCGGTCTGAGCTAATAATTATTTCACACCGAGCCGCCGGATAGTAGGAGGTAGTGACAGAACGAAAGGCGATCGTCCGAGCCGTACCGGCGCGGCCCCGGCGTTCACGCTCGGTGATCACTTCTAGGAGATGAAAAATACCTTACCTCCCGATCGTGCCGGTTCCACTTCCCCGTGGCCACGGGTCCCGGGGGGACCGCGGGCCGATGGAGCCTCTGACGCTGGCCCTGCTCGTCCTTCCCGGGGACCCGAGCAACCTCACAGGGCCGGTTCTTGAGCACCCCGAGGTGCTCTTGGCCAAAGGGAGGGCGGGAGGTGGGGCGGGGAAGGTAGTGGTGAAGGTAGTCATAAAGCTCCTTCGGGCGCTCAGAAAGCGTAGGAAGCGTAGGCTCTCAGAGCTCCACGAGCTCTACCCGGAGTGGTGGGGAGTCTGGAGATACGGCTCCGCCGCCCCCTACTGGAAGGTCCGAGTGTACTGCCGGGTGGTTCCTCTGTGCCTCCTGACCGCTTTCGCGACCCTACTCTCCGTAGGTTTTGGCCTCCTCGCGTTGCTCTGCGCGGGCGTGATCGAGAGTTCCTGGGGCTACACGGCCGCGATGTCGATCACCGCCGCCTTCGCCGGCGTCCTCCTCGAGCTGATGGGATCGTGTTACGCCATCAAGAGGTTCCTGGACGCCGCGCTCAGAGGCGAGGGCCTGAGGGGCTGTCTCCATGCTTTCAAGCTGTGCGGGGTCTACGGCCTCTCAATGGCGCTAATCATGTACGTACTGGTCATAGCCGCAGCGATCGCGGTGGTCCGGGAGGACCTCCGTAGTCTCCCACTGCCAGTCCGGGCCTCGTCGCTGGCGGCGTTGATCGCTCCGGAGATTACGGGACTCTGGACCCTGTGGTGGGGTTTGTGGGTGGTAAGTTAAGGGCAAGGACTCCCCCGTCGACCGAACGCGGGCCCGGGGCCCGGTGGGTGCTGGAGCCACTAACGCTGGTTCTGCTCGTCCTTCCCGGGGGACCCGGGGCGACTTCACAGGACCGGTTCCTGAGCATCTCGAAACGCTCCTGGCCAAGGGGGGCAGGGGCGGCGGTAGTGGCCGGGGTCAGGCTCTCCCGGGCCGGTGAAGTGCTGGAGTCCGGGGAGCTTTCCCGGGGCGCTCAAGGGGCGCCGGTTTCGGGGGCATCACTTCAGGCTGGAGCGCGAGCGGCTGCTGATCCTGCACCGGAGGGTGCGGGCTCACTACGTGGCATCGTTCCTGTGTAAGGCTCTGGCGACTCCCGTGATGTTCCTCGCGTTCGTCGCCTTCCCGGGGCTGGCCGACGTCCTGGAGCGTGAGGACGCCCCGACCGCGTGCTTCTACGCCCTGATCGCGGCGATTTTCCTCCCCCAATTCAGACTCAGGGTCGAGGTGTCGGAGATGGAGGAAGCCGTCGAGGCCTTTTCGGACGCCGTGCTCGCCGGCAAGGGTTCCCAAAGACTGCCTCCGCTCCTTCCGAGGGCACGGCGTTCCTAAGTGAATGCTCTCGGCGCTGCTCGTGGTGGTGCTGACCTGGACGCCGCTCGGGAGGGTCAAGAGCCGGACCCTCCTGCTACGTCGCTGACGACGGCCGTGACTCATCCGGTGCTCCCGGGACTCTGGGTGCCGAGGTGGAGCTCGTGGGTGGTCGGATGAGCCGCCAGGGACGCCGACGTCCGCCCGACCGGCCCGCGGTCGTGAATCAAGCCCTTCCCTCGGGAGGCTGCGCCGAGGCGGGACCGCCGGTGGGAATGATGACCGCCTGGGTCCCCGAGCGGTGAGGAAACTGGGGCGGCCCTGACCCGAGGTGGGCGCGCCCGTCCGCGCGGCCGCCGCCATCATTAACCCGGACCCGCGTCGAGGCCCGGGGGCCGCCGCTCCTCCCGAGAAGTAGATGTGAGGTAGGGGTAAGCCGGGCTCGTAGTCGTAGGAGGGTCCCGACCGGTGGGCTCGAGTCCGGTCATTCCGGCTCGTTGTGGTCGGTACCTCGCGGGTCGAAATCACGTTCGATGGGTCGGAGACCCGTTGAGCGGTTCGGGTCCGGCCTTCGGTGTCGGGCCGGACGCCCGCGTTGGGCGTCGGGTACCGAACCCGGTCGGGGGCTGACGTCGCTTTCGGAGGCTCGGTATCGTGGTTTTCCGAGAACGACCGGGGCGTGCGCCGCGCTCCCGGTCCGGGAGTCTCACGTCTTACACCGACCGCCGCGTCGGGAGGCCTCCTACGCCTCCTCCCTGCTCACCGTGATCTCGCAGACGCCGTCCGACTTCCGGCATTCGGTCACCGTGCCGTTGTAGAGCTCTTCCAGGAGCCCGATCGTGACGCAGACGGCGTCGGTGGCTCCGCCGTCCCCCGCGATCGCCTCCGTGTTGCCCTTGAGCAGGTCTTCGACGACGCAGAAGGGACAGTCTTGAATGGTCACCCTCACCTCGTCGTCGCCCTCCTTTATCTTCACGTTGTCCCCGAAGAGGAGGTGAAGCTGTTCCTCCGGGTCCTCGTGCCCGAGTGTCCGGAGCTCCCGGGCCAGCACCCTGGAGAAGTACCTAATGAAGGCGGCTCGGGCCCGTCCCATCACCTCCCAGGAGGCTTCCTCGAGGGCCGCGACCGCGGCAATTAGCAGCTCCTCACTCCTGTCCAAAGGCGGCCCCTCGGGGGGGGGAATTCGGAACGAAATATTTTCCGGTTTAGTGTTCAACCAGAAAAATTAAATTGAAACTGGCTCGTTTCCCGGGCGGCTGGTAACTGTTTCTTGTTCTTGCGGCCCGAGATCGCGTCGTCGGTCCCGATTCGCCCGGTGGTGGGACGGCAAGGCTTGCGGTCTCGCACCTGGGCGTCGCCTCGGGGTCCGTGTGCGCTTTAAGCGGTGGGTGTGGTCGGGGGCGGGGGTGTTGGGTTGTCGGAGTCCCGTGAGGAGCGGTTGATGCGTGAGTGGGAGGAGGCGGGACTGTTCGAGGCGGATCCGGACGATCGGGAGCCGGTCTACATCACGGTCGCGTACCCGTACCCGTCCGGTTCGATGCACGTGGGGCACGCGAGGACGTACCTGGTGCCGGACATTTACGCGCGGTTCAAGCGGATGCAGGGGTACAACGTCCTGTTCCCGATGGCGTTCCACGTGACGGGCACGCCGGTGGTGGGGATCGCGGAGCGGATCAGGGAGGGTGACGAGGACACGATCCGGCTGTACCGGGACGTGTACGGGGTGCCGGAGGAGGAGCTGGAGCGGTTCACGGATCCGGAGGCGATCGTGGAGTACTTCGCGCGCGAGTACGAGGAGAACATGCGGCGGATGGGTTACGCGATCGACTGGCGGCGGAAGTTCACGACGGTGGATCCGGAGTACCGGTCGTTCATTCGGTGGCAGTACCTGAGGCTGCGTGAGGAGGGGCTGGTGACGCGGGGTGAGCACCCGGTTCGGTACTGCCCTCGGTGCGAGAATCCGGTGGGCGATCACGACCTGTTGGAGGGTGAGGACGCGACGATCGAGGAGTTGACGCTCGTGAAGTTCCCGCTCGTGGATGGCGACCTGATCCTCGTGGCGGCAACGTTCCGGCCGGAGACGCTGTACGGAGTGACGAACGTGTGGGTGCGGCCGGACGTGGAGTACGCGGTCGTGGAGGTGGATGGGGAGCGGTGGGTGGTTTCGGAGGAGGCCTATCGGAACCTGCGGCATCAGCGGGACGGGGTTGAGAAGGTTGACACGATCTCGGGCGAGGAGCTGGTCGGTGAGCGGGTGAGGAACCCGGTCACGGGCGAGGAGGTCCCGGTCCTGCCGGCGGAGTTCGTGGACCCGAAGTTCGGGACGGGGGTGGTGTACTCGGTTCCGGCCCACGCGCCGGCGGACGCGGCCGCGTTGGAAGATTTGAGGGAGGATCCGTCGGTGCTGGAGGAGTTCGGGGTGGACCCGTCGGTCGTCGAGGGGCTCGAGCCGGTGCAGGTGATCGAGGTGGAGGGGTACGGGAGGTTCCCGGCCTACGACGCGCTGGAGGAGCACGGGATCGAGTCGCAGACGGACCCGGAGCTGGAGAAGGCGACGCAGGAGGTGTACCGGGCGGAGCTGCACAAGGGTGTGATGGTTGTCGACGAGTTCGAGGGGGTGCCGGTGCGGGAGGCGCGGGAGGAGATCAAGTCGCGCCTGATCGAGTCGGGGGACGCGGACGTCATGTACGACTTCTCGGAGAAGCCGGTGATCTGCCGGTGCGGGACGGAGTGCGTGGTCAAGATCCTGAAGGATCAGTGGTTCCTGCGGTACTCGGACCCGGGGTGGAAGGAGCGGGCGCGGGAGCTGTTGGAGCGGATGGAGATCGTGCCGGAGGAGGTGCGGTCGAACTTCGAGGACACGATCGAGTGGTTGGAGGACTGGGCGTGCGCGCGTCGGGTGGGGCTCGGGACGCCGCTGCCGTGGGACGAGGAGTGGATCGTGGAGCCGTTGAGCGACTCGACGATTTACATGGCGTTCTACACGATCGCGCACCGGTTGAAGGGTAAGGGCGAGCTCCCGCCCGAGGTCTTCGATTACGTGTTCCTGGGTGAGGGGGATCCGGAGGAGGTCGCGGAGGAGTCGGGGTTGAACGTCGAGGAGCTGGAGGAGATGCGGCGGGAGTTCGAGTACTGGTACCCGCTGGACTGGCGGCTGTCGGCGAAGGATCTGGTGACGAACCACCTGACGTTCTTCATCTTCCATCACGCGGCGCTGTTCCCGGAGGACAAGTGGCCGAAGGGGATCGTCGTGTTCGGCATGGGCCTGCTCGAGGGCGAGAAGATGAGCTCGTCGAAGGGGAACGTGGTCCTGCTCTCGGAGGCGCTGGAGGAGTACGGGCCGGACGTGGTGCGGTTGTTCCTGGCGACGTCGGCGGAGCCGTGGCAGGACTTTGACTGGCGGGATGAGTACGTTCGGGGCGTGAAGCGGAGGCTGGAGCGGTTCGAGGCGCTGGTGAGGGATCACGCGGGGGAGTCGGTTGAGGGGAAGGACGCCGTTGATCGGTGGTTCCTGAGCGAGTTCGGTCGGGTGATCGAGGAGGCGACGGAGGCGCTGGAGCGGTTCCAGGTGCGGCGGGCGTACAACGAGGCGTTCTACGGGGTCCTGAAGCTGGTTCGGGATTACGAGCGAATGAAGGGCCACGCGCGGATCGTGGGCGAGATCGTGGAGGACTGGCTCCGGCTGCTGCACCCGGTGATCCCGTTCACGACGGACTACCTGTGGCGGGAGGTGCTCGGCAACGATTCGTTCCTGCTGGAGGAGGGGTGGCCGGATCCGGAGGAGTACCCGCGGGAGCCGGAGCTGAGCGTGGCGCGGGAGGTGCTGGAAGAGCTCGTGGAGGACGTGAGGGACGTGGAGCGGGTGATCGGTGCGGAGTCCGGGTACACGCTGCACGTGTACCTGGCGCCGGGGTGGCAGTGGGAGGCGTTGAGGATGGTGCAGGAGGGTAGGGAGTTCGGGGAGATCATGTCGGAGCTAATGAGGGACGAGAGGTTGAGGGAGAGGGGCGACGAGGTGGCGAGGGTCGTGCGGGACCTCATGAAGGAAGATCTGCCGGAGGACGTGGACGTGGAGCGGCTGCGCGAGGCGTTGAAGGAGTTCCTGGAGGCCGGGGCGCGGTTGCTGGAGCGGTCGACGGGTGCGGCCGAGGTCGTGGTGCACGGGGACGCCGAGGAGGCGCCCGGTCCGGAGGACCGGCGCGCGGCGGCGCGACCGCTGAGGCCCGGGATCTGGTTGGAGGAGGGGTAGGGCGGGGCGTTAGTTACCCTGCTTCCGGTACAGCTCCACCCACGCCCTCATCCTCACCGTCCTCCAGCCGCGCTCCCCGACCAGCTTCGTAACGGCCTCCTGCACCGCGCGCCCGGGTAGCGGGGTGAAGTTCTTCACCGGTTCGCCCTCCGGGATCTCCCCCGTAGCCTCATCCACCCACGGCTTCATGTTCGAGTACGAGTACTCGATCACCTCCTCGTCCAGCGTGGCGAGGAGTCCACCGATGCCGCCCTCCTCGATCAGCGCGGCCAGGGTGTTGAGGACGGTCATCGCCTGCCAGTCGATCATCTCCTGGGGCGCGCCCAGGCTTTTCACGGACTGGAACTCCTTCAGCGCCTCGACGACGCGTCGTACCAGCACGACCGACAGGTCGCCCGCGATGTGCACGAGCTCGACCGTGGGCAGCTCGTACACCCGCTTGCCGGTCGACTCGAGCACCGATTTCAGGAGCTCGTACCGGT
Source organism: Methanobacteriota archaeon (assembly GCA_027064305.1). Classification (GTDB taxonomy): domain Archaea; phylum JAADCQ01; class Methanopyri; order Methanopyrales; family Methanopyraceae; genus Methanopyrus. The sequence goes on from JAMOPY010000001.1 coordinate 21,376, forward strand.
CCTTCTCGGCCATCTCGACGCCGTTGCCCGTGCGGTACGCGGTGAGGTAGGCGCGATGTCCCTCCGTCCCCGGGATCCCGGCCGGGTGAGCTGGGACCACGGAGACCTCGTCCGGCACCTTGCGTCCGGACTCGAAGAGGGCCTCCTGGATCTCGAAGACGGAGGAGGTGCAGGTTGGGGAGACGACGGTGCCCTCCGGCAGCGAGGGGGCGATTTCCACCACGATCCTTCGGGTGACGCCGAAGGGAGTGAAGAGGATCACCACGTCCGCGTCGGACACGGCCTGAACGTCGTCGTCCGTGAGCTCAACGCCGGCGTCCGCGACCCGATTCACGTGCTCCGGGTCCTGCTCGTCCAGATTAGGGTCGGACAGCACCACGTCGTGGCCGGCCTTGGCGAAGTCCATGGCCATGGCGGCGCCACCGAACGGGGGCTCGCCCCCCAGCTTCTCGGCCGCCCCGATCCGCTCGTACAGGCGCTGGTTACCGAACCCTAGCACGGCCACTCGGGCCAAGCGCGGCACCCCCGTGTGGGCTGGGATTCGGAAACGCGTAAAGGTAAAATGGTTGTCTAGTTCGGGCGCCCCTGGTCTTTTCGCATGGTAACAGGGTCGGCGCGTTTTAAATTAACCTTACGCTTGCTAACGGCGGTCGGCCAGCGCCTCCGACGCGAGCTCAAGCAGTGGATCGCCGTGGATGAACTCGCCGACCGCCCTGCGAAGCTCCGGATCCGAGGTCAGTGCCCGGGCGAGCTCCGTTCCCTCGAGGAGTCGGACCTTCCCCTCGGAGGCCCGGGCGAGATCCTTGCCGAACCCGTGGGAGATCAGGGTGTGCTCGTCCGCGTCCTCGAGGCGCCTCAGCAGGTCCTCGGGGCGGACGAACTTCCGCTTCGCGGCGGTGGCCAGGCGCCCGTCCTCCTCGACCCAGAACCGCTCGTGGGCACTTAGGAACCCGGTAACGCGGTCCTCCCGGGCCCAGGCGGGCGGGCCCGCGCGCCACTCGCGCTCCGGGAGCCCTTCGTGCTCGAACTCCAGCAGGATGTACCCGAGCTCCTCCCGGGAGTCTCGGGCGACGAGCCACCTTCGCACCTTGAATCCCTCGTTCTCGAGGACGTTGCGCAGGCTCCGAGCGGTCTTCTCGAGCTGCGGCCAGTAGATGTCCTCCACTTCGTCCGGTAGCCGGACCTCAAGCCCGATCACGTGGGCCGGGTACTTCCGGAGCCAGCGCTCGACCTCTCCTTGGTCGGGCTCGGGGGGTTCCACCCCCTCGAAGTAGCGGAGGGAGGGTTCCCTCAGGAAGGCCTTGGCGGCGAGGATGAACCGGGAGAGCTGTCGTCGGGAGAGGGCGGCCGCGACGTTCCGCTCTGGGTCGACGGGGTCGAGGACGATGAGGGCGGGGTTCTGGTCCTCGAACCGTTCCCTCACCTCGTCGTAGTCCCGGTACTCCTCGCCGACGAAGCCGGCCGGGTCCACCACGTACCCGGGGCGCCAGTCGCGCTCGGCGGCGCGGAGGACGCGCGTGAAGGACCCGTAGTGGATGACGAGTAGCTCGCAGAGGTAGCCGGAGAACCCCTTGACGCGGACCTCCGCCCCGTAGGCGCCGATGCCCCGGGTGAAGGCCTTGAGGAGGCGGGCCTCGGCGGGGTCCTCGAGGTGCTCCCGGACGTAGCGGTTGTGGTGCGGGGTGCGGTCGACGGGGGTGAGGATCTCCCCGGGCTCGGTGTCGTAGCAGGGGACGATGTCGACCTCGAACGTGCGTCCCTCGTGCTCCACCTCGCCGCTGACGTACGGGTGGTGGGCGTACTCGCGCCGCGGCTCGCCGCCGAGCTCTCGAAGCACCTCCTCGCCGATCCTCAGGGTGGTTTCCACGATGTCGTCCAGGTCGAGGTCCTTCGGGAACACGCAGAAGACGTCGACGTCGGAGGCGCCGGGGAGCCAGGTGTCGCGGGCGACGGATCCGATCAGCTCGGCCCGGGCGTCCGGGCACTCCTCCCTGAGTCGCTCCGCGACGAGGTTCCGGACCCGCTCGGCGAAGCCCTCGACCAGTCGGCGCTCGCTCTCGTCCGGGGTGTAGCGCTCTCGGGCCTCGCGGAGGACGGCCTCGAGGTCCGTCAAAGCTTCACCTCCTCGACGGTGTGGTACTCGGGGCCTTCGGGGCGTAGGATGCTCTTCTTGAGGCGGATGGCGGTGACCTCCACGTCGCCCACCTCGACGCTGGATAGCTCTCGGATCGCCTCGACCAGTTGGGCCTTGTTCCGGCCGCTGCGGACGCGGGCGATGGTCACGTGGGGGACGAAGTCGCGGCGCTCGCGTCGGAAGCCGCGGCGGCCGAGCTCGTCCTCGAGGACGGCGGCCATGGCCTTGGTCTCGTCGGCGCCCTCGTCGACGCCGACCCACACGACCCGGATGTGGCGGATGTTGGGGAAGACCCCGAGGCCCTTAAGCCGGAGCGTGAAGGGTTCCACGGTGTCGGCGGCCCGCTCCATCGCCTCGACGACCTCGGGCACGCGGGACTCCGGGATGTCGCCCAGGAACTTGAGGGTCAGGTGCACGTTCTCCGGCTCGACGAGCTTGAGGTCGGCGCCGGAGGCCTTGAGTCGGTCCTGTAGCTCCTGGATCCGGTCGATCACCTCGTCCTTCTCGATGTCGATCGAGATGAACGCGCGGAACGTGGACATGGGGGTCGCCCCCGGTGAGCGGGTACTACCGCCGGGATCCGGACGAGCTGCGGGAGGAGGGGTCGGGCGGTCTGAGCCTCTCCGGGCCCCGGAACCCGGTGCCGGACGCGAAGCTCGTGGAGTTAAAACCGTTGGGCTACCCGATCCGAGAGCCCGGGATGGGCAAGGAGGTGGTGGTGGACTCGTACGAGGCGTTCAACGCGTACGCCCGGGAGCAGTGGCTGGGGGAGATCGTGAAGGAGGGGATGATCCTCTTCGATACGGGCATCGTGCACAGTTACGCGTTCAAGGTCGTGCGGGTCGTGCCGTCCGGGGCGGGTCGGGTCACCGCCAGCACCAAGTTCGTGCTGCGGCTGCGGTCCGAGGAGGATCGCATGGAGGTGCCCCGGCTCACCCTGGACGACGTGGTGGGGCACGCGGAGGTCAAGCGCGCGTGCCGGTTGCTGGTGGAGTACCTGAGGAACCCGGAGGAGCTGTCGGAGTGGGCGCCCCGGACGGTCCTCTTCCACGGGCCCACCGGCACGGGCAAGACCCGGACGGCCAAGGCCGTGGCGGGCGAGGCGAAGGTGCCGCTGCTTCGGATCAACGCGGCCGAGCTGCTGGGTAAGTACGTGGGGGAGGCGAGCGAGCGCATCAGGCGGGCGTTCAAGCGGGCGCGGGAGTCCGCCCCGTGCGTGCTCTTCGTGGACGAGATCGACGCGCTGGGGCTGGACCGCCGGTACCAGGAGCTGCGCGGTGACGTGGTGGAGAGCGTGAACTCCCTGCTCACGAATCTGGACCGGTTGAAGGAGCGGTCCGAGGGGGTCCTGTTCATCGCGGCCACGAACCACCCGGACCTGCTCGACCCGGCCCTGAAGAACCGGTTCGAGTACGAGCTGGAGTTCCGACCGCCGGACCGGGAGGAGCGGGAGGAGCTGGTTCGGTACTACGCGAAGCGACTCCCGCTACCCCTCAAGGTGGACCCGGCCTACATCGCGGCCCGGACCTCCGGCATGTCGCACCGGGAGATCAAGGAGCGGGTGCTCAAGCGGGCGCTGCTGGAGGCCCTCCGGGACGGGGCGGACGCCATCGAGAAGGAGCACGTCCGGCGCGCCCTGAGGGAGGAGGGGGGCGACAGGCGGGGGCGGCAGGTGTACCACGGGTGAGCCCGCCGCGTGCGCGGGCCCGATCCCCCGCCGGGTCCCCGTCCGGGGTTCCCCGGCGGGGTCATCGGGGGTAGTCCTCCACCTCCTCGAGCCGGGCGTCCACGACCACTCCCTCGCCCCGCTCCACCCGTCCAACGCGACGGTACCACACGTCCCGCTCCTCGAACGCGTCCTCCAGCTCCTCCGCCCTCCCCTCGGGCACCGCGACCAGCAGCCCGCCGGCGGTCTCCGCCGACTCGCCCCGCTCCAGCCCGTACCCCAACGCCCTGGAGACCTCCGGAGTCCCCGGGATCACGGGTATCCGCTCGATGACGACCCTGACCCCGCTCCGCTCGGCCAGCTCCCGCGCGTGACCTTTGAGCCCGAACCCGGTGACGTCCGTCATCGCCGTCGCCCCCGCCTCCACCGCCGCCTCCGCCGCGTCCCGGAGCGGTTCCGTCATCACCTTCACCGCCACGCGCTCGATTCCCTCCACGTCCAGGTGGCCGAACATGGAGTCCAGGGTATCCTCCGGCATCCTCAACAGCGCCATCGCCGGCTGCGTGCCCAGCGGCTTGGTCAAGTACAGCAGGTCGCCCGGCCGGGCACCGTCCGCGGTCACGTACCGCTCCGCCCACCCCGTCACGCTGCCGCCCAGGATCGGCCACGGGTTCAGGATCGTGTGACCACCGGTCACCGGCGCGTCCACCTCCCGGCACTGGTCGGCGAACCCCTGCAGCATCTCCCGGACGTCCTCCTCCGGCAGCTCCCGCGGGAACCCCGAGATCACCAGCACGGAGAGCACCTCGGTGGCGCCCATCGCGAACACGTCGTTCAGCGAGTTGTTGGCCGCGATGCGCCCCTGGACGTACGGATCCGGATGGATGGGGGTGAAGAAGTCCAGGGACTGGACGAGGTAGCCGCCGTCCACGCGCACGATCGAGGCGTCGTCGCCCACGCCCACCTCGACCCGCTCGTCCTCCGGCAGCTTCACGCCCTCCAGCAGCCGCTCTAGGTCTCCCTGCGGCAGCTTGCAGGCTCACCCGTGCAGTTCAACCATCCTCACGAGATCCTTCCGCTCGTTCAACGGCGCGCTCCCCCGGACGCACCCCCGCACCGCCCCGGAAAAACCGTTGCCCCGCGGTGGACCCGTACGTATCCGATTTCTCGATGGAAAGGCGTTCACGGTGGGTGGACTTCGGATGTGGAACGCCAGTATCATACCGTTTTGAGGGTCCCAATTCTCCCTAAGCCCGGGGAGGGGGCGATCCGGTGAGGCTGAGGGCGCTCGGGAGCCGGGGCAGCGGGATGGTGGATGAGCTGCTGCTGTGCGCGGTCATGGTCGCCACGGCCGCGGTGATGATCACCATGATATTTCCAGGCGGTGCATCAGATCGGCCGGGCCGTCACCAGCGAGGCCGCGACCGCGGCCTCCATCGCCTCCCACCGCTCCGTTGAGATGTGGAGCCGGTACTCGCAGGGGCTGCCCCCCTAGCGCTCAGAGTTCCCTCAGGTCCTCCTCGTACACGTGCGCGTTCGACGCGTAGACGGTGATCGTTGTGGGCGACAGCCCCACGCGGTCCGCCACGTGCTCCTGCAGCCGGCGCAGCGCGATCACGTTGGCGACGAGGGCCTTGCCCACGTCCCAGGAGCGGTAGAAGGCGTGAAGTTCCAGCCCGTCCTCGCCGTCCGACTGCAGCTGCACGGTCACCAGGCACGGGACCTCCTCCTCCGTTAGGTCTCGGGTGGGGTCCCAGGTGACGGCGACCGCGCGCCGGGTCTCGGGGGCGCTCCGTAACCGTTCGATGAGCCTCCTTACCTGGTCCACGTCGAAGTGTCGGCGAAGCCGGTTCCCGTAGGTGTACTCGAACCCGTGTCGCTCGGGGTCCAGCAGCTGGTTCTCGTACTCCCGGACGGCCCCTTCGTCCATCGGGTAGTCCTCGGGGACGGTGAACGCGTCCTCGCCCCGGGGGTGAAGGTGCGCGATCAGTCCGCGGAGCTCGCGCACCGGGCCTCGCTCTCGCTCGACCCGCTCGCCCCGGACCTTCACCTCGGTAACGGCCCGCCGCCAGACCTGCTCCACGGTCCGTCCTCGCACGACCACGGGTCGTTGGGCCCTGAGCATCGCGTCACCGCCCGACTAACGTTACGAATGTCAAAACGATTGGCCGGGTGGCGTCGGGGGCCTAGTCGCCCCGCGTCTGCATCCGCTCCTCCTCCGGGATCTCGGAGATGTCGAGGCCGCGCATGGCGACCTCATCGCCCAGGTTCTTGGAGACCTCGGCCACGACCTCGGGATCGTCGTAGTAGGCCGTGGCCTCCACGATGGCCTCGGCCATCTCCTGCGGCCGGTCGGACTTGAAGATGCCGGACCCCACGAAGACGCCGTCCGCGCCCAGCTGCATCATGAGGGCCGCGTCCGCCGGGGTGGCGATGCCGCCGGCCGCGAAGTTCACGACGGGTAGCCGGCCCAGGCTGGCCACCTCCGCGACCAGGTCGAAGGGGACCCCGTACTCCTTCGCCTTCTGGTACAGCTCCTCCTTATCCAGGTGGGACAGCTCGGAGATCTCCCGCCGCATGATGCGCATGTGCCGCACGGCCTCGGCCACGTTGCCCGTACCCGCCTCGCCCTTCGTCCGGATCATCGCGGCCCCCTCGGCGATCCGGCGCAGGGCCTCGCCCAGGTTCCGCGCGCCGCAGACGAACGGGACGTCGAACTCCCACTTGTTGATGTGCCGCTCCTCGTCCGCGGGCGTGAGCACCTCGGACTCGTCGATCATGTCGACCCCGATGGCCTCCAGCACCTGCGCCTCGACCACGTGGCCGATCCGGCACTTGGCCATCACGGGGATCGTGACGTGGTCCATGATCTCCTCGATCTTGGCCGGGTCGCACATGCGGGCCACGCCGCCGGCCCTCCGGATGTCGGCCGGGACCTTCTCCAGGACCATGACCGCGACCGCGCCGGCGTCCTCGGCGATCTGGGCCTGCTCGACGTTGGTCACGTCCATCACGACGCCGCCCTTCAGCATGCGGGCGAAGCCCGTCTTCACCCGCCACGTGCCGGTCTTCACCCTTATCACCCCGTAGACGCACGCCCTCAGTCACCATCTAGTAAAAAAGCCCGGGTAAAAACGGTGTCGGGGCACCTAGGATGCTGGAGGGGTTGGAGGACGGCAGGATCAAGATCGCGGTGATCGGACCGGAGGACGCGGGGAAGACGACGGTGGTGAGGCAGCTCTCGGACAAGTTCGCGACCGTCTCGCCCAGGGGCCGGACGATCGGCATCGACTTCGGCCGCTGCAAGTACTTCGACGGGGTGTACCTCTTCGGAGTGCCCGGCCAACTTCGGTTCAAGTTCGTCATGAAGCTGGGGGCCCGGAACGCCGACGGGTTGATCCTGGTGATCGACTCCGCCAACCCGCAGATCGATACGGCGGTGGAGATCTACGAGCTGGTCAAGGGGGTCGTGAAGAACCCGGACCGGCTGGTCGTGTTCGCCAACAAGCAGGACCTGGAGGACGCGCTCCCCCCGGAGCGGGTGGGGGAGCTGGTCAGCGAGCGGTTGGACCTGGATCCTCCGGTCGTCGGGACCGTCGCCATCGAGGGGAAGGGTCTGAAGGAGGGGCTCGGGTTGCTGCTGGAGGAGCTCTCGTAGGGGGACCGCGCCCTGGCCCTGCCGTTGGACAGCCGGGCCACGCTCGCCTGCCTGCTGCTCTCCTACGGGATCCCGGTGTGCGTGGAGCCCGAGGTGGTGCGGAAGATAAACGAGCTTACGAGAGGGATCGTTCCGACGGTGCTGGACGCGTCCGTGGACCTGGAGCTCGAGTACGAGGAGAACGTACTGTACACGGACCTGACCGACCTCGTCGCCTTCGATCCGGAGCTGCTGTCGTCGCTGCTGGACGTGCTCATCGTCGTGGATGAGGAGGCGTTCACGGAGGAGCTACCGGAGGTGCTGCACGTGCTCGTGGTGTCCTCGAGCCCGGGCCGCGTCAGGTCGAACCCCTCCGTGCCGCTGCTCTCGTTGGGGAGGCGCCGCGCGTTCTACCTAGGCCGGGGTAACCGGCTGTCGATCCCGTACTCGGAGCTGCGGTATCTGGAGGACGTGGCCGTGTGGGTGAACGCGCGCGACGTGCTGTCCGAGGATTACGCCTACAGGCACGACGACACGCTCCTGAGGCTCGCCCTGGACCTGGTGGAGGATCGGCTGAACCTGAGCGTGTCCGACCTCTCCAGAAGCCTCAGCGTGCCGAGTCACTGGGCGCGCATCCTGATCTTCCTGATCGAGAAGTCCGAGGAGCGCGTGGTGAGGCACCGGGTGTGGGACTGGATGGAGCCGGTGGATAAGACGCTGTTCTCCGTGAAGGAGTCCGTGGACGAGTCGTTCGTGATGACCGTGACCGACGAGCTGGGGGTGCGGTTCCAGGCGTGGGCCTACTCGCTGTATCAGGAGCTGAGTTCCGGCTACCTAACGTGGAAGGAGCTGTGCAGGAGGACGGGGCTGGGGCGGGGGGAGCTGGTCAAGGTACTGTCCCTGCTGAGCCGGTTCAACGCGCTAACGTACAAGTTCCGGTACACGCCCCCGTCCATCTAACCGACGCTGGGGGGTTTCCAGGGTGGCGTGGACCGTGATCGTTAGGGTCCAACCGGAGGGCTCCCCGGCCGCCGCGCCGGGGCTGTACGTGCTGGGACTCGCGTCGCATCACCACGCGCTGCCCGTGACCCTGGCCGTGTCGGTGGCCGTCATCGGCGTCCTCTCCGCGTACAACGCGTACCGGGCCGCCTCCGCGGGAGATCGACCCCGGATGTTGCTCAACCTGGGCCTGGTCGTGAACGTGGTTGGGATGATGGTGGTCGGTTTCTCCGCGTACCGGTGGGGACGGTTGGTCCCCGTCACCCCGGGTCACGCTCACGAGGTTACGGTACCCTTGGGCCTGGGGACGGCGTGTTACCTCGCCTGGCTCGCGCTCTTCCTGCTGGGGAACGCGCTGGTGATCGTTGGGGTCGTGCTGCTGACGCGCCGGCGGTTACGGTTGTGAGGGGGGCGGGCCGGTGGGCTCCGGTAAGGTGTACTTCGTGGGCGCGGGGCCCGGCGACCCGGAGCTGATGACGCTCAAGGGGCTGCGCGTGCTCCGTCGGGCGGACCTGGTGATCTACCCGGGCTCGCTGACGCCGGAGGAGACCGTGCGGGAGTGGGCGCCGGACGCGGAGCTGGTGGACAGCTACGGTCGCTCGCTCGAGGAGCTAGTTGAGCTGATGGTGGAGGGGGCTCGGGAGGGTGGGACCGTCGTGCGGTTGGTCTCCGGGGACCCGTTCATCTACAGCTCCCTGTGCGAGCAGGCGCGGGAGCTGCGGCGGCGCGGGGTGGAGTACGAGGTCGTGCCCGGGGTGAGCTCCGTGAACGCCGCGGCGGCCGCGCTGGGGGAGGAGCTGACCAAGCCCGGGGTCAGCCAGACGGTCATCCTGACCCGGCCCGCGGGCCGGACGGGGAAGCCGGAGGGGGAGTCCCTGAGGGAGCTCGCCCGGCACGGCTGCACGATGGTGATCTTCCTGGGAGTGCAGAGGCTGAAGCGGGTCGTGAGGGCGCTCCTGGAGGGTGGGTACTCGGAGGATACGCCGGTGGCCGTCGTGTACAAGGCGTCCATGCCGGAGGAGAAGGTGGTTCGGGGCACGCTGGGTGATATCACGGAGAAGGTCCGAAGGGCGGGGATCGATCGGACGGCGCTGATCATCGTGGGGGACGTGCTCCGGGAGGAGGGGGAGCGCTCGTACCTGTACTCCAAGGAGTACGCGAGGAGCGTGAGAGGATGAGGGTGGGGTTCTCGCCCAAGCGGCGCCTGGAGTGGGTCGTCGTCTACGACTTCCGCGGGCTCGAGGTCACGGACCGGGTGGTGGAGTTCTTCCGACTGCTTGGCGCGGACGTGAGCGTGCGGGACGAGTTCGGGTTTGAGGGGAGCGCGGACGCGGTCGTGTACGTTTCCTCCCCGGGGATCGCGGTGAGGGCGCTGAGGCTGAGGAAGAAGGGGGAGGATCCGGTGGTTCTCCTGGTAACCCCGGAGGCCGAGGTGATCTGCCTGTCCGGTCATCACTGGGGAGGTGAGGAGGTGGCGCGGGCCCTGGCGGGATGGTTAGGGGGTTCGGTGGGCGGTTCGACGGTGGCGGAGGCGGAGGGTCGGCCCCCGGTGGAGGACGTGCTGGACGTGTTGGGCATCGATCCGCGCGAGTACCGGGAGCGGATGGTGGAGCTGGTGCGGGCGCTGGAGCGGGGCGGCGTGTGGGTGGAGGACCCCCCTCACCCGGGCGTGCTTCGGTACCTGAAGGAGCTTGGGGTGAAGGCCGGGAGCCGGGAAGAGGCCGGTCTCGTGGTGTCGGTCTCGGAGGGAAGGGTACGGGTGCGGGGGTGTGAGCGTGGGGAAGGTGTACGTGGTGGGGATCGGTCCGGGCGATCCGGAGCTGATGACGGTGAGGGCGAGGAGGGTACTGAGGAGCGTTGACGTGGTGATCGGGTACCGGTCGTACGTGCGCCACGCGCGCGAGGTGATCCCGGACGGCGTGGAGGTGCGGGAGTACGGGATGCGGGAGGAGAGGAAGCGGGCCAGGGAGGCGGTGCGGCTGGCGGCCGAGGGTCGGAGGGTGGCGGTGGTCAGCGGTGGGGATCCGGGGGTGTACGGGATGGCCGGTCTGGTGCTCTCGATGGCGGAGGGGGAGGGTGTGGAGGTGGAGGTGGTGCCCGGGGTCACGGCCGCCTGCGCGGCGGCGGCCCTGCTGGGCGCCCCGCTCATGCTGGACTTCGCGGTCGTGAGCCTCAGCGATCACCTGGTCCCGTTGGATGAGATCCTGGAGCGGGCTCGGGCGGCGCTGGAGTCGGACTTCGTGCTGGTCGTGTATAACCCGAGCAGCTCGGAGCGTCGGCACGCGTTCCGGGCGTTTCTGGACGTGCTGGAGGAGTCGGTGGAGCCGGAGCGGCCGGTTGGGGTCGTGTGGGACGCGTACCGGAGCCGGCAGCGGGTGGTGGTGACGCGGGCGGGTGAGCTGCGCTCGCTGGAGGATCAAATCAACATGCGCTCGATACTGATCGTCGGGAGCTCAAGGACAAAGGTGGTAGGGGAGAAGATGATCACGGAGCGGGGCTACTCCTCCCGGCGCACCGGGCGGAACTCGAGGGAGTAGTAGATCACGCCGTCCTCCCCGTCCTCGCTGACGCGTCGGAAGGTGGCCTCGACGGGCGTACCGATGTCGATCTCGCCGGGGTCGCAGTCCACGATCATCCCGGTGACTAGCGGGCCCTCCTCCAGCTTGACGATGGCGACCACGTAGGGCGCCTTCTCCTCGAAGCCTTCCGGTGGCACCCGGACCACCGAGTACGTGTAGATCTCGCCGCGCCCGGAGAGCTCGACCTCCTTCATCTCCCCCTCTCGGCGGCACTTGGGGCAGACGACGCGGGGTGGGAAGTAGACCTCACCGCAGTTCTCGCACCGGGTGCCCACGAGTCGGTACCGGTTGTCGATGCTCCGCCAGAAGCGCGGTACGCCTCCCACGGGCTAGTCCCCCCGCTCGAAGATGTGCACGACGACGGTGCCTCCGGATCCTCCCACGTTGTGGGTGAGACCGATCTCGGCCCCGTCAACCTGACGCTTGCCGGCCTCGCCCCGCAGCTGCTCCACGATCTCCACCACCTGGGCGACGCCGGAGGCGCCGACGGGGTGACCCTTGGCCTTCAGCCCGCCGCTCGGGTTCACGGCCACGTGGTCCGAGTCGATCTCGAACATGCCCTCGTGGTACGCCTCCCCGGACTCGCCCTTCTCGACGAATCCGAGGTCCTCAACGGCGACCAGCTCGGCGATGGAGAAGCAGTCGTGGACCTCGGCCACGTCCACGTCCTCGGGCTCGATACCGGCCTGCCGGTACGCGGAGCGGGCGGCCTCGACGGTGGCGCGCAGCGTCGTGATGTCTTCTCGGTCGTGGAGGGCCAGGCTGTCGGAGGCCTGGGCGGTGGCCCGGACGACGATGGGCGTGTCGGTGAACTCCCTCGCCATCTCGAGCGGGCAGACGATCACGGCGGCGGCCCCGTCGGAGACGGGGGAGCAGTCGAGCAGGCGGAGTGGGTCGGCGACGAGGGGGCTCTCGATCACCTGCTCGACGGTGATCTCGAACCGGAACTGGGCCTTCGGGTTCTTGGTGGCGTTGCGGTGGTTCTTCACGGGCGGGAGGGCGAGGTGCTCTCGGGTGGTGCCGTACTCGTGCATGTGCCGCCGGGCGATCATGGCGTACAGGGCGGGGAAGGTCACCCCGTGGAAGGCCTCCCACTCCTGGTCGGCGGCCGTGGCGAGCGTGGCGGTGGCCTCCTCGGTGGTGACGTCGGTCATCTTCTCCACGCCGCCGGCCAGGACCACGTCGTACATCCCGGAGGCGACGGCCAGGATGGCCTGCCGGACCGCCAGCCCGCCGGAGGCGCAGGCCGCCTCGACGCGGGTGCACGGGATGGGGGTCAGTCCGGAGCGGTCGGCGATGAGGGACGCGACGTGCTCCTGGTCGATGAAGCGGCCCGCGCTCATGTTGCCCACGTACATCGCCTCGATCTCGTCCCCGCTCATGCCCGCGTCCTCCAGGGCCTCGAGGCCGGCCTCGACGAAGAGGTCGTCGAAGGACTTGTCCCAGAGCTCGCCGAACCGGGTCATGCCCACGCCAACGATCGCCACGTCGCGGTTCAAGGGGCTCCCCTCCCGGACGGTTCAGAACTTGAGCTTGCGCTTCATCTTGGCGTACTCTCCGTAGGTCACGTACACGCGGTCCCGTAGGTACTCCTCCAGCAGCGGGGCCCGCTCTCGTACCTCCTCGATGCGATCGGTCACGACGAAGCTGAACGCGTCGCTGCCGGCGCCCGAGCCGTAGGAGACGAGCAGGATGCGGTCGCCGGGCTCGGCCTGGTCCAGGACCCGAACGAAGCCGAGCAGGGAGGAGCCGGAGTAGGTGTTGCCGATTCTGTCAACGACGATGGAGGGCTCGATCTGCTCGGGCTTGAACCCGAGCTTCTGGCCGACGCGTCGGGGGAACTTCCCGTTGGGCTGGTGGAAGACGGCGTAGTCGAAGTCCTCGGGGGAGAGGTCCAGCTCCTCCATCAGGCCCCGGGCCGCGTTGATGATGTGCTTGAAGTAGGCCGGGGCGCCGGTGAACCGACCCCCGTGCCGCGGGTAGGGCTGTCCCTCGCGGCGCCAGAAGTCGGGCGTGTCGGTCGTGTAGGAGTATGTGCCCTCGAGCTCGGCCACCAGGTTGTCGCGGCCGATGATGAAGGCGGCCCCGCCCGCGGCGGCCGTGTACTCGAGCGGGTCGCCCGGGGCTCCCTGGGCCGTGTCCGCGCCGATGGCGAGCCCGTAGTCGATCATGCCGGCGACGACGAGACCCGTGCAGGTCTGGATCGCCGTGGTGCCGGCCTTGCACGCGAACTCGTAGTCGGCGGCGGTGAGGTCCGGGGTGGCGCCGATCGCGGCCGCCACGATCGTGGCGGTGGGCTTGACGGCGTAGGGTGGCGACTCGGAGCCCACGAAGATCGCGCCGATGTCGGAGGGGTCGATTCCGGCCCGGGAGAGGGCGTTCCTGGCGGCCTCCACGGCGATGGTGGCGGAGTCCTCGGTCTCGGACGGGACGCTCTTCTCCTCGATCCTCAGGCTGGACTTGATGGCCTCCGGATCCTCGCCCCAGACCGAGGCGATCTCCTCCACCTTGATCCGGTACCGGGGTACGTAGGCCCCGTACCCGACGATCCCGGCCCGTCCGTCCGGGATCAAGCGCGACACCCCTCCGGGTCAGCGCGCTTCGGTGAGCTCCCTAAGCTTTTTTGATATTTCCGAAATAGGGCCCTGAGCGGTGGCCAGGTTGATCATTTCGCGCTCCGCGATCTCGATCCCCAGCTCGTCCACGTCCTCCTTGTCGATCCCGTGCAGCACGACCGCGCTGGGCTTGATCCCGGCCGCCTTAATGGCCACCATCGGCGAGCGCCCGCGATCGATCCGGGTGAAAACGAGCACCCGGCTCGGGCACTCCCCGTACACCCGTAGGAGCGAGCCCGCGGGCACCTCCAGGATGGTTTTCACGCTGTCAATGATCGTGTACCCGAACACGTCCACGTCCCCGTGGTGCACCACCGGCTCGGCCCCGATCCGATCGTAAACCTCCGTCAGCTTCCTCGGGTAGGGGAACTCCCCGATCCCCACCAGGGTGGAGAGGACCTCCTCGGACAGCAGCGCGCTCTCCAGCGCGGAGAGGACCTGACCGCCCCGCTCCTCGTCGATCTTGATCAGCGCCTCCACGAACTTCCGAACGGTGTCCACCCGGGGTGAGCGCGTCTTACCCGTTTCGTACTCGCTGATAACCGAGGGGGAGACGCCCATCTTCCTCGCGACCTCGACCTGCGACGCGTGGAAGATTTTACGCCACTTCCTCATGACCTCCCCGGGGCGCTCGGAGGCGGCGATGTCTCCCACGATCCGCTTCAACACCAGCTCCTTCGGCAAGCGGAGCACCTCCCTGGGTGATCGGGGATGCTCGACGGAGGACTCACGAGCCTGCTATTATTGCTCATGATACTGAGACGCCGGCGCGGGAAGGGTAGGCGGGAGTGGAAGGTGAGCGTCGTCATCCCGGCGTACAACGAGGAGAAGACCGTGGGTCGGGTCGTTCGGGCCGCCCGCAGAGTCCCGGTCGTGGACGAGGTGATCGTGGTCGACGACGGCAGCGAGGACCGCACGGCCGAGCGGGCCCGGGAGGCTGGGGCCCGGGTCGTCTCCCACCCGGAGAACCGGGGCAAGGGGGAGGCGATGAGAACGGGGCTCGAGCACTCCAACGGCGACGTGATCGCCTTCGTCGACGCGGACATCGAGAACATCCGGCCTGAGATGATCGAAAAGATGATTCGTCCCGTCCTGCGGGGCGAGGCGGACCTAGTCAAGACCAAGTTCCGGCGCAAGGCCGGCCGCGTGACCCTACTCACCGCCAAGCCGCTGCTGCGGTTCTTCTTCCCCGAGGTCTCCGAGCTGGAGCAGCCGCTGAGCGGTCAGATCTGCGCGAAGCGGGAGCTCCTGGAGCGCGTCGAGTTCGAGCCCGACTACGGCGTGGACATCGGGATCATCCTCGACGCCGTCGCGCTCGGGGCCCGGATTAAGGAGGTGGACATCGGGGAGATCAAGCACGAGATGCAGCCCCTGGAGCGTCTCCACCGGATGGCCCTCCAGGTCGTCCGCACGATCCTGGACCGGGCGCACCGGTACGGGCGCATCGTCCTGCGGTGGAACGTGGGTAAGGCGCTGAACCGGGTCAACCTCGGCCTCTCCCTGGTCGCCCTGGGCCTCGCCGCGCTGTTCTACACGAACCTCCCGCTCCCCCTGGTCCTGTCGCTGGTGATCCTGGGTCTGGGCGTGGCGTTCGCCTCGCTCGTCGACTTGGTTCGGGAGCTGCTGAGGATCCAGCGGCGCCGGCGCACGCTGCGCCCCTTCCTTTACATGCACGCCTCCGTGATCATGTCCCTCTCCGTGGTCGCCGTGCTCGTTGGCGCCATGCTCTCCTCCATCCAGGTCACCGGGAGCAAGGTCGAGGTGAACCCGCTGCCGCGCAAGGTGATCTGGGGGCACCGGGAGGTTAAGACCGAGGGCCCGTACCTCGTCCGGTACGGAGGGGGCGGTGACATTCTGCTGGGGGACAACGTGCTGCACGTCCTGAACCTGGAGCCCGGGGATCGGGTCATCTACCAGCGCTCCGAGTTCACCGTCAAGCGCGCCCCCAGGGATAACCTGGTCATCATTCCGCAGAGCCTGGCAAGGCAGCTAGGCCTCAAGCAGGGGAAGGCCACGGACTCGGAGCTCCGGCTGGCGTTCCGCAACCTGACCGTGAACCGGGAGCTGAAGGGTCAGGACGTTACGGTGAGGGTCTCCGCGGTGCTCTCCGCCACCGCGAACCCGGCCAAGGCCCTGGTGGTGAGCGTTGACGGGCGCCCCGAGGTCCGAATCCCCGTGGCCCCCCGAAACGGCCGGGTGTACGTGTACGTGTCCGGGTACGGGCTCATCCGGCTGGAGCGGGAGCGCGTCCTGTACCTGTACGGGCACCAGGTCAACCTGAGGCTGGAGGACGCCGGTACGGAGACGCTGCTGCTGTCGCCCCCGGAGCCCACGCCGCTGGCCATCATCGAGCTCAAAACCCCGTCTCCCCGGGCCGTGGTCGGATGATCCGGGAGCTGTCCACGCTGTCCCCGGACCCGAGCGCCGGGGCCCGGGTCTGCCTCCTGTACCCGAACGAGTACCGGGGCATGGCCTCAAACCTGGGGTTCCACATCGTCTGCCGACTGCTGAACGAGGACCCGGAGCTCTCCGTCGAGCGGTCGTACCTGCCCACCGACGCGTACGAGCGGCTGGGTCCCGAGCGCCGGCTCGTTTCCCTGGAGACCGGCACCGAGCTGTCCCGGTTCGACGTCGTCTGCGTCTCCCTGCAGTTTGAGCTCGACTACCCGCACGTCCTGGAGTCGCTCATCATGGGCGGGATCCCTCCGCTCCGCCGGGACCGCTCCGAGGGGGACCCGATCGTCATCGCCGGCGGTCCTTGCACCGTGAACCCCCTTCCCATGGAACCCTTCATCGACGCGTTCTACGTGGGGGAGGCCGAGGCCACGTTCCGGGAGGGCGTGCGCCGGGTCGTGGAGGCGGGGTCCCGGCGCGAGGCGCTCGAGGAGCTGGCCGACGTCCCTGGGTTCTACGTGCCGGGTCACTCGGAGGGGACCGAGCGGGTGGGGCCGGACTCGCTGGAGGGGACGGACCCCCCGACCCTCGCGTTCGCCCCGGAGTCACCCGAGCTGAGCGGGCTCCGGGCGTACCCGGTCGAGCTCAGCCGCGGCTGCCCCTACGCCTGCAGCTTCTGCCTCGGGGGGCACACGGCCGGGGAGTGGAGGTGCCGCCCGCTGGAGCACGTGGACCGGGTCCTCCGGCACGCCCTGGACTCGCCGTACGATCGCGTGGCGCTGATCTCCGCCTCTCCCGCCGCCCACCCGGACTTCGAGACGATCGTGGACCGGTGCCTGGAGCTGGGGTTGGAGCTTTCCCTCCCGTCGCTGCGCGTGACCGACCTGGACCCGGACCTGCTGCCGACCCTCAGGGAGGCGGGCGTCCGCACGCTGACCCTGGCCCCGGAGTCCGGGTCCGAGCGGATCCGGGAGTTCCTGAACAAGCCGATCGACGAGGATTATCTACTGGAGCTCGTGGAGACGGCCGGCCGGCTGGGGATGCGCGTGCGCCTGTACCTGATCGTGGGAGTGCCCGGGTTCCCCGTGGAGGAGGACGTGCTCGAGTCCGCCCGCCTCGTCCGCGCGTGCGCCGAGCGGGCGGAGGTGACCGTCAGCGTCAACCCGCTGATCCCGAAGGCGTTCACGCCGCTCCAGTACCACCCGATGCTGCCGGTGCGGGAGATCCGGAGGCGCTATCGGCTGTTCGCCCGCGAGGTGAACGTCCGCGTCTCGACGGAGCGGCCCGAGCTGGCGCGCGCTCAGTCCCTGCTCTCCAGGGGTGACCGGGACGCGGCCCAGGTGGTGGAGCGGGTGCTCTGGAGGGCCCGCAGCCCGCGGGCGTGGTCGCGGGCGATGCGCTCCGTGAAGGCCCGGATCGACCCCGAGCGACCACCGAGCGGTCCGGAGGAGGTGCCGTACGATTTCATCCGCGCGGGGCCCGATCACGGAAGGCTGCACGCCCTGTACTCCCGGCTCGTCGGGCTCAGTGAGCCCCTATGAGGTGGGTTACGACGCCCACGATCCCTCCCACCCCGGCCATCTCCAGGCCGCGTAGCAGCAGCCTGCCCCCTCGGTCCCCGCACAGCCGACCCAGGTACGCCCCGAGCAGGAACAGGGCGACGCCCGAGACGATCACGCACGGCACGGCGCCGGCCCGAGGGTCCCCGATCGCGATCACGGTCAGGATGGGGATCATCGAGGCCGCGAAGCTGGAGCCCCCGTGGGAGATCACGCTGGTGTAGATCCGGACCCGGGCCAGGTCGTGCACCCGGGTGCTCTCCAGCTCGCCTCGGTTCAGGATCATGCGGCGCTCCAGCCGCCGGATCTCGCGCAGCTCCTCGATCTTTTCGCCCAGGTAGGAGCCGAGCCCGTTCGACAGGGCCAGGGCGACGGCCACGCTCAGCCCGGAGGAGACCACGTCGTGCAGCGTGCCGCCCCGAAGGGACGCGCTGAGCACGGCGCCCAGGCTGGCCAGGAGGCCGTCCATCGAACCCAGCGCCATGTACCGGCCCGTGCTCAGGGCGCCCCGCAGCGCCTCCTTGATCAGGTCGAGGCGCCGCAAGCCCACCACCGTCAGTCATCCTGCGGGGTCTTAACCTCCTCCACAATTCGGGAGCCGGCCACGACCTCATCGATGCTGTGCACGACGCCGCCCATTTCCTCGATCACGTCCTTGATCTCCTCGAAGTCCAGGTCCGTGCCCTCCACGGTAACCTTTACGTTCTCCACGTCCCGGTCCACCTCGACCAGCACGATGTTCACACCGTCCACGCCCTCCAGCTTGGCGAGCGAGCGGGCCAGCTCCGTCGTGTCCGGCTCGAGCGGCTTCATCACGTCCAACACCAACCGTCGGATCTTGCTCAACCCCCCACCCACCCCGGGGGCCCGTGATTGACCACCTGGCACCCTAGGCCCGGTCCCATCCCGGCGGCCATGTACACGCTCAGAGACCTGCTGGCGGACGCCATTATCCTCCACGGCCCTAAAGGATGTTGCTTCAGGACCGCGCGCCTGCTGGAGAAGGACGGGGTGCGCGTGCTCGTCACGGGCATGGAGGAGGACGACTTCGTCTTCGGCGCGCACGAACGGCTCGTGCGGGCGCTCAGGTACGCGGAGGAGCGGCTGGAGCCCGAGCTCCTGGGCGTCGTGGGCACCTGCGTCTCCTCCATCATCGGCGAGGACCTGGAGGCGGCCGTGGAGGAGGCCGACCCGAGCGCGACCGTCGTCACCGTGGACGTGCACAACGGCCTGGGCCCGAACACGGAGGGCGTCATCCGGACCCTCGAGCGCGCCGCGGAGGCCGGGGTCATCCCGGAGCGGGAGGTGGACCGACAGCGCCGGCTGATGCGGGCCGCCGCCGAGCTGGAGCGGAGGCGCGGGATGGCGAGCCGGGAGTACCTGGAACCGTGGTCCGGACACGACCCCGGGCGCGTGGCGCGCGTCCTCCTGGACTCCGAGGACGTGCTGGCCGTGCTCAACGCGAAGAAGGAGACGGCCTACCTGTTCGCCGACCCGGTCCTGGAGCTCGGGCGCCGCGGCGCGCGGGTACTGGCCAACCTCTCCGCGGAGAGCGGGCTGCCCAAGGTCCGGAAGGACGCGCGCACGCTCGCCCGGATCTTCCGCCGGGCCGGGGTGGAGTTCGAGGTCACCGGGGCGCTGGACGAGTACGCCGTCACCGGCGAGCTGCTGGCCGAGCGGATCGAAGAGCTCGAACCGGAGGCCGTCCTGATCGCTGGGATCCCGCACGCCGTGGCACCCGAGGAGCTGAGCGTCGACGCCACGTTCGTGGCCGTCACGGACGGGCTACGGGAGGCAACCGCGCTGCGTCGACTGGGCTACGACTACGTGGTGGTAGAGGAGGAGGCCCACGCCCGGGTCCTTGGCCACCGGGACGTCGTGCCCTCCCGGCTGGGGGACGCCCTCCGTCAGGTCGCGACGTAATGCGCCACCGTGCCGAGGACCAGGCAGGAGGCCTGCGTCAGCGCGTACGGTCGGATCCCGCCGCCGGCCATCCGCAGAGCGATGAGGTTGGCGATCGAGGCGACGGGGGTGCCGAACCCGCCCACCGTGACCCCGTGCAGGAGACTCACCCAGTCCCCGGTCCCGGGAAGCAGGATCACGGTGGCCGGAACGTTGCTGATCGCCTGTGACAGTAGGAGCGCGCTCAGGTACGGGTCCGAGACCTGGACGTGCCACCCCAGCCACCGGATCCCGTTGGGAAGGAGCACCGCGGCCGTGAGCAGCGCCACGACGACCCAGTCCACCTCTCGGATCGATAGGGGCCGGAGCGCGGCGTACCCGAGCATGAGCGGTGGGAACCACAGGTACAGTGGTACGTGCGCGATCAGGCAGGCGGCGGAGATGGAGATGGCGGCGAGCTCCCTGGGGCTGGGTGGGGGCCCGGTGGTGGACGGTAAGCGCTCCCCCTTGAGCAGCGCGTACGCCAGGCCCGGGATCGCGAGCGCCGCCGTGATGGGCGCCTGCGCCCGCAGGAAGTCCCACACGTTCAGGTGGTAGTGGGAGTACACGATCGCGTTCTGCGGGTTCCCGAGCGGGGTAACGGCGCCGATGGAGTTCGCGGTGATGAGGGAGGGTAGGAGCACCCGGTGCGGTCGTCGGGCCGCGTGGGCCACCACGGAGCCGACGGCGATCAGCGCGGCGTCGTTGGTCAGCACCGTGGAGAGCAGGCCCGAGGCCAGCGCGACTCGGACCGTGCCCGGGTTGCGACCGAGCAGGACCCTTCGGATCCAGTGGATGGCCCCGGTTCGCGCCAGCTCCGCGGTCACCGCGGACTGGACGATCACGAAGCCCACCGCGTTGAGGTCCACCCAGATCGACAGCCGTCCCCACCCCCGAAAAGCTTAATACCTAGGATCCGGCCGGGGTTGCCCGGAGGGACGCCCCGGCGGTGTAGCCCGGTCAAGGGCCCGCGGATGACCGCGGGCCCGCCGATATCATGCGGGACTTTCGAGGCCCGTCCGGGCCGGAGACATCCCGCGACCCGGGTTCAAATCCCGGCCGGGGCACCAACCCAAATCGTTACGATTATCATAACGTTTGCCCGCCGGGCTCACGGGGAGACCTCCTCCGGGCTCCCCTCCTCCACGATCTGGCCGTCTCGGAGCACGATCACACGGTCGGCCCACTCGATGAGGGAGAGGTCGTGGGTGACCACGACGACCGTCTTCCCCTCGTCGCTTAGCCTCCTGAACACCTTTATGATCCGACGCGAGTTCCTGGTGTCCAGCTGACCGGTGGGCTCGTCCGCCAGGATCACTTCGGGATCGTTGGCCAGCGCCCTGGCGATGGCCACGCGCTGCCGCTCCCCACCGCTCAGCTGGTTCGGGAACTTGTCGAAGTGCTCCTCCGAGAGCCCGACCTTGAGTAGCAGGCGCTTGGCCAGCTCCTCGTCCTCGCGTCCCGCCAGCGTCATCGGGAACATCACGTTCTCCAGCGCGGTCAGCGTCTCGATGAGGTTGAACTCCTGGAAGACGAAGCCCACGTACCGGCTGCGGATGCGGGCCAGCTCCCGGTCGCTGAGCCTTGAGATCTCCCGGCCCGCGATCCTCACCCGACCGGAGGTGGGCGTGTCCAGCGCCCCCATGATGTGGAGCAGGGTGGACTTCCCGGACCCGGAGGGTCCCACGACCATCAGGAACTCTCCGCGCCGGACCCTCAGGTTCACGCCCTTGAGCGCCTCCACCCGGGTTGAACCCGAGTCGTAGACCTTCCTCACGTTCTCCAGCTCGATGACCGGGTCGGTCATCGTGAACCCCCTACTCGTGCCGGAGGGCCTTCACCGGGTCGACCTTGGCCGCCTTCCACGCCGGGTACAGGCCGGAGAGCACGCCGATGCCGGCGGCCACCAGGAACCCCTCCAGTATGACGTCCGGCGTCACGCACACGGTGATCGGCTTGCCCTTGAACTTTTGAATCACCTGGACCAGCGCGTACGTCCCGGCGGTACCGATCAGGCAGCCCAGCGCGCCGCCCGCCAGCGAGATCAGCAGCGATTCCATCAGGAACACCTTCATCACGCGGGCCTTGGTGGCGCCCACGGCCTTCATGACACCGATCTCCCGACGCCGCTCGAGGACGGACATGAGCATGGTGTTGGCGACGCCGAGACCGCCGACGAGTCCCGCGATGCAGCTGAGCACCAGACCCGCCACCTCCACGGTCCTCAGGCTGTTGACCATGTTGTGCACGGCCTTGCTGGTCTCGATCGCCTCCACCCCCGGCACCCGCCGCTCGATCTCCCGCTTCACCCGCCTCGGGTCCCGCGTCTGCACGAACACGCAGCTGATCCCGTTCCCCCGCAGCGGCTTCACGCTGTTCAACGTCGTGATCATGCACATGTTGGCCAGCTGGGAGGAGGTGCGGAACTCACCGGCGAGGCGGAGCCGCACCCCGCTCAGGTCCACCGGGTCCCCGACCCGGGGGCGCATCTGGTTCCAGACGAGGCTGCCCAGCGCGGCCTCTCCGTCGCGCGGGAGCCGGCCCCGGATCGGCTGCACCTTGGACCCGACGACGAAGTCGTACTGGCCGCCCTCGACCGCCGCGATCATGATCGGGGTCCGGCGGTTCCCGATCGTGACCACCCGGTTGTTGAACCAGACGGCCACCGTGCGCTGCACGCCCGGGACGCGGCGGACCTTCTCCTCCACGGACTGATCCAGCGCGCTGGAGAGCGGGTCCGGGGCGGTCTTGGACTTGACGATGAGCGAGGCGGAGCCGCCGATCGCCACCCGGATGTCGTGCTGTAGCCCCTTGGCCACCGAGGACACGCCCACCACGGCCGAGATCCCGATCGCCACGCCCAGGATCGTGATCAGCGATCTCACCTTTCTGCGGGCGATGTTTCTAACCGCCATCTTCATTGTTATCATCACCGTTCACCACTCCCGCAACCGCTCAAGTGTCCCCCCGCAACCCCGGGTGCTCCCGGTGAATTCCTTAAATTGATTCCAGGGATTTCTTTGGCGTGCCCCGACGCACGGGCTTTCCATAAATCCTTTTAATCTCCTCAGCCTTGACCGACTCACCCTCCCGGCGGACCGTGGGTCGCCCGTCCGGCTTGATCGCGTGCACGCGGAACAGCATCCCGTCCAGCTCGTAGACCTCCCCGACGGTGAACTCCTCGTCGCGGTCCACCTCGACCTTCTCCGAAATCGTGTACCCGGAGGGCAGGTTGATCGAAACGCCGATGCGGGCCGGGATGTCCAGCGAGACGGCCCATACGGACTGGATGTCCCGCACGAGAGCCCTCTTCACGCTGTCCTCGTCGTAGGTGGCGATGTTCGTGACCTCGACGCGCTCGCCCTCCACCTCCAGCTCGTCCCCGACCTCCAGCTCCTCCCACGGGTCCAGCTCCACCTCCTTGCACTCGGACTCCTCGTACCGGCTGATCGTCACCTTCACCTTTTTGGGCCGGTAGAAGACCAGCCGGGCCGGGTTCACGGTCCCGCAGCTCTCGCACCGGGCCAGCACGTTGGCGACCAGCCTCGGCACGCCCCGCTCGTCGGGCCCCTTCTCGTGCACCGTGGCCCGCACGACCTCCTGAGGTACCTCCTCGTCCGGGGAGCATCCGGAGCACGGCGCGTAGATGACGCGCCCCTTCAGCTCGTCGTCGGAGAGGTCCTTCACCGTGGTCTTCGTGTCGATCGTGATCACGTTCCCACCCCCTCCGGGGGCGGTTCGGGGTGGAGGTGCGGATCCGGGCCCGTGGTCATGAGAACGTAACGGGCCGGCACGGGAGCACGTTCGAGATCACCCGGGAGCCGGAGATCGGCCCCACGGCCGACTGCATAATCGGGGTGAGGGCGGATCGGGCCTGCGCCGACCTGCCGGAGGGGTTCAAACGGGCGCTGCGCTCCGGGGCTCGGGTGGAGGTGGAGCTGAGGTCCGGGGACCTTCGGGATCGGGTCGTGGGCCGCGGGGACCCTCGCCTTAAACTCTCCGACGAGGTTAGCATGGTGTTCCGGCGGAGCGATTACGTGGATGAGCGCACCGTGCTCGTGCGGTGCGATAAGGCGGCGCGCGACCTGGATCGGCGCCTGGTCCGGCGGCTTCGGGACCCGGACGCGGTGCTGGAGGTGCGGTTGCGGGTTCTGGGGTGACCCGGCGCCCCCAATCGTTAAGATTCTCGTAACAATTGGCGGTGGCGGACCCGCCGGGATTTGAACCCGGGACCACGGGATTAGAAGTCCCGCGCTCTGTCCAGGCTGAGCTGCGGGCCCTTCCCCGTGCGCCCGGCACCGCGGGGCGCTTAATAAGATTGCGGGCTAGCGGCCGCGGCGACCGCGCCGTCCCTCCGGCACGAACACGCGGTACTTGTCCCTGGTCTCGCCCTTCAGCTCCGCCAGCACGCGCTCCTTGATCATGTCCTTCGGGTGACGGCGCAGGCCCTTAACCCGCTCCCGGATCTCGTCCAGGCTCTCGAACGGTTCCTTCTCCCGCTCCTCCAGGATGCGCTCGAGCGTCTTCTTTCCGATGCCGGGGAGCAGCTCCAGCTGGTGCAGCCTCGGGGTGATCGGGCGGGCCTCGTTGAAGAACCGGACGAAGTCCTCCTCGTTCTCCTCGATGATCTTCTCGATCGCGTAGGGGAGCTCCTCCTTGGCCGTCTGCGTGAGGTCGTCGTAGTGGAGCCGGCGGTCCACGTGGTGGATCTTGTCCCGCTTGCCCCGGCCCACGTACACCTCCTCGTGCAGGTCCAGGTAGACGTCGTCCTTGGGCGTGAGTTCCAGGAGGATGAAGAAGTCCTTCCCGACCGCCTGGGCCATCGGCTTGCGCTCGTGCGGGGGGGCGTCGGGGCGGTAGGGGAGGAAGTCCAGGACGATCGCGTACTCCTCGTACGGTCGCCCTTTGGGGGGTTTCTTGTACAGCAGCTCCACCATCGCCGGGTCACTCCTCCGATCCTTCTTCCAGCTTGTCCCGGATCTCCTCGGTGACCTCAAGGATCTCCTCGATCACGGACTCGTCGGCCCTTCTTAGTAACCTTTTACCGGCGGACTCGAGCACCGTCTTGACTTCTTCCTCGCTGCTCGGCAGCACGTCCAGGATTCGGTGGACGAGGACCTCGATGGTCCGCTCGTTGGCGGTGAGGTCCCGGGCCACGGTGCGGAGCCGCTCCTTCGCCCGCTCCAGCGTCTCCTCGTCCAGCCGACCGAACTTTTTCAGGTACTTGACCGCCTCCCGCTGGTCGTAGGTGAGCTCCGGCTCCCGCTCCTCCAGGACCCGATCGACCGTCCTGCGCGCCTCGTGGACGCTGATGGGGCGTCGGCCGCGCACGCGGAGTGAGATGGGGGGCAAGGGGGAGGCGCCCCTACTTCATTTCCGGCTGCTCCTGCGGTCGTAGGTGCTCCGGGCCCACGATCAGCTTCTTCTCCTTCCCGCCGTCCCGCACCTTGACGATGTACGCTCGGCCCTGGCGGCCGATCACCTCGCCCGTACGCCCGTGGAAGCGGGGGTGCGGCATGCCGCTGTGGACGCTGGGGTCGATGACGATGTGCACCTTGTCACCCTTCTCGTACTCGTACATCAGCGGGCTCAGCGGGGAGAGGCCGCGCTCCCGGGGCTTCTTCCGCAGCTTCTTCCGCGTCCGGCTTCGGAAGCCCTTGGACTTCCTAACCATCCGGGCTCACCCCCAGCTCGTGCAGGACGATCGCGAGGGCGGCCAGCTCGCCCACCTTGGCGTTCACACCGACGGTGAGGTCCGGCTCCACGTCCAGCTCGTCCCGGCGCTCTACGGGCACGATCAGTAGCGTGTCGGACGGGTTTAATTTGTTCAGCCCGCCGCGCTCCTCGGGGTCGATCAGGGCGAGTCGTCCCTCCGCGAACCGGAGCGCGTCCTCTAGGGAGTCGGTGACCATCACGGGGACGCCGGCCCGCTCCTCCGGGTGCTCGATGACCTGCTGGATCCCGTCCAGGGCCGACTTGGAGGTAGGATCCGAGTAAACGAGCAGCTCGGCGCCCAGGTTCCCGGCGATGAGCGCCGCGTGGTTCACGCGGAAGTGGCTGAAGGGGCGGTGGTAGATGACGCGGACCACGGGGCTCACCCCGTGAAGGGACACGTCGCCACCGCGTCCAGGGCGGGGAGCCGCTCGCCCGCGAGGAGTCGGAGCATGGCGCCGCCTCCGGTGCTCACGTGGTCGATGCCGTCGTACGCCCCGCACGCCTTGGCGGCGGCGATGATGTGCCCGCCGCCGATGACGGAGAACCCGTCCGCGGAGGCGATGGTCTCGAGCACCTCGTACGTGCCCCGCTCGAAGCCGCGCTCCTCGTAGACGCCCATCGGACCGTTCGCGATGATCATGCCGGCCCGCCGGATCTCCTCCCGGTACAGGTCGATGGTCTCGGACCCGATGTCATGGATGGGCTCGTCCGCCGGCAGCTCCTCGACGGGTACCTCTCGACGCTCGCCCCCGGCGTTCAGGGCCACGTCCCGCGGGAGCAGGATCTTGCCGTCATCCTCATCGAGGAGCTCCCGGGCCTCGTCCAGGTACCGGGTATACCCCTTCTCCTTCAGGATCCGGCGGGAGGGCTTGCCGATGTCCACGCCGGAGGCCCAGAGGAAGAGGTTGCCGACGAGGCCGCCCAGGAGGACCCGGAGCACGTTGTCCATCTGGAGGGCCCGGCGCACGACCTTGATCGCGTCGCCGACCTTGGACCCACCGATGACGAGGACGCCATCCTCCATCTCGTTTTTGACCATGGTCTCCAGCACCTCGATCTCCCGCTCCATGACCCGGCCCACGCAGGAGGGGAGGCGGCGGGTGAAGCCGACGAGGGACGCGTTGGAGCGGTGGGCGGCGGCGAACGCGTCGTTCACGAACACGTCGAACAGCGGGGCGAGGTTCCGGACCAGGTGCCGCCGGGCGTGCCACTCCGGGTCCCGGTTCATGCGCTCCTCCGAGTAGAACCGGACGTTCTCGAGCAGCAGAACCTGGCCCGGGTCGAGGGATCGGATCTTCTCCTTGGCCGTGGGTCCGAACACGTCCGGCACGTACTCGAACTCGTCCAGCTCCCGCTCCATGATCTTGGCGTGCGGCTCCAGCGTGGTGAAATCGTCCTCGCCCGGGCGACCCTGGTGGGCGAGGATGGCGACCCGGGCGCCCTCCTCGACGAGCTCCCGGATGGTGATCAGATGGCGTCGGATGCGCTCATCGTCCTCGATCCTGCCGTCCACGATCGTGGAGTTGATGTCCACGCGGAGGAGGACCCAGCGCTCCTCGAACTCGAAGTCGTCCATCGTGCGCAGGTCCTCGTACACCCGGTTCTCCCCCTACTGGATCTTGGCGTGACGCTCCCACATGTCGGACTCATCAACACCCAGCTCCTCCGCCAACTGGGCGGCAAGACCGTCCAAGAACGACAACATGAGCAGCTCGGAAAACGTCCGCAGGATGACCTCCTCGGGCTCCGGCAGCACGACCAGCACGTCCGCGCGCTCGGCGATCTTGGACTCGGCGTTCATCGTGACGGCCAGCACGTCCGCGCCCTCCCTCCGGGCCACGTCCGCGGCGTAGTTCACGAACTCCGTGTCGCCGGAGACGCTGAGCGCCACCAGCAGGTCGCCCGACTTGATCGCCCGCTCCGTGCTGTGCCCGACGACGTAGCACCGGGCCCCCATCTGCACCAGCCGGACCGCGAAGCACTCGCCGATGAGCCCGGTCCTCCCCATCCCCACGATGAAGATGCCCCGGTCCTCCCTGATCTTCTCCGCCAGCAGGTCCAGCGCCCGCCGCACGTCCTCCTCCGGAAGGTTCTCGCACGCGTGCTCGATCACTCGGGCCTCGTTCCTCATGATCTCAACCAGCCGTTTCAAGGTCCCCGCCCCGGTCGTCGTCACTCCAGGCCGGAGATCAGGTCCAGGAGCGCCTCCTTGGGGTCCTCGGCCAGCACGACGCCCGAGGCCACCAAAACGCCATCGCTACCCAGCTCGACCGCCGCGCGCACGTCCGAGCCGTCGGTGATCCCCGCCCCGCACAGGACCGCGGTGTCCTCGGACACCTCCCGCACCGCCTCCACGCTCCGCTCCACCACCTCCGGGTCCGCCTTGGACACCGGAGTACCCGTCCCGATGAGCTCCGGGGGCTCCACCGCCACCGCGTGCGGCTGCAGCGCGCCCGCGGCCCGGGCCGCCATCGCGTCGCTCGCGCAGACGATGGTCAACAGCCCCTCGTTCATGCACGCCCGGCACACGTCCTTCAGGTCGTCCAGCCGCATCCGACGCTCCGAGTGATTCAGCAGCGTCCCGTCCGCCCCGGCCTCGACCACCATCTCGGGGGTCACGTGACCCGTCCGGCTCCCGGGCTCGGCCGCGTCCACGGCCTGCGCCAGCACGAGCACGCCGTCCCCGTCCACCGCCCGCGCCACCCGATACAGGTCCGTGTGCGCCGGGCAGACGCCGATCTCCACCCCGGTCTCCTCCGCCACCTCCACCGCGACCTTGGCGAGTCGGACGGCGCGGTCGCCCACCGCCTCCGAGTACGTCTTGAAATTGATCACGATGGGGGGAATTCGCAAGGGGATCGACCCCCTCACGCCCGCCCGACGATCAGCCTATCTACCTTGTCCCCCGGGAAGACTCCGGACTCCACGACGCCCGGAACGGACGCGAGCTCCCGCTCCAGCTCCCCGGGATCCCACTCCCCCTCCACCTCCAGGTCCACGATCGGGTTGCCGTGATCCGACGCGACCGGTCCGTACTTACCCTCGCAGCGCCGCGGCCGCACCCGACCAAACCTCCGTAGCTCCCGCAGGGTCAGCTCGTAGCAGCCCCGCAGCACCTCCACCGGCACCGGCACCTCCCACAGGTCCTCCACCAGCTTCGACTCGTCCACGATCACCCAGAACTCCTCCGCCGCGTAGTCGAGCGCCTTCTCCAGCGCGTGGCAGGCGCCCCCACCCTTGATCAGGTTCCGGTCCTCATCCACCGCGTCCGCCCCGTCCACGGCCACCGGGATCTCCTCCGGCGGCGTCGCCACGACCTCCAGCCCCAGCTCCCGGCAGACGGACAGCGTCCCCGGGATCGTCGTGAACACCCGGACCCCCGACCGACGCTCCGCCAGCTCCCGGAGGAACGCCTCCACCGTCGTCCCCGCGCCCACCGCCACCAGGTCAACGCCCTCGGACTCCAGCGCATCCACCGCCCTCCGCGCCGCGTCCCGCTTCGCCTCCTCCAACCCTCGCACCCCTCCCGAAATCATTCTAAGCGCTCGAGGGCGCGCTCGGCACGCGGGTGCGGCCGAATGGGCGAACCCCGGGATAAAATCGTGGTCATCGGCGCGGGCCCCAACCGCATCGGTCAGGGGATCGAGTTCGACTACTGCACCGTGCACGCGGTCTGGGCCATCCAGGAGGAGGGCTACCGGGCCATCATCGTCAACAACAACCCGGAAACCGTCTCCACGGACTACGACACCTCGGACAAGCTCTACTTCGAGCCCCTCACCCTAGAGGACGTGCTCAACGTCGTCGAGAAGGAGCGCCCCCTGGGCGTGCTCACCCAGTTCGGCGGGCAGACGGCCGTCAACCTCACCGTGCCGCTGGCGGAGCGCGGCGTCCCGATCCTCGGCACCGACCCGAAGGACGTGGACAAGCTGGAGGACCGGGACAAGTTCTCCAAGCTGCTTAAGCGTCTGGGCATCCCACAGCCCGAGAGCGGGACGGCCCGGGAGCCGGACGAGGCGGTCGAGATCGCGGAGCAGATCGGGTACCCGGTCCTCGTCCGCCCGTCCTACGTGATCGGCGGCCGGGCCATGGAGATCGTGTACGACGAGGAGGAGCTGCGCCGGTACATCGAGGAGGCCGCGCGCGTCTCGCCCGAGCACCCGATTCTGATCGACAAGTTCATCGAGGGCGGGATCGAGTGCGAGATCGACGGGGCGCGCGACGAGGCCGGGCACCTCCTCGTCCCGCAGATCATGGAGCACATTGAGGAGGCGGGCGTGCACTCGGGCGACTCGGCCTGCGTGGTGCCCCCGCAGACGCTGCCCGAGCACGCGCAGGAGACGATCCTCGAGTACGCGCGCGACATCGCCGAGGCCGCCAGCGTGGTCGGCCTGATCAACATCCAGTTCGTGTACGACCCGGAGGACGACACCGTCTACGTGATCGAGGCGAACCCGAGGGCGAGCCGCACGGTCCCGTTCATCAGCAAGGCCACCGGGGCGCCCCTGGCCAAGATCGCCACGAAGGCGATCCTCGGCCGTGAGATCCCGGACATCGTGGAGGAGATGGGGCTGGAGTACCCGGGCGACGCCCGGACCTTCGACCTCGACGTCGTCGCCGTGAAGGAGGCCGTCTTCTCCTTCGAGAAGTGGCCGGGCGTGGACCCGGTTCTCGGCCCGGAGATGAAGTCGACGGGCGAGGTGATGGGCATCGACCGCACCTTCGGCGCGGCCTACTGGAAGGCCCAGCTGGCCGCCGGCCACGAGCTACCGCTGGAGGGAACGGTCGTACTCTCCGTCGCCGATCGGGACAAGCCGGAGATCGTGCCCGTGGCCCGGAAGCTCAAGGAGCTCGGGTTCGACCTGCTCGCTACCCGCGGGACGGCCCGGTTCCTGCGGAACCACGGGATCGAGTGCGGGATCGTGAAGAAGGTCTCCGAGGGGCACCCGAACGTCGTCGACCTGATCCGCGAGGGTGAGGTCGACCTCGTGATCAACACGCCCACCCGGGGCAAGGACGCGCGCCGCGACGGCTACGCGATCCGGCGCGCCGCGGTCAAGTTTAAGGTCCCGTACATCACCACCGTCGCCGCCGCCAGGGCCGCCGCCGAGGCGATCGAGATGGTCAAGGAGAAGGGCGTCGCCGTGAACTGCCTGCACGACCTGCACGACGGGACCTGGACCCCGAAGCGCGTCAGCCCGGAGGAGCTCCGGGGGGCCTCCAATTGATCGTCCTCTCCACGGCCGAGGGGAACCGGCTCGCCCGCCGGCTGGCCGACGCGCTGGACGCGGAGCTCGCCCCGGTGGAGGAGGACCGGTTCCCGGACGGGGAGCAGATCGTTCGGGTGCCGCCGGAGCTGGAGGGGACGGCGATCCTGGTCCACTCGATGGTACCGCCCCAGGACGAGAACCTGGTCAAGGGCCTCATCGCGCTCGACGCCGCCCGCGAGAACGGGGCCGACCGCGTCATCGCCGTGATCCCCTACGTGGCCTACTCCCGACAGGACCGGCGCTTCGAGCCGGGCGAGCCCGTGTCCTTCCGCGCCGTGGCCCGCGCGATCTCCGCCAACGCCGACGCGTTCGTGACCGTGGACCTGCACGAGCCCCGCACGCTCGAGTTCTTCGACGTGCCCGCCGAGAACGTGACCGCGGCCGAGGAGATCGGGAGGTACCTGCGGGAGCGGTTCGAGGGCGAGGAACTCGCGGTCATCGCCCCGGACGAGGGCGCCCGGGAGCTGGCGGAGCGCGTCGCCTCCGTCTGCGACGCGGAGCACGATCACCTGGAGAAGGAGCGGATCAGCGGCGAGGAGGTGCGCATCCACCCCAAGGAGCTGGACGTGGAGGGGCGGACGGTGGTGCTCGTGGACGACATGATCGACACGGGTGGAACCATGATCGAGGCCGCCAGGGCGCTGCGGGAGCAGGGGGCCGGGGAGCTCTACGCCGCCTGCACGCACGCGCTGCTCACCCGGAACGCGGCGTCCCGGCTGCTGGCGGCCGGCTTCCGGGACATCATCGCCACGGACACGGTCCCCACGCCGTACGAGCGGGTCAGCGCCGCGAGCCCGGTCGCGGAGGCGCTCCGCCGCCTGACGGGGTAAACCTTTAAAGCCTCCGTGGGGCCACCCGGGGACGGAGGACGCCGGGGCGGCCGAGCCCGGTCCAAGGCGCGGGACTGCTAATCCCGTGGCCCGTATGGGCCGCCCGGGTTCAAATCCCGGCCCCGGCGCCACCCGGGATCGTTATGACAGACATAACGTTTGGGCGGGGGTGCCCCCGATGGCCCTCAAGGTGGGTGACTACGCCCGCTACGTCCGGACGGGCACCGTGGGCAAGATCGTCGACGTGAAGGAGGAGGGCGGACGACGCTGGTACAAGCTCGACTCCACGGGACTGTACTACCGGGAGGACCAGCTGGAGCGCGCGGAGCGGGTGAAGCGTAAGGAGCGCCGGGAGGACGTGCAGGACGTTCTAAAGAAGATCAAGGAGCTCGAGGAGGCGTTCAGCGAGGCGACGGGCGACCACGTCTGCGAGGGCGGTTAACCGCCCCGCTCCTGCCGGAACCTGATCTTCTCCTCGTCCGCCAGGATGTACTTGCCCACGGCCAGCACGGAGCTCCACGGCACCTCCACGAACCCACGCCTGCCGGACCTCTTCTTCAAGTACTCCTTCGAGGGCTCGACCAGCAGCGCCCGGATGCACTTGTCCTTCCACGCCAGCTCCACCTCCATTACCACCCCCAGATCGTTCCCCTTGTTCGTGATCACATGCTTCCGGATGAGCTCAGAGACCCTCATCTCCCGCTTCCTGTTCGTCAAGACCGAGGAACCCCCGCACGCGGTTTAGGTCGTGAACGGTGTTAACGTTGCACGCGAGCCTGGGATCGTCGATCAGCACGCGATCCTCCGGGGTCTCCCGGACGCCACCCACCACATTGATCCCGGCCGGGACGGCCGGCACCCCTCCCACCCGGTCCGGGAACCGGCCCCAAAGGCTGAGCCCCAGCCGCACGACCCGTCGCACCGGAACCCAAACGGACATGGACGGGCGCGGGAGCGACGCCCACAGCCGCACGATCCGCTCGACGAGCCCGGGCGTCAGGGCGGGCAGGTCCGACCCGACCGTCAGCGCGGGCGTCCCGGTCCGATCGAGCGCCTCGCGCAGGTCGCGCACGTACCCGCGACCGGGGGTGAGCACGACCCTGACCCCCAGCTCCTCCGCGATCCTCCTCGTGACCCGGTGCCCGGGCGTGGTGACCACGTACACCTCGGATACGAGCCGACACCCGTCGAGCGCCCGGAGGACGCGGGCCAGCAGCGGCTCCCCACCCAACCGCACCGCCGGCTTTTCAACCCCGCCCATCCGACGGGCTCGTCCCCCGGCCATCACCAGGGCAGGCAGCTGAGGGGGATCCCACTCAACGCCCGTGCGAGCCATACCGCGGCACCCAGCACGTCCCCGTTCACGCCTCCGACCACCCGCTCCGCCAGCAGCAGGGAGAGCCACGAGGACGCGAGCGCGCACAGCGCGCAGACCAGCGTCGCCTCGGGCGAGTAGGGCAGGGAGAGGAGGATGGACACGACGCCGCCGAGCAGCACCTGGTCCGCGTCCACGTGCTCCGTGAAGACCCGCCCGGAGACGCTGTACCTCGGGGGTTCGCCCGCCGCGGCCAGGGGCAGCGCCGCGTACCGGGACCACACCTCCAGCGGCACCAGCGCGTAGAACGGGATCGAGGAGAGGCACGCCGACAGCGTGATCAGGGCCAGCGCGCCTGCGGCCAGCCCGCCCACCCCGACGCGCGCGTCCTTCATCGCCCGCTCCGGATCCCCGCCGGCCATCCAGGCCAGGATCGCGTCCCCGAGGTCGACCAGGCCGTCCAGGTGCTGCGCCCCTTCCAGCAGGACGAGCGCGCCGACCACCGCCGGGCCCACGGCCGGGCTGCTCCGAAGCAGCCAGGCCACCACTCCCGCGATCAGGCCGCTGATCAGGCCGACGGTCGGTAGCCCCAGCCACGCGCGCCTGCCTACCTCCTCGGGCTCCGGGTGGGGACCGAGCGGGAGCACCGTCAGGAACCGGATCGCGCCCAGCGGCATCGTCCGAGCCCCTCACTCCCGCTTGAACGCCGCGGCCATCGCTCCCCCGATCAGCCCGGCCAGCACGTCGTCGAGCGTGAGCCAGCGCTCGTCCACCTTCCTCAGGATCCCGGGCTTCTCCCGATCGTACCGACCGAAGTTAAAGAGCCCCGCGAACCCGCCCAACTCCATCGCCACGAACTGCCCGAGCACCTCGTCGAAGTAGATCCACCCGGGGTCCTCCTCCACCCCCTCGCACTCCCGCGGTCGGGATCCCAGGCGCAGGAACCGATCCACGATCACGGCCGCGAACACCGCCAGGGCCACGTTGGGGTTCCTCAGGGCGCGTTCGAGCTCCTCCCGCACCCGCTCCTCGCACTCCTCCGACCACTCTCCCACGAAGAGCGCCCGGCCCGCCTCGACGAGATCGTCCAGCGTGATCCCCTCCCGCTCCAGCAGCTCGGCGACCGACGGGGTGGGCGAGTACCCGGCGCGCTCGGCCGCGGTGACCACCGCCTCCTCCACGGCGCTCATCAGCCGCTCCCCGAGCCCGGTTGCGGGCCCGCAGAACACGTCCCGGTGCTCGCCCGGCGGGCACGCGACGAGGACGGAGTCCGTGGTCGTGCCGAGGCAGGGCCCCTCGTTCCCCAGCAGCAGCCGGAGGACCGCATGGCACTTGGCCTCCGTCGCCCACGCGAGCGCCTCGACCAGCGAGCGGCGGGAGAGCGGCCGCCCCACGACGACGATCACGTTCACCGTCCCGGGCCCGCACGACCCGGGCTTAGACCGGGAGCAGTAGGCGTTGCTGAACCCGGCCGTGGCCAGCGCGAAAACGTCACCCTTTTGAACCGTCGCCGCCCGCCCCACGTCCGCCGCGGTCAGGAAGGCGACGGTTTCTTCCGGATCCAGGTCCAGCTCCCGCAGCCGCTCTCGCACGTACGACCGCGGGTCCTCGTGCCTCCAGTCCCTCTCCACCCGCAGGTTCGCCACCCACCGGGCCCGACCCGTCCCCCGGGAGTAGAAGGCACTCGAAACGTACTTCACCGGTTGGTCGAACTCCACCACGACCGCGCGCTCGTCCTTCACCACGTGAAAGAACTCCAACGAGCGAGCCCCCTGGGGGTTAACCGCGTGGCCGAGTCCGAGCGGCCCGAGGACGCCGGCAAGGAGTACACCACCATTTCTGAAATCTCCGGACCGCTGATGGTCGTTGAGGGCGTCGAGGGGGCCAAGTACGGGGAGGTCGTGGAGGTCGAGCTCCCCACGGGCGAAGTCCGGCACGGCCAGGTCCTGGAGACGCGCGAGGACGCCGCCGTCGTGCAGGTCTTCGAGGGCACGTCCGGCATCGACGCCACCTCGACCAAGGTCCGGTTCACCGGTGAGACGCTCAAGATCCCGGTCTCCACGGACCTGCTGGGTCGCATCCTTAACGGTCGTGGAGAACCCATTGACGGCGGCCCCGAGATCGTTCCGGAGGACGAGTTGGACATCCACGGCGCCCCGATCAACCCGGCCGCGCGCAAGTACCCGAGCGACTTCATCCAGACGGGCATCTCCGCGATCGACGGCATGAACACCCTGGTGCGCGGTCAGAAGCTGCCGATCTTCTCCGGCTCCGGACTCCCGCACAACGAGCTCGCCGCCCAGATCGCCCGGCAGGCCACCGTGCCCGGCGAGGAGGAGGAGTTCGCGGTCGTCTTCGCCGCGATGGGGATCACGCACGAGGAGGCGGCCTTCTTCCGCCGAGAGTTCGAGGAGACCGGCGCCCTGGACCGGGCCGTGCTGATTCTGAACCTCGCGGACGACCCGGCGATGGAGCGGATCATCACGCCGCGGATCGCCCTGACCATCGCCGAGTACCTGGCCTTCGAGAACGACATGCACGTGCTAGTTATCCTGACGGACATGACGAACTACTGCGAGGCCCTGCG
Source organism: Methanobacteriota archaeon (assembly GCA_027064305.1). Lineage (GTDB taxonomy): Archaea > JAADCQ01 > Methanopyri > Methanopyrales > Methanopyraceae > Methanopyrus. The sequence goes on from JAMOPY010000001.1 coordinate 56,617, forward strand.
TGAGATCTCGGCGGCGCGCGAAGAGGTGCCCGGTCGACGCGGCTACCCGGGCTACATGTACACGGACCTGGCCACCATTTACGAGCGGGCCGGCTGCATCCGGGGCCGGAAGGGCTCGATCACGCAGATGCCCATCCTGACGATGCCGCACGACGACATCACGCACCCGATCCCGGATCTAACGGGCTACATCACCGAGGGTCAGATCGTGCTGAGCCGGGACCTGCACCGGCGCGGTATCTACCCGCCGATCGACGTGCTGCCGTCGCTCTCGCGGCTGATGGACGAGGGTATCGGTCCCGGCAAGACGCGGGAGGACCACGCGGACCTGGCGAACCAGCTGTACGCGGCTTACGCGGAGGGTCGGGACCTGCGCGACCTGGTGGCGGTGGTCGGCGAGGAGGCGCTGACGGAGCGCGACCGGAAGTTCCTGAAGTTCGCGGACGAGTTCGAGCAGCGGTTCGTGAAGCAGGGCCGCGACGAGAACCGGGACATCGAGGAGACGCTGGACCTGGGTTGGGAGCTGCTCGCGATCCTGCCGGAGCGGGAGCTGAAGCGGGTGAGTGAGGAGTACATCAAGAAGTACCACCCGAAGTACCGGGAGAAGCGGGAGGAAGAGGAGGGGTTCGAGGGGTCGGAGGAGTAGTCCCGGCCCCCTCCCACGCTCCGTTTCCCGGGGGTGTTCCCGGTGACCCAGGAGGAGATCTTGGAGGACGTGAATCCGACGCGGATGGAGCTGCTTAAGCTCAAGGACCGAATTGAGCTGGCCAAAAAGGGCCACAAGCTGTTGAAGGAGAAGCGCGACGCACTCATCATGGAGTTCTTCGATTTGGTGAAAAAGGCCTCGGAGGTGCGGGAGCGGGCCGTTGAGAGGCTGATGAAGGCCTACGAGAAGCTCGCGGCGGCGAAGACCACGGTCGGCGCGGCGGGCGTGAGGTGCGCGTCGATGGCCGCGGCGGAGGAGGTGCGGGTCGACGTGGGGTCCCGCAACGTGATGGGCGTCGTCGTCCCCATCCTGGAGCGGGTGAGCGGGGACGGCGGGGTGCGGCTGGCCTACGGCTTCGCGGACACGTCCGGGGCCCTGGACGAGGCGGCGCGCGCGTTCCGGGAGGCCCTGGACGCCGTCCTGGAGCTGGCCGAGATCGAGGAGACGCTGCGGCTGATGGCGGAGGAGATCGAGCGGACGAAGCGGCGCGTGAACGCGCTGGAGCACATCGTGATCCCGCGGCTGGAGAACACGGAGAAGTACATCGAAATGAAGCTGGACGAGCAGGAGCGTGAGAACTTCGTCCGGCTGAAGCGGGTCAAGAGCCTGATCGAGCGGAGGCGCGTGGAGGAGCTCGAGGAGCGGCTGCGCGAGTCCGGGGCCGAGCTGCCGGAGCTGGAGTAGGGGGATCCGGCGTTGGTCTTCGTAACCGTGGCCAAGCGCCGCGTGGCCGAGCGCGTTCGGCGGCAGCGGGAGCCGTACGATTTCAGGACAGATACGTTCAAGGGCCAGTTCCGCCCGATCATCTCGGCCGAGGACGTGACCGTGGAGGAGGGTGAGGATCTGGTCATCGAGGTGGAGCCCATCGAGATCCCACCGCACACGATGGTGCTGTTGTCCCCGTACGCCCGTAACCCCTACGGTCACGTGATCGCCGTCGGCGAGGAGCACCCCAAGATGATGGAGATCGGGCGGAAGGTGGAGCGGGTTTACTTCGCCGCCGTGAGGCACGGGAGGATCCGGAAGGGCGACGTGCTGGGCGTGCTCATCCTAATCGACCTGAGAGGTGAGTAGGGTTGCGCGACCCCTCCCCCTCCTCCCGCGACGCCCTCGATCGAAAGCTGATTCAGGAGATACTGCGGATCAACCGGCACCTGCCGCGCCGCCGGAAGACCCTGGACGAGCTCCTGCGGGAGGAGCGACCCCACGTCGTCAATCGCGACGGGACCCGGCACTACTTCCGGCGCGAGGAGCTCGAACTGCTCGCCGAGCTGCTGCCGAAGTACCTGCACGGTCGGCTGAAGCTGCCCATACTCATCGAGCTCGGGTACTCCGGCACGGCCATCGTCCGCGGGAGGGCCGAGGTTCGCGTCGTTTGCGAGATCCTGGGGGAGGAGTGGAAGTTCGGCCAGGAGCGGGTGGAGTTGAACTACCTGGACGTTCGGAAGGTGCGCCGGAGGCTGCCCACCACGACGCAGTACATGTTCAGCACGGAACCGCTGAGGCGGGCCGATCGCGTTGCGCGAGAGGGATAAGCGGCGGCTGCTCGCGCTCGTGGTAAGGGTCGCTCCGCTGGCCGCCACGATTACGCTCGTGGTGGGTTTCCTCGTTCTGATCCTGCTGTTCCTAACCGGGCACGCGAAGCTGCCCGCGCGTTGATCGGGTCAGATCCGAACACCCCGGATACGGACGGAATGCACCCAAAACCTAAAGAACCCTGATTCCACGGAGGTACCGGACCCTGGCCCGGGAACACCGGATCCGGGGTGATCGTGATGGCCGTGGAACTACCCAAGGCCGCCATCGAGCGGATCTTCCGGCAGGGTATCGGCGAGAGGAGGCTGAGCCAGGAGGCTAAGGACGTGATCTACGAGTTCGTCCCGAAGATGGCCCGGTACGCCGCCGACTCCTCCAAGGCCATCCTGGACGCTTCGGGCAAGAAGACGCTCATGGAGGAACACCTGAAGGCGCTGACCCAGGTCCTGATGGTGGACGGGGCCGAGGAGTACGACGGGGAGCTGTTCGGCCGGGCTACCGTGCGGCGCATCCTCAAGGAGGCGGGCGTCGAGCGGGCGAGCGCCGACGCCGTGGACCTGTACAACAAGCTGATCTGCCGGATCACCGAGGAGCTGGGCGAGCGGGCCGCCGAGTACGCCGACGAGGACGACCGGAAGACCGTGCAGCGCGAGGACGTGGAGCGGGCCATCACCTGCATCATGCCGCGCGCCGACGAGTTCCTCTAACCCCCGCTCCCCTCACGCCCCCACAGGAATCTTCTGATCTTCCTGGCCCTCCGCTCGCCGATCCCCTCCACCCTCTTCAGCTCGCTGACCTCCGCCGTGACCACCCGGCCCACGGATCCGAACCGTTCCAGCAACCTCCTCGCTAGTTCCGGCCCCACCCCCGGGATGCACGAGAGCATCTCCACCCTCAGGTCCTCCACGTCCCTCCTGCGCCGGGGCTGCGCGGGACGCTCGTCCCGGGCCACCCGGCGCGCCATCCGGTACAGCAGCTCGGCCGTCTCACCCGGGCCCGACGACTGCAGCACGGTCAATCCGAAGTCCACCGCCAGCGCCGCGAGCGCCCCGTCCACGGACTCCGGCTCCACCTCCCGGCGCGGGTTCCCCTCCACGATCAGCACCGGACGCTCGAACTCCCGGGCCAGCTCCCGCGCCTGATCCATCAACCGCCCGTCCTTTAGCGACTCCGCGAAGTCCCGCTCCGACTTCCGCTCCACCCCCACCCGCTCCCCGATCACGTAGTCCGCCACCTCCAGGTTATCACGCTCCAACCTCACCGGCCGCCGCCGAAGGTGCTCCACCACCCGCGTGTTCATCTCACGGGAATCCACCACGATCGTGGGCACGTGCGGCGGGACCCCGTCCTCCTCACCGCCCTCACGCTCCCCCGAGGTGCCTTTTTCCTTCAGGAACCGCGTCAGGGAGACCGCCCGATCGCCGCCCCGCCTCCGGACCCTACGACCGCCACCGGAGGGACGGTCCGATCGCTCGGACCGTAGCCGCCGCTGCACCCGCCGGACCGCCTTCAGCATCCTCCGCTCCCGGGCCCTTGACACGTGGAAGTAGATCTCGTCCAGCGTGGGGAACCGGCCCCGAGACACGAGCACGTAGGCCGTGCCCGAAGACCCGTCCCTAGCCGTGCGCCCGATCCGCTGCACGGTCCGTATCTCCGAGGGGACCGGCTCGTACAGGATCACCCGGTCGCAGGCCGGTAAGTCGAGCCCCTCCTCACCCACGCTCGTGGAGACCAGCACCCGGGCCTCCCCGGACCGGACCCGCTCGACCGCCTTCATTTGCCCCTCCTCGCCCATGTGCTGCTTGCCGAGCAGGAGCGATGCGGGCACGCCCTCCTCGCTCAGGAACCGGTGTAGGAGGCGGGCCGTGTCCACGTACTGGGTGAACACGAGGACCGTCCCCGACCCGCCCACCAGCTCCAGCACCCGGGGAAGCTTCGGGTGGTCCGGGCGCCCCCGGTTCACGGCCCGCTTCGCCACCCGCACGGCGCGCTGCAGGTCCGGGTCCCCGAGCACGCGCCGGAGCGCCAGGCCCCGCTGCCTATCCCTCAGCCGCTCCACGTACCGGAGGAACGGTCGCGTCCCCTGCGTCTCCAGGATCTCCCGGCCCTTGGCCAGCCGGATCGCCTCCGCCACCACCCCGAGCGCTCGGGCGTAGAAGTCCGACCGCTCCCGCCTTCGGGCCTTCAGCTCCCGCAGTTCCTCACGCAGCGAGAGCAGGCGACCCGTCCAGACCCCGGAGATTCGATCCAGGACCCCCATGTCCCGGAGCGTCTCGAGCCGGCGCCGGTACGCCCGGTGCAGCCCCTCCCGCGCCTCCTCGAACCAGTCGGGTAGCTCCACGTCCACCCACTCCACCCGCACCCGGCCCAGGTAGGGCTTCACGTCCGGATCCTCCTCCGTCTTGACGATGATCCGCTCGATCCCGAGGTTCCGCACCACCTCGTTGATCCGGTCGACGTCGGAGCCGGGCGAGGCGGTCAGGCCCACGATCAGACCGTTCAGCTCCCGGGCCACGTACACGTACGGGTACCCTCCCACGGCCCGGTGCGCCTCGTCAAAGACCGCGACCGTAAACCGGTCCGGGGAGACCCGGCCCTCGATCACGTCGTTCCGGACGACGTGCGGCGTGGCGACCACCACGTCCGCCCGCTTCCATAGGGTCCCGCGCTCGTCCGGCCGGACCCGCCCCGTCAGCGCCAGGACCTCCAGCCCCTTCGTCACCCGCTCGATGAGCCGGGCGTGCTGCTCCACGAGCGGCACGGTGGGGGCCAGCATCAGGGCCTGACCGCCGCGCTCCTCCAGCGCGCCGGCGATCGTCAGCACCCCTACGACCGTCTTCCCCAGGCCGGTGGGCATCACGACGAGGGTGTTCTCCCAGCTCTCCAGGATCTCCCGGGCCGAGTTGACCTGGTACCTGCGCCGTTCCAGCACGTCCCAGCGGATCAGTCTCCACCTGACCATCGTCTCAGGACCTCCTCCGCCCGCTCTCGAAACCGCCTCACGGCCTCCTCCGGGTCGTCGCACTCGGACGCGATCTCCCGGCGGATGCGGCTCAGGATCTCTCCCAACCTTTGAGAGGCCTTCCCCTCCCTCGCGGCCCTTTTCATGATCTCACCCATCGCCCTCCTGGTGGCCCGGTCGACCTCGTCCACGGACTCCGGGTGGGGCCGGCGCTCGCGCTCCTCGGGCCGGTGCACCGAGAGCCCCGATCGGACGAACCTCAGGACCCGGTCCGTGACCTCCGGCTCGGTCAGTCGCAGCGCGCTCCGCTCCCACCACCGGTCCGGGTTCGGCGGCTCGAACCGCTCGTGCAGCCGGCGCACCACCTCGTCGGGGACGGGGCGGCCCCGGTCGGCGTTCCGCCGGAGGCACTCCTCCAGCGGCACGTCCAGCCACGCGATCCCCCACGGGACCTCCCGCTCCAGGGCCAGCCGGGCCAGCTCCCGGCGCATGCTGGCGTAGTAATTGGTGTCGTCGGCGATGACCAGGTCCAGACCCTCCTCCAGCAGCGCTTCCACGGCGCGGAGGAAGGTCCTGCGGGCGACTCCCTCGAGCCGGGGCCTGAACCGGCCCCGCCAGAGGAACCCGCGGATGGCGTCCGCCTCGACGTGCGCCACGTCCCAGCCCTTTCGGCGGAGGGAGGCGGCCAGCTCGGTCGCGAAACACGTTTTACCGGAGGCCGGTGGTCCCGCCAGGATCAGCAGCCTGGTCACGCGCCGTCACCCCGGGGTGGTGCGGCTTGGGCATTCGCGAGAGGCTGGGGGGCTCGCGCGACCCTCGGTACCTGTTCTTCGGCGGCAAGGGTGGTGTGGGCAAGACGACCTGCGCGGCCGCGACCGCGGTCTGGCTGGCGGAGCAGGAGGGTAAGGAGGTGCTCGTGGTCTCCACGGACCCGGCGCACTCGCTCTCGGACTCGTTCGACCAGGACATCGGCTCGGAGCCGACGCCCATCGAGGGCGTGGAGGGGCTGAAGGCGATCGAGATCGACCCGGAGAAGGCGGCAGAGGAGTACGTGGAGACGATGCGCCGCGTCTACGAGATGACGGACGACGAGAGCCTGAAGGAGATGTTCGGCGGCGAGGACATGCTGAAGGAGCAGGAGGAGCTGCTGAAAAGCTCGCCCGGTATCGACGAGGCCGCGGCCTTCCAGAAGTTCATGGAGCTCATGCGGGACGACTCGTACGACGCGATCGTGTTCGACACGGCGCCCACGGGTCACACGCTGCGGTTCCTCTCCATCCCGGACACGCTGGAGCGTCAGGTTAAGACGATGATCAAGGTGCGGAAGACGCTGCGGCAGGTTAGCAGGATGCTCAAATCCATCATCCCGTTCGCGGGGGGCGAGGACGAGAGCGAGGAGGACGAGATCCTGGACAATCTGGAGCGGATGAAGGAGGAGATCGAGGAGGTGCGGGAGATCCTCAGCGACGCCTCGCAGACGGCGTTCCGGCTGGTCGTGACGCCGGAGGAGATGGCGATCTACGAGGCCCGGCGGGCACTGAGGACGCTGAACCACTACGAGATCCCGGTGGACATGATCATCGTGAACAAGGTGATGCCGAAGCGGGCGGAGGAGTGCGAGTTCTGCCGGACGCGGCGCGAGATGGAGGAGAAGCGGTTGAAGCTGGTGGAGAAGTACTTCGGCGACAAGGACATCGTGCAGATCCCACTGTTCGCCAAGGAGGTGCGCGGGCTCGAGCGCATCCGCGAGGTGGCGGAGGTGCTGTACGGGGAGTAGGTGCGGGAGCGCCGTTGCGCCGGTACGAGCTGCACGTTCACACGTACCTTACGGACGGGGAGCTGCTGCCGGCGGAGCTCCTCCGGCGGGCTGAGGAGCTGGACCACGAGGTGCTGGTGTTCGCGGAGCACGTGGACCCTTCGAACCTGGAGGACGCGGTGACCCGGCTGGCGGAAGCCTGCGACCGGCTGCGTGGCCACTACAGGACCGAGCCGGTGCCCGGGGCGGAGCTGACGCACGTCCCGCCGGGTCTGATCCCGGACCTGGCGGAGGAGGCCCGGGACCACGGGGCCGAGCTGGTCCTGGTGCACGGAGAGACGCCGGCGGAGCCCGTGAAGGAGGGAACGAACCGGGCCGCGGCGGAGTGCGATGCGGTGGACGTGCTGGCTCACCCTGGGCTCATCGACCTGGAAACGGCCCGGATCGCGGCGGAAAACGGGGTGGCGTTGGAGCTCTCCACGAAGCACGGGCACTGCCTGGCCAACGGTTGGGTGGCTCGGGTCGCCCTTGAGGTGGACGCGCCCCTGGTGCTGAACACGGACGCGCACCGTCCCGACGACCTGATCTCGCCCGAGGAGGCCGAGGTGATCGCGCGCGGGGCTGGAATCCCGAAGAAAATGACGCGTTGGGTGCTGGAGGAGGTGCCTCGAAGGCTGCTGCGTTAGCCCTTGACCACGCCGATGGGTCGCAGCCGGACGACCGGGTCCGAGATGCCCGCCTCGTCGACCGCCCTCACGACCTCGTCCACGTCCTTGTACGCCGGTGGGGCCTCCTCGGCCACCACCGGCATGCTCGCCGCCTTGACCAGGATGCCCTGCCGCTCCAGCTCCTTGGCGACGTCCTCGCCCCAGAACTTCCGCTTCGCCGCGGCCCGGCTCATCGTCCGGCCCGCGCCGTGGCAGGTGCTGCCCCAGGTCTCCTCCATGGCCCTCTCGGTGCCGATCAGGATGTACGAGCCCGTACCCATGTCACCCGGGATCAGCACCGGCTGCGGCAGGCCCTTGAACGGCACCGGCTCGCCGTGCTGTTTCAGCGCCTCCTCCGTGAACGCTCGCGTCGCACCCTTCCGGTGCACGACCAGCCACCGCTCCTCACCGTCGACCGGGTGCCGCTCGATCTTGGCCATGTTGTGCGCGATGTCGTAGATCACCTCGATGCCCATGTCCTCCGCGTCCCCGTACTCGTCGCCGAACACCTCCACGAAGGACTCCCGCGTCCAGTGCGAGATCATCTGCCGGTTCGCGAACGCGTAGTTCGCCGCCGCGTTCATCGCGTTGAAGTACCGCTTAGCCTCGTCCGTGCCCATGGCCGCGCACGCCAGCTGCCGGTCCGGGATCCTCACCCCGAACCGCCGCTCCACGTCGCGCATCGACCGCTCCATGATCCTCAAGTGATCCGAACAGATCTGGTGACCGAAGCCTCGCGAGCCCGTGTGGACCATGATCGTGACCTGGCCCTCCTCCTTGATGCCCATCTTCTCGGCGGCCTCCTTGTTGTAGATCTCGTCTACGACCTGGATCTCCAGGAAGTGGTTACCCGAGCCCAGCGTACCCAGCTGCGGCCGGCCACGCTCGATCGCCCGCTTGCTCGCCACGTCATCCCGCGGCCCGTACTCCTCCCAGCCGATCTCCTCGTACGCGTGCGACATGTTGCCCCGCGACTCGATCCGCTCCAGGTCCTCCTCGTAGCCGTAGCCCTCCTCCACCGCCCACTCGGCACCGTACAGCATCACCTGCCGCAGCTCCTGCGTAGTCAGCCGCACCTTCCGGTGCCGGGAGCCCAGACCGGCCGGCACGTTCCTGAAGATCGTCTCCAGCAACTCCCTCAGCTTCGGCCGCACGTCCTCCTCCGTTAGGTCCGTCTTCATGACGCGCACGCCGCAGTTGTGCACCACGACGCCCTCAGCGATGAAGTTGTGAGCCTCATGGCAAACGCCGATGTCGTAGAACCTGTCGTACTCCGGCTCGACTCTCCTAACCTTCACCACCTCCTCGACGACGAACCCGCCCTCGAGCACCCTCTCCTCCTTGAACCTCTCGAACGTCGGGAAGTCCTTGGGCACCCTGACGCTTGAGATCCCTCCGTCGTAGACCACCCTCTCGACGAAGCGCCTGTTGACGACGTCCGCTACGGCTTCGTGCGCCTCCGTGATGCTCCCCGTCTCCTCGTACACCTCCATGGCGACCTCCGCGGCCTTCCCTCGGTCCCTCTTAACCCGCTCCTTAAGCTTCAGGTACGCGTAGGCGGCGAGCCCCTCGGTCTTCTTCCTCGGATCGTACTCGTAGCCGATCTTCCCTAAGAACCGCTTGATGTTCTCCTCGCCGACGATGGCCAGTCTGTAGACGACATTCTTCCTAGACTTTACCTTATACAGTGTCGTCTCGATTCCGAACTCCCTCAGAAGCTCCGCGACGTCATTCATGAACTCACGCAGGTTCTCCTCGAGCTCTTCCACCTTCGCTTGGGTGAGGCTGATCGGTAGCGGTGTGTAGCGCTTGAACTTGATCGCGCTGCCATCCGCCGCGAAGAGACCCGCCAGGAAGTTCCTCTTAACCCACA
>JAMOPY010000002.1 GCA_027064305.1 Methanobacteriota archaeon
AGGTTCTCCTCGAGCTCTTCCACCTTCGCTTGGGTGAGGCTGATCGGTAGCGGTGTGTAGCGCTTGAACTTGATCGCGCTGCCATCCGCCGCGAAGAGACCCGCCAGGAAGTTCCTCTTAACCCACAGGGGAGCCTCCTTGATCCAATCGGGCACCCTGTACGGCGTTTCGACCTTCCGACCCCTTGGCATGCCCAGCTTCTCCATCAGAAGGGCGAAGGACCTCGACGCCACCCTTAGCTCGGCCGAGGTCGCCTCGCCCTCGTAGCGCCCGCTGGCCGTCTCGATCTCGTACCTCCGCTCTCGAGTGTGGAGGCTGGCCTTCACGCCGAGGCTCTCCAGGTCCCTCTTCAGCTCCCGAAGCGTTCTCTCGTCGCCGTAGAAGGACAGCGTGAGCCTTCCGGCCTGCTCGCCCAGGTGACCGTCGCCCATGGCGAAGCCCAGGATCCTGGCGAGCGTACCCACCTTGGGATCGTCCCAGCGCAGCGGGATCAGGCCGCGTTCCTTGAGGTACCTCAGAACCTGCGGGTTCACGTCCTCGAAGTCGCTCTCGTCGAGTATCGTTCCCCTCTTCTCCTCGTACTCCACGCCTTCGAACGGGTACACGACGACCAGGTCTCCCTCCTCGATCTCACCCAGCTCGACGTACCCTTCGGGCGTCAGGACCGGGTGATCCTCGCTACCCTCGATGGTCAGACCGCTCTCCGTGACGAGCACTACCGCCCTTTCGCCCTCCTCGATCTCACGCTCCATCACGAACTTAATCTCCGAGTCGTCCTCGCGTCCCTCGTCCACGTCGTACACCTTCAGCTTCTGATCGGCCAACATCTTCGGGAGGTCCTCGACCTTCACCCAGCAACCGTGCTCGGTGAGGATCTTCGTGCCCGGCGCCAGGCAGTTAATGTCGTAGCCCACGCCTCCGGGACTGACCACACCATCCTCCACGTCGAACGCCGCGACGCCGCCGATCGGGAAGCCGTAACCGTAGTGAGCGTCCGGCAGCGCGATCGAGTACCTGTAGATGCCCGGCAGACAGGCCACGTTCGCCACCTGGTCGAACACGCCCTTCTCCATCTCGTCAATCAGCCGCTCGGTCGCGTAGATGCGGCCGGGGACCCTCATGCAGCCCTTGTAGTCCTCTGGGAGCTCCCAGACCACGTTGTCACGGATGTGCTTCAGCATCGACTTCGGGGCCATCTCGTCACCCCCGGGCCAGGATCTCCACCTCTCCGGAGGTCATGGCACGCGCGCCTTCTTTCAAATATTGAACGGCCCGCTCCAGCGCCTCCTTCAGGTACTCGGGTTCTACACCCGGCGCCCCGTGGGCCACCAGCAGCACCCTCTCCGTGTCCTCCCGCACCGCCGTCCGGCGCGAGTCCCGGTACGGCGAGACCGACACCGGACCCTTCTCGTCCGCCAGGACCACCATGTCCCTCGACAGCTCCACCTCCTCGCCGGCGATGTCTACCATCCGCTCGCCCTCACGCGCAGGTCGGATCACCAGGTCCCCGACCAGCGCGTCCCGGTCGAAGCAGCTGATCGGCACCCGGTACTCCGCGGACGCCAGGTTGTAGGAGTCCACCACCGCGTTAATGCGCGGGAACCGGCCCCGCAGCGCCCTCCGCAGCAGCGCCTCCCCGGCCGGCCGCGTCTTCGTGGGATCGATCCCGACGGACCACAGGTAATCCCGGTACGCCCGCACCACCGGGTCGTCCTTCAGCCCCTCCAGGTCGAACCGCTCCCGCAGCCGCTCCGTCACCCGCTCCACCAGCGCGCCCGCGTCCGCCGTCGGGTCCACCCCGTCCACCTCCACGTACGCGAAGGACAGGCCCCGCTCCAGCACCTCCTCCCGCACCCTCACGCGCAACCGGGATCACCCCCGGACCGGTCCAGGACGATCATCACCCGGTCCCCGTAGCGTTCGAACTCCGAGACGCTCCACTCGCGGCCGAAGGCGGCGGCCACCTGCTCGCCCGACACCCACTCGTTGTTCCCGGTGATCAGGTGGATCAGGGCGGTCGCGACCCGGGCCACCGCGCTCCTCGGGTTCGGCAGCACGACCACCGCCCGGGCCCCGGGGGTCGTCACCCTGGTGATCTCCCGCGACGCCCGGCTCAGGTCCAGGTGCTGCAGCACCTCGGAGAGCACGACCCCGTCGAAGTGGCCGTCCGGGAACGGGAGCTCGTGCGCGTCGGCGCGGACGAACCGGAGGTTCCCACCGTCCGCTCGGGCCCGGGAGACCCGGATCATGCGGGCGTTGACGTCCACCCCTACGACCTCCGAGCAGTGCCGGGCCAGCCGGCGCGCGAGGTAACCGGTGGCGCACCCGACGTCCAGGACCCGACGACGTCCCCTTAGACGGTTCACCACCTCACGAACCAGCCGTCCCGGGAGCGAGAGTGGGGACGCCTCGTACACCGCGGCCAGCATCGAATAGAACACTTTTTGTCGCAGGCGCTCGCGGCCCCGA
>JAMOPY010000003.1 GCA_027064305.1 Methanobacteriota archaeon
GGGTGATCGTGTACTCCACCTGCACGCTCACGCTGGACGAGAACGAGGGGGTCGTCCGCCGGGTCCTGCGCCGGCGCGACGACGTGGAGCTGGAGGAGGTGCGGGCGGACTTCGGCCGGGAGGGGCGACTGAGCGGAACGCGCCGCTTCTACCCGCACTCGGACGACTGCCAGGGGTTCTTCATCGCCCGGCTGAGGAGACGGCGGTAAGACCCTCTGACTCCCGGAGGAAAGGCTCAAATTCGATGTCAGGTCCCGGAGGTCCCACGGGGGAAAGCCACCGTGAGGGTGCTGCCGGTACTCCTGGCGGCCCTGCTGATCTCGATGAGCGGGGCCGCGGTGGCGGACGAGGATGAGACGCTCGCGGGCGTGCTGGTGCACCCGTGGGTGCTGCAGCTCAGCGCCAGCCAGCCGAAGGAGGTCTCCAAGGAGTACGTGATCTCGGTGGAGGGACCGGCCGGCTCGAACCTACCGCTGCGCAAGGCGTACTACGGCGTGTTCGTCTCGGACGAGCACCACGCGGCGCTGATCGTGGACCTGACGCCGGCGGTGGTCGGGGAGAAGGATGACAAGGTTATCATCGATCCGAACGCGATCCCGGGGCGCCGGTACGCCAAGGTCCGGTTCAAGCGGGCGCACGCGCCGCGGTACGGGCTGCTGGCGCTGTCCCTGGAGACGAAGCGGCTGCCGCTGGGACTGCCGGTGAAGCTCGTCAAGCCGAAGGACCTCAAGCTGAAGGTGGGCAAGGTTGAGGTGGAGCTGAACGAGGAGCTGGCGAAGGATCTGGCCCGGGTGCTGGCGACCTACGAGTACGGGGAGGTGGCGAAGCGCGTCAGCGTCGGTAAGCTGCAGGCGCTGGTGTTCAAGGTGCTGATCCGGGACCAGCTGATCGGGGTACCGGAGGTCAAGGGCCGGGCACAGGCCAAGGTGGAGACGAAGGTGGAGGCGACCGCGAGCGTGAAGAGCGGTAAGACGGAGGCGAAGGTGAACGAGGAGGCCAGTTACGCGGTTCGGGCCTTCCTGGAGGCCAACGCGGGCAAGAGCGAGGTGAGGGCGGAGTTCGAGGCGAGCGAGCTCGAAGATGTGCTCGGTGAGGCCGCCAGGCTGGTCGAGGACTTCCTGGGCACGGAGGAGGGCAAGCGGCTCGTGAGCGCCGCCGAGCGGGCGGCCAAGGCCGGCGCGGCGGCCGCGCCGGTGGGGCTGGCGGCGGTGCTCTCGGGCCTGCTGGCGCTGGCGCGAACCCGCCGGCGCTAATCCCACAATCTTTTTATACCGGACGACGCGGGATCGTGATCGGAGGCGCGGCCGCAGTCTAGTCTGGTAGGACGCGGGCCTTCCGAGCCCGTGGCCCGGGTTCAAATCCCGGCGGCCGCACCATACCGGGAATCGTTACGAGATTCGTAACGAATGTCGGGCCGGGGTCGGCCGGGTGGTCCTCGTCATCCTTCGCCGTCGGTCGGGATGACAGTCATCATACCTCGCCTTCCAGCTCGAGCAGCCCCGCCTCCTTCCCCGCCTTGAGCAGGGCCCAGGCGTAGGAGAGGCAGGCGAAGGCCTCGACGGGCAGGTCGTGGGCCAGGTAATACCGGCCGTCGTGGTAGTACCGCTCGGCGAGGTCGAGGAGCTCCTCCCCCTCGAGCGTCATCGGCTCGGCGCGCTCGAGGAGGCGGGGCAGGTCGCGGAGGTACCGGTCCAGCCGGTCGAGGAGCTCTCGGGCTATCTTATGACTGTCCCCTCTCCGCTCAACAGCCCGGACAAGTTCGTCACGATCGCCTCCCGACATCCCGACTCCACCGCCCGGATCGCGGCCTCCACCTTCGGGATCATCCCGCCCTTGATCACCCCTTCGCGCCGGAGCCTGCGGGCCTCCTCCGGGGTCAGGCGCTCGATCACGCTGTCAGGATCGTCCACGTCCTCGAGCACCCCGGGAACGTCGGTGAGGAGCACGAGCCGGTCCGCGCCCGCCTCGGCGGCGATGGCCCCGGCGGCGGTGTCGGCGTTGACGTTGTAAATCGTGCCGCGCTCGTCCACGCCGAGCGGGGCGATCACGGGCACGCGTCCGTCCCGCAGCAGGGCGCGGAGCAGGTCGACGTTCACGGCCTTCACGTCCCCTACGTACCCCAGGTCCACCTCCTCCCCATCCACGCGCTCGACCCGCTTCTCCGCGAGCAGCAGGCCCCCATCCACGCCGGAGAGTCCGACCGCGTCGACCCCGTGCGCTCGGAGCCCGGCCACCAGGCGCTTGTTCACGTGGCCGGCGAGCACCATGATCACCACCCGGAGGGTCTCCCCGTCGGTGACCCGGAGCCCCTTCACGAACCGCGGTTCCAGCCCGAGCTCCTCCATGGTCCGCGAGACCTCGGGCCCGCCCCCGTGCACGATCACGGCCTCGTCGGGCAGGGCCTCGGCGAGCCGGTCGACCCGGTCCAGGACCTCCCCACCGACCTTGATCACCTCCACGAGCATCACCACCCAGGGGCGGTTCGGGGTTGGAGAACCAACTCCTGGCCGTGCGGGCGCTGGTGCTGATCGAGGCCCGGGGACTGCCGATCCCGGAGGCGGTGGAGCGGGTCTGCGGGGACCGACCGAGGGAGGTGCGCCGGTCGGTCCAGGCCTTCGTGTACGAGACTATAAAGCATCGGAACCTGCTGGACGAGCTGATCCGCGCGGGCTCGGAGGCGGAGCCGGAGCGGATCCGCTCCCCGTACGTGAAGCAGATCCTCCGGGTCGGCACGCTGGAGATGAAGCTGTGGGGGAACCCGGCCCCGGCGGTCACGGACTGCATGGTCCGGCTCGCGAAGCGGCTGGCGGGGGAGCGGGCGGGCAGCTTCGTGAACGCCGTGCTCCGGGGCGTGGAGCGCGTCTCGGTGGAGGAGGTGCTCGAGGACCGGCCCTGGACGGAGCGGCTCGCGCTCCGGTACGGGCACCCGGAGTGGTTCGTGCTCTACGCGCTCGACCTGTTCCACGGGGACCGGGAGCGGGTGGAGCGGCTGCTGCGGGCCAACAACCGGGTACCTCCCCAGTACCTGCGGATCAACCGGCTCCGGCTGGACCCGCTGACCGGGGAGGAGGTCCTGCGCCGGGAGTACGGGATCGTGGTGGAGCCGACGTTCCTGGAGGAGGTGAAGGTGCTCCGGCGCGGGCGCGGGTACGGGTCGCGGGCCTGGCGGGAGGGCCTGTTCGACGTGCAGGACCTGGCCTCGGCGTGCGCGTCGGCGGCTCTATCGCCCGAGCCGGGCGAGGTCGTGCTGGACGTCTGCGCGGCCCCGGGCAGCAAGACGACCCACCTGGCGGAGCAGATGCGTGACGAGGGGACGATCGTCTCGGTCGACGTCTCCGAGCGGGGCCTGGAGGTCCTCAGGCGCCGCTGCCGCCGGCTGGGGATCACCTGCGTGGAGACTCTCTGCCGGGACGCCCGGGGGCTGTCGGTGGACGACCTGCCCGAGGTCCCGGACCGGATCCTCGTGGACCCGCCGTGCTCCACCACGGGCGTGTGGAACCGGAACCCGGACAGCCGGTGGAAGCCGAAGCCGCTGGAGAGGTTCGCCCGGCGGGAGTGGAGCATCCTGGAGCCGGCGCTGAGGATCGCGGAGGAGCACGGGTGCACGCTGGTTTACTCCACGTGTTCGGTATCCTGGGAGGAGAACGAGGCGATCGTGAGGAGGGCGCTGGAGGAGTACGACGTCCGGCTGGTCGACGCGGGCGTGCCCGGCTCCCCGGGACTCCGGGAGTTCCGCGGGGAGCGGTTCCCGGGGCACGACAAGGTGCGCCGGTACTGGCCGTTCCGGCACGACACCGCGGGCTTCTTCGTGGCGAAGCTGCGGGGCGGCTAGCCCTCGTAGAAGAACAGCGCCGGGGTGGCGTACCCGGCGTCGGGGTCGTGCAGCAGGCCGAGGTCCACCTCGGCCCGATCCGGGACCCACCTCGGCGGCCGGCCGGGCTCGATGACGTCCACCCGGTCCACGGACAGGGACCGCCCGCGCCGGCGGCACCGGACCGCGAGCGCCCTACCGCCGCCGGCGACGTAGAACCGGGCCTCCGGATCCGGGTCGAGGCCCCAAACGACGAGGGCCGAGTCGTGCGCGGTGCCGGTGAGCTTGCGCACGCGCTCTCGGGTTCCACCATCCCAGCTCACTTCGAGCCGCTTGACGCCCAGCCACTTCGGCCGTACCCTCAGCAGCCGGGCTCCGACGAACGGGAGCAGGACCTGGGTCGCCAGGTCATCCTCGAGGACGAGGGGTACGAACCCCCGGTACTCCGGGTCGTACCGGTACGCCCGACCGTTGAAGACGAACCCCTCGTGCCGCTCGTCCAGGTCGATCGTGAACCAGCGCTCGCCGTTCTCCCGGTAGACCACGACCCGCTCCGGCCGATCGTCGCCCCAGTGCACCTCGAAAACCGCGGGTCCCTTCGCCCCCTCATCGCGGAAGCAGCGCTGCCGGGCCTCGGACCAGCGCGTTGAGAACTCGGTCAGCAGCTGCTCGTAGTTCGCGCTGCACAGGTTGCAC
>JAMOPY010000004.1 GCA_027064305.1 Methanobacteriota archaeon
CTGGTCGAGCGGTTGGAGGACGAGCCCGCGTACGCGGGTAAGGTGGGCGAGACCGAGGACGAGGACGTGGTGGCCGTCATCGCCCTGCCCAAGGGCGAGACGGAGCTGGAGGCCGAGATCCGCCGGATGGGGGCGACGGAGCCGGAGGCCGTCAACGAGATCCTATCGGAGATGTCCGGGTCCGTGGACTCCGTCCGGGAGGAGCTGGAGCGGCGGATCCGGGAGACCCGGGAGGAGCTGGAGCGCCTGCGGCGCGAGCTGGCGGAGTACTACGAGGAGCGGGCGGCCGAGATCAACGCGTGGATCGAGCTGCTGGAGAACGAGCGGGAGCTGCTGGACGAGATCCCGAAGCTGGCGATGACGGACCGAACGTACCTCATCTACGGCTGGGTGCCCAAGGACGAGATCGACCGGCTCGAGCGCGCCGTGAAGGAGGCGACCGACGGGTGCTACGCCCTGATCCGGGAGCGGGTGTCGGACGTGGAGGAGATGCCCGTCGAGCTGAAGAACCCGCGCCCGCTCAAGCCCTTCGAGACGCTCGTCGAGATGTTCTCGCCCCCGAGGCCCACCGAGGTGGACCCCACCCCCATCTTGGCGGTGTTCTTCCCGATCTACTTCGGGTTCATCCTTACCGACGCCGCCTACGGCGCCATCCTCCTCGGACTGGCGACCGCGATCCGACTCACCGGTGGCCGAGTGGACGAGGGACTCAAGATGTTCTCCGAGCTGATGATCTACGCGGGCGCGGCCACGATCGTCCTCGGCGTGCTCACCGGCGGCTACTTCGGCAACCTGCTCGGCATCAAGCCCCTCTGGGTCGACCCGATGAAGGACCCGATCACGATCCTGCTCGTCTCCCTCGGGTTCGGCGTACTGCACGTGGCCATCGGACTCATCCTGGGCATGTACATCTCACTGCGAAAGGAGCGCGACGTCCGGGCCTTCCTGGGTGACCACCTGTCCTGGTTCCTCGTCCTGATCGGCGGCGTGATGCTGGTGGCGGGCGCGACGAAGCTCGGCCTCCACAGCCCGGTGACCTACGCGGGCGGTGGACTGCTCGGTATCGGCGTCCTGCTCGTGATCCTCGCCTCCCTAACCCAGGGCGAGGTGATGGAGGCGCTGATGAGCGTGCTCGACGTGATCGGACTCATGGGTGACGTGCTCTCCTACTCGCGACTCCTCGCCGGCTGCCTGTCCACGGCCGGCATCGCCCTCGTCGTGAACCTCCTGGCCAAGATGGCGAAAGGCGCCGGAGGAGCCCTCGGCGTCATCATGGCCGCAATCATCCTGGTCATCGGGCACGTCTTCAACATGGCGATGAACGGGCTCGGCGGCTTCGTGCACAGCCTCCGACTCCACTACGTGGAGTTCTTCAGCAAGTTCTACGAGGGTGGAGGAAAGCCGTTCGACCCCCTCAGGATCAAGGGCAAGCACCTGAAGATCCGCGCGTAACGGGGTGAGCCGAATGGTCAGCACCGAGCTCGCGATCGCCGCCATAGGCGCGGGCATCGCGGCGGGCGTGGCGGGGGTAGGCTCCGGTATCGGCCAGGGGATCGCCGCCGCGGCCGGCGCCGGCGCGGTGGCGGAGGACGAGCGGGCCTTCGGCAAGGCCATCGTCTTCTCCGTCCTCCCGGAGACCCAGGCGATCTACGGGCTCCTCATCGCGATCCTCATCCTCGTGGGCATCGGCTTCCTGGGCGCCGCCAAGACGATCACCATGGGCGCCGCCCTGGCCGCGCTGGGAGCAGGTCTCGCCGTCGGACTGGCCGGTATCTCGGGGATCGGTCAGGGGATCGCCGCCGCGAGCGGGATCGGGGCGATGCTCAAGGACGAGGCCCTCTTCGGCCGCGCCATCGTGTACTCCGTCCTCCCGGAGACCCAGGCCATTTACGGCCTACTCGTCGGCATCATCATCCTGGTTGGGGCCGGGATGCTGGGCGGCGGTTCGGTCAAGGTCTCCCTGGGCACCGGGCTCGCAGCGGTGGGGGCCGGACTGGCCGTCGGTCTAGCGGGCACGTCCGGCATCGGTCAGGGGATCGCCGCCGCCAGCGGCATCTCCGCGATCATGCGAAAGGAGGAGCTGTTCGGCCGGCTGCTCGTGTTCTCGGTACTCCCCGAGACCCAGGCCATCTACGGCCTGCTGGTGGCGGTACTGATCGCCCAGATCCTGGGTATCCTGGGCGGCGGCCCCGCCTCCCTGGGCGCCGGGTTGGCGGCCCTGGGAGCAGGTCTCGCCGTCGGACTGGCCGGCACCTCCGGGATCGGTCAGGGCATCGCCGCCGCGAGCGGCATCAAGGCCATGGCCGAGGATGAGGGTATTTTCGGTCGGGCGCTGGTATTCTCGGTGCTTCCGGAGACGCAGGCGATCTACGGCCTACTCGTCGCGATCCTGGTAATGTTCTCGCTGATGAGCCCGTCGATGTCCCTGGCGGCCGGAATCCTGGCCTTGGGCGCGGGCCTAGCGGTCGGCATCGCCGGCACGTCCGGGATCGGTCAGGGGATCGCCGCCGCGAGCGGGATCTCCGGCATCCTCAGGAGGGAGGAACTGTTCGGTCGAGCGCTCGTGCTCTCGGTACTCCCCGAGACCCAGGCCATCTACGGGCTGCTCACCGCCATCATCGCCGCGTTCCTGGTGGGCACCAAGGCGAACCTGGCGACCGCGCTGGCCGTGCTCGGGGCCGGGCTGGCGGTCGGGTTCGCGGGCACGTCCGGGATCGGTCAGGGGATCGCGGCGGCCGGCGGCGTCAAGGCCACGGTGGAGAGAAACGAGCTGTTCGCTCGATCCCTGGTCCTGTCTATCCTCCCGGAGACGCGGGCCATTTACGGCCTACTCGTCGCGATCCTGGCGATCTCAGCGTTCAAGTCCGGCGCGTTCGGAGCCGGACTGGCGATGGTCGGGGCCGGCCTCGCCGTGGGGCTCGTGGGAGTCTCGGGGATCGGTCAGGGCTTCGCCGCCGCCAGCGGCTCCGCCACCCTGGTGAAGGACGAGGGCTTCTTCAGCCGGGCGATCATCTTCTCGGCGCTCCCGGAGACGCAGGCGATCTACGGCCTGCTCACCGCGATCCTGGTGATGATGACCTGCGGCGTTCTGGGCGGAGGAGCGGGTGGAGTGAGCGCCGGGGCCGGCCTGATCGCGCTCGGCGCCGGCCTCGCCGTCGGACTGGCGGGAAGCTCCGCGATCGGTCAGGGGATCGCGGCGGCGGGTGGCGCGAGCGCCTCGTCCGAGCGCCCCGAGCTGTTCGGTCGGTCGATCGTGTTCTCCATCCTCCCGGAGACCCAGTCCATCTACGGGCTCCTCATCGCGATCCTGCTGACCACGTTCGCCCTGAAGGCCAGCGCCCCGGTGGCCGCGGGACTGGCCGCGCTCGGAGCGGGCCTCGCGGTTGGAATCGCCGGCTTCTCCGGGATCGGCCAGGGGATCGCGGCGGCCGGCGGCATCGGGGCCCTCGAGCGGGACCCGGGCTCCTTCGGTAGATCGCTGATCTTCTCCATCCTCCCGGAGACGCGATCCATCTACGGCCTGCTCGTCGCGATCCTGGTGATGGTCGGTCTGGGCGTGATGAGTGGGTCGTTCAGCGGCAACGCGGCGGTCGGTCTCGCGGCGCTCGGCGCGGGCGTGGGGATCGGAATGGCGGGCCTGTCCGGCGTGGGCCAGGGCGTCACCGCGGCCGCCGGCATCGGCAACGTCGTGCGCGACCCGGGGCTGTTCGGTCGCTCGCTGATCTTCTCGGTGCTCCCGGAGACCCAGGCGATCTACGGACTCCTCATCGCGATCCTGGTGATGATGTTCCTGGGCATCCTGGGCGGCACGAAGTCACCGTCGCTGGGCGCCGGGCTGGCGGCCCTGGGGGCCGGCCTCGCGGTCGGCATCGCGGGTAGCTCCGGTATCGGTCAGGGACTCTCCGCCGCCGCCGGCGCGACCGCCGTGCGGGAGCGTTCCGAGCTGTTCGGCCGGTCGATCGTGTTCTCCATCCTCCCAGAGACCCAGTCCATCTACGGGCTCCTGATCGGTATCCTGGCGCTGCTGCCGGTCATGACCAGCGCGAGCGGGGTCAGCGTCGCGGCCGGCCTGGTGGCGCTGGGAGCGGGCCTAGCGGTCGGCGTCGCCGGTACGTCCGGGATCGGTCAGGGGATCGCGGCGGCGGGCGGTACGGGCGCCCTGTCCGAGCGGGCCGAGTTGTTCGCCCGGTCCCTGATCCTCTCGATCCTCCCGGAGACGCGATCCATCTACGGGATGCTCATCGCCATCATTGGCATGTCGACGGCGGGGCTGCTCAGCGGCTCGCCGAAGGCGAACCTGGCCGCCGGTCTCGCGGCGCTCGGGGCCGGGGTTTCCGTGGGGTTCGCCGGGCTGTCCGGCGTGGGACAGGGCGTGACCTCGGCCCGGGGTTCCGCCTCGATGACCAAGCGGGAGGAGGCGTTCGGTCGCTCGCTGATCTTCTCGGTGCTCCCGGAGACCCAGGCGATCTACGGGCTCCTCATCGCGATCCTGATCGTCTTCGCCGCGCTCGCCGCCACCTAATCCCCCTCGGGGGCGCGCCGGGATGGGTCTGAAGGAGTTGGAGGAGAGGATCCTGGAGGAGGCCGAGCGCGAGGCGGAGGAGATCGTGAAGGAGGCGGAGGAGGAGGCGGAGAAGATCCTGGAAAAGGCGAGGAGGGAGGCCGAGGAGCGGCGTCGGGAGATCCTGGACCGGGCCCGCCGGGAGGCGGAGACCCGGAAGCGTCGGGAGATCGCGCAGGCGCGGCTGGAGGCCCGGCAGCTGAAGCTTCAGGCGAAGGAGGAGTGCATCGAGGAGGCGCTGGAGCGGGCCCGGGGGCGGATCCGGGAGCTGAGTGAGGAGGGGAGCCGCCGCTACCTGGAGTTCCTGGAGCGGGCGGCGGTGGAAGCCGCCCGGGCGATCTCGGCGGACAAGGTGATCCTCCGGGTCAACGAGCGCGATCGGGAGGCGATGGAGGAGCTCCTCCCGGACGTGCGCGTGGAGGTGGACAAGGAGGTTGAGCTGGGGGACCCGGTGGACATCCTGGGCGGGGTGATCGCGGAGAGCGAGGACGGGTCCGAGGTGTTCGACAACTCCGTGGAGGCCCGGATGCGGAGGATGAGGTCCGAGCTGGTGCGGAGGGTCTCGGACGCGCTCTTCGGGGGCTAGGGCCCCGTGGACCTGCTTCACCTCTCCACCCAGGGTTACGTGCTGATCGCGGTCGGCGTGCTCGCGCTCGTCACGGTGCTCTCCATCGTGCTCTCCATCCCGATCACCGACGTGGTCTGGAGGTACGCCCCGTACGCCTACCCGCTGCCCAAGGCCAAGGCCCTGGAGGCCGAGACGCTGGAGGTGGAGGAGTTCGAGGAGCTGAGGGAGGCCTCGCTGCGCGACCTGGCGACCCGGCTGGAGGAGCTGGGGATCGAGCCGGATCGGGTCAGGCCAATGATGCGGGGGAACACGGAGCCGGTTGAGGTGGCCATCAAGCGGCGCGCCGTGGAGGCCGTGATGGACCGGCTGGCCGAGTCCGGTCCGGAGGACGTGGAGGCGATGGTCAAGGCCCTGATGGCCCGGTACGAGCTGGAGGATCTGAAGGCCGTGATCCGCGCCCTGCACGCGGGCGAGGAGCCCGGCGAGCTCGTGGATCGGCCCGTCCTGCTGGAGGAGGACACGTGGCGGGAGGTTCGGGACGCGAAGTCGGTGCAGGAGGTCCTCGAGCGGCTGCGAGGCACCCCGTACGACCGGGGCCTGGAGGACGCGCTGCGGGAGTACGAGGAGACGGGCTCCCTGCTGCCCGTCGAGCTCGCGCTGGACCGGGCCTACTACGAGTACCTGTGGGACCTGGCGACCGGTGAGGAGGTGGGAGAGGAGCTCGCCCGGCTGCTCGGGCTGGAGATCGACCTGTACAACGTGGAGGTGGCGCTCCGCGGCGCCCTGATGGGGCTGGACCCCGACACGGTGCTCCGGGCCATGGCCGACGGGGGCTGGGAGCTCGCGGAGTGGCGTAGGAGGGAGCTGGCGGAGGCGGAGGATCCGAGCGAGGTGGTGGAGCAGGTGTCCGGCACCTCCTTCGGCCGGTACCTGCGGGACGCGCTGGAGGAGTACTCGGAGTCCGGGAGCGCGGACGTCCTGGACCGGGCCGTCCGGCGCGCCCGGTACGAGACGGTCCTGGACTTCGTCCAGTCGGACATCGTGGGCGCTCCCGCGATCGTCCAGTCCGTGTACGCCAAGCAGCGGGAGGTTGACAACCTGATCGCGCTGGTCAACGCGAAGGTGGCCGACGTGGGGTTCGCCCCGGTGTAGGGGGGCCGACCTCATGTCGTACGTCGTGGCCGCGATCGTCGACGACCGGGTCGCCCCGGGCTTCCGGCTCGCCGGCGTGCGCACGATCGAGGCCGGTGAGGTGGACCCGAAGGAGGCCGTCCGCGAGCTGGCCTCGGACCCGGAGGTGGGCGTGATCATACTCACCGAGGACGTCGCGGAGGAGGCGAAGGAGGTCATCGAGGAGATCCAGGAGGAGAAGCTCTCGCGCGGGGAGGCGACCCCCATCTTCGTGACCGTGCCCGGTCCGGAGGGTCCGAAGGAGGAGGTCGAGATCGAGGAAATCGTTAAGAGAGCGGTGGGCGTCGAGATCGACGTCGAGAAGATCGAGGGGCAGGGGCGGTCCTAGCATGGCTCAGGTGAAGGGCGAGATCGTGAAGGTGGCGGGACCGGTGGTCGAGGCGGTGGGATGCGAGGGCGCGCGGATGTACGAGGTTTTCCGGGTCGGGGACGAGGGGCTGATCGGTGAGGTCATCAACGTCGAGGGCGACCGGGTCACGATTCAGGTGTACGAGGAGACGGCCGGCCTGCAGCCGGGCGAGCCGGTCCGGGGCACGGGTGAGCTGCTGTCCGTGGAGCTGGGCCCGGGCCTGTTGACCCAGATCTTCGACGGCATCCAGCGCCCGCTGCCCGAGGTCCGGAAGGAGGTCGGCGACTTCGTCGAGCGCGGCGTCATGCTGCCGGCCCTGGACCGGAAGAAGAAGTGGGAGTTCACGCCGAAGGTGAAGGAAGGGGATAAGGTGGAGGAGGGCGACATCCTGGGCACCGTGCCCGAGACCGAGCTCATCGAGCACAGGATCATGGTCCCGCCCGGGATCTCGGGCGAGGTGATCGAGATCGCGGACGAGGGCGAGTACACGGTCGAGGAGACGATCGCGGTCATCGAGGACGAGGAGGGTGAGGAGCACGAGGTTAAGATGTACCAGGAGTGGCCGGTGCGCCGGCCCCGACCGTACAAGCGCAAGCTCGACCCGGAGGAGCCCCTGATCACGGGGCAGCGCGTGATCGACACGTTCTTCCCGGTCGCCAAGGGCGGTACTGCGGCCATCCCCGGCCCGTTCGGGAGCGGTAAGACGGTCACCCAGCAGCAGTTGGCGAAGTGGGCGGACGCGCAGGTCGTCGTGTACATCGGGTGCGGCGAGCGCGGCAACGAGATGACGGAGGTGCTGGAGGACTTCCCGGAGCTGGAGGACCCGCGCACGGGCAAGCCCCTGATGGAGCGCACCATCCTGGTCGCGAACACCTCGAACATGCCCGTGGCCGCGCGGGAGGCGTGCATCTACACGGGCATCACCATGGCCGAGTACTACCGGGACATGGGCTACGACGTGGCGCTGATGGCGGACTCCACGTCCCGGTGGGCCGAGGCCCTGCGAGAGATCTCCGGCCGGCTGGAGGAGATGCCGGGCGAGGAGGGCTACCCGGCGTACCTGGCGTCCCGGCTGGCCGAGTTCTACGAGCGGGCCGGTCGCGTCGTGTGCCTCGGCTCCGACGACCGGATCGGCTCCGTCACGGTCGTGGGCGCGGTCTCCCCGCCGGGCGGCGACTTCTCGGAGCCGGTGACGCAGAACACGCTCAGGATCGTGAAGGTGTTCTGGGCGCTGGACTCCAAGCTGGCGGACCGGCGGCACTTCCCGGCGATCAACTGGCTGCAGTCCTACTCGCTGTACCTGGACGACGTGGAGGACTGGTGGCACGAGAACGTGGGCAAGGACTGGCGGAAGCTGCGCGACGAGGCGATGGAGCTCCTACAGCGCGAGTCGGAGCTGGAGGAGATCGTCCAGCTGGTCGGCCCGGACGCGCTGCCGGAGAGCGAGCGCCTGATCCTCGAGGTCGCCCGCATGATCCGGGAGGACTTCCTGCAGCAGAACGCGTTCCACGAGGTGGACACGTACTGCCCGCCGGAGAAGCAGTACGAGATGCTGAAGACCATCCTCCACTTCCGGGACCTGGCGGAGGAGGCCCTGGACAAGGGCGTGTCCATCGACGACATCCTGGAGATGAAGGTGATCGACGACATCGCCCGGATGAAGGAGATCCCGAACGAGGAGGCGGTGGACGAGATCCGCAAGATCCGAGAGCGGATGGAGGAGGAGTTCAACGAGCTCATCGAGAAGGCCGAGGCCTCCTAACCCCCTCCCCACGCCCCCGGCCAATCGTTACGGGGGTCGTAACGTGAGGGAGTTCCTCGTGATCTTCAACGAGGCCCCCACCACCCCGGAGCGCGTCCGCCTGAAGGACCTTCCCGGCTCCGGCCGCTTCGACCTCGTCTGCCGCGTGACCACCCAGGCCCTGCTTTACTCTCACGGCGTGCGCACGGACTCCGTCGTCCACCTGCTCCTCCGCGGCCCGGACGACCCTCCCAAGCTGATCACGGTCACCGGGCGCCGGGTGCGGCGCCTGTACCCGGACGAGCGGACCACCGCCATCCACCTCCGACGCGCCCTGGCCGCCGAGCCCGGGACGGAACCGCACCCCGGCTTCTACGTCCGAAGGCTGGACCTCGAGGAGCTCCTGGACGAGCTGAGCGGCGCCACCCTCTACTACCTCTGCGAGGACGGAAAGCCGCTGGAGGAGGTGGACCCCGAGGAGGACGCGGTGTTCGTGCTCGGGGACCACGAGGGCACCACCCCGGAGCAGGACGAGCTCCTCCGCCGCCGGGCCGACGCCGTGATCTCCCTGGGTCCGGTCCCCTACCACGCCGACCAGTGCATCGTCATCGTGCACCGGTACCTGGACGTGAGATCCGGCCCCTGACCGCCGCGCCGGTACGTTACGATTCCCGTAACGATTTGGACAAAGGGGTTTCGGGGAACCCCACAAAAGCCTCGGCACCGCACCGAAACCCGGGGCCCGGTCGGCATGCGCCACCTGTACCTCACCGCCCTGCCCGACCGGGTCCTCTTCACCGCCCTGGACGACGAGCTCCTTCCGGAGCGGGCCTACCTCAGCTACCGGGACGGCCGGTTCCGGTTCTCCACCGAGGAATCCGAGATCTCCCGAAGCGTGGACGACGACTCCGTCCTCCAGGCGAAGGAGCGGCTGGAGCGCGAGCTCCGGGACGTGATGAACCGCCGCCCCCGCATCATCCGGGCGGAGAAGCGGGAGGACCTGCCCCGAGGCGAGGCCGTGGAGGTGTACGGATCCTGCGAGGGGGAGGAGGTGTTCGCCGGGCGCTTCGAGCTGGGCGAGGAGGTCTACATCGCCGCCCGAGGTACGGACACCGAGACCGCCCGCACGGTCACGGAGACCTCGGAGAGGGTCCTAACCGAGCTGCTGGCGAGGGCCGTCGAGCTGTACTACTCCTCCTGAAGCCGGCGCTTCACCGCCTCCACCTTCCCCCTGGCCGTCACCTCCCGATCGCGCCGATCGTCGATCCGGACCATGAGCACGACCCGATCCGCGTGCTTCACGGCCTCCTCGTGGGCGACCCGAATCGCCTCCAACGCCTCCTCGAGGTCCTCCGCCTCCACCACGGTACCCATGGGCCCCACCTCGGGCTCGAAGCCGCCCTCCTCCAGGGCCCGAACGACCGAGGCCACCTCCCGACTGAAGCTCGTGGACCCGGTACCCAGCGGGTACACGGCGATCTCCACGATCAACCGGAGTCTCCCCCGACACCTTAACCCGGGCCCCGACCCCGATCGAACCGGGGCCCGGCATGAGGGTGGCCGTCTCCTCCTTAAGCGTTGGCGATTGGTGGGCGGACACGGGGCGAATCAACGAGCTTCCCGGCCTCACCGGGGCCGACGGGGTGGAGCTGATTCTGGAGGGGTCGCACCAACCCTCCCGGCTCGACCCCGGACGATTGACCGTCGACGTGGAGTCCGTGCACGCCCCCTTCGCGGACGTGAACCTCGCCACGCCCAGCGATCATCACCGCGAGTACGCGCTCGACGTCCTGCGCCGGTCGGCCGAGCTCGCGAGGGACCTGGGGGCCCGGTACGTCGTCGTGCACCCGGGCCACCTCACCCCGGTCACCGTGGACGACCGGGACCTCGCCCTGGACCTCTGCATCGAGGCGCTGCGCGAGGTGAGACGGGTCGTGAGGAAGGAGGGTCTCGTGCCCGCCGTGGAGAACATGCCCGACCACGAGCTCCTGCTGGGCTCGAGCCCGGAGGAGATTGCGGAGATCGTCCGGGCCAGCGGCTGCCGCTTCGCGCTGGACGTCGGCCACGCGCTCACGTGCGAGGGCTCGCCGCTCCCCTACCTGGAGGAGCTCGAGCCCTGCGTGATTCACGTGCACGATAACTCGGGGGACCGGGACGAGCACCGGCCCCCGGGCGAGGGGATCCTCCGGGAGCGCGAGCTGGGCGAGGCGCTGGAGGCCGGCGAGCTGCCCGTGATCGAGGTGAAGAGCGTGGAGGGAGCGCGCCGCGGGGTCGCGCTGGTCCGACGGCTCCTCGGCTGATCACTCCCGGGCCAGGCCGTCCAGCGCCACCGCCTCCCCGTCCCGTAGCAGCATCGGGTTAACGTCCAGCTCCGTCCACCCCTCCTCCCGGTAGGCCCTCAACGCCCGGTGCGCCACGTCGCACAGGTCCTCGGCGCTCAGCTCGGAGAGCAGCGATCGGCCCCCGGGCACCCGGCGCAGGGCCCGCTCCAGCTCCTCGGGCTCTAGGGGCGGCCGCCGGACGATGTACGCGCCCAGCTCCTCCACGAGCCCGCCCCCCAGCCCGAGGAGGATCACCGGGCCGAAGGTGGGATCCCGCTTGATCCCCAGGAAGGCCTCGACCCCGCCGACCGTG
This sequence comes from Methanobacteriota archaeon, assembly GCA_027064305.1. Classification (GTDB taxonomy): domain Archaea; phylum JAADCQ01; class Methanopyri; order Methanopyrales; family Methanopyraceae; genus Methanopyrus. The sequence continues at coordinate 11,045 of JAMOPY010000004.1, forward strand.
TCCACGTGCCGCTGCACCATGATCCGGCCGTCCGGCCACCGATCCAAGAGCGTCCGCGAGAACTCCTCGACGTCGCGCCGGGACGGCACGGCGGTCCGGATGGCCCCCTCCCGGGCCCGGTGCGTGACCTTCGGGTGCAGCAGCTTCACCACGTACGGCGGGTCGAGGTCCAGGTCGCGCGCCTCCTCCGGCGACTCCAGCACGGCGTACTCCGGGACCTCGATGCCCCTCCTCCGCAGCGCCCTCAGGACCTCGTCCTCCAGGATCACGGTCAAGACCGGACCAGCTCCCCGATCACCTCGTTGAAGGCCTCGCAGAACCGCTCGATGTCCTCCCGGGGCGCGGAGAAGGCCACGCGGATGAACCCGCGCCCGTGCCGCGTGCTCGTGTAGTACCCGGTGCGAACGAAGATGCGGTGCTCCGTGTAAAGCTTGCCCACCACGGTGCGAGAGTCCAGATGCTCGTACTCTGAGAAGTCCAGGACCAGGCAGTTAGCGTGGGAGGGATACACCGGGATCTTCACGCCGTCCCCCTCGCACTCGCGCTTGATCAGCCGCTGGTTCCGGCGCGTCTCGCGCACGAGCCTCGGCACCCACCGATCCCGCACGCGCAGGGCGGTGATGGCCGCCTCCTGCGCGATGGCGTTGATTCCGAGCTTGCTCACCTTGTACCGGCAGATCTGCTCCAGCAGCCGCTTCTCCCCGACGATGGCCCCCACCCGGAGCCCCGCCATCCCGTAGGTCTTGGAGAAGCTGTACAGGTCCACGCAGCGCTCCGGATCCATCTCGCAGGCCACGGGCCGGTGCGGGGCGAAGTCCCGGTACGTGCAGTCGTGCACGAGGAACGCGTCGGCGTCCTGGGCCAGCTCGACCAGGGCCCGGAGCTCGCGCTCGTTGAGGCTGCTGCCCAGCGGGTTCAGCGGGTTGATCACGAAGATCAGGTCGAGGTCCTTCAGCCGCCCGTCGAGCGCCTCCTGGACCGCTTCCGCGGTCATCTTGTATCCGACCTCCGGGGAGTACACGTCCACCTCCTGCACCTCCACCCCCTCGGCCATCATCATCCCGTCGATCGTCTTGTACCCGGGGTCCGGAGTCACGGCCACCCCGTTGCTCGCCAGCGCCCGGATGGTGGCGTGCACGCCCTCGATCGCCCCGTTCGTGATCACCGCCTCGAACTCGTCATCCTCCAGCCCGAAGTACTCCAGGACGCTCCGGCGCAGTCGCACGTCCCCGCGCGGGTTCGTGTACACGTTGTACGGGGCCTCCAGGGCGGCCCGCACCACGGCCCTCCGAACCTCCTCCGGCGGCCCGAGCCGGTTGGTGTTCTGACCGAGCTCGATCACCTCGCCGGAGCGGATCCGCCGGAAGAGCTCGTCGGGGGAATCCGGGATCCAGTCCGCGGGCATCGAGACCCCGACGCGCCTTTATCCCACGACGTGCTTTTGTGAAAATACCGACGGGGGTTACGGGCCGTGCACCTGCGGGGGCGGGCCCGGGACATCCTGAAGCTCGTGGTGGAGAACCCGGGCACCACCGTCTCCGAGCTCGCCCAGCGGCTCGGGCTGCACCGCAGCACGATGGACCGGTACATCAAGATCCTCAAGGACCTGGGGCTCGTCCGCACCAAGCCCGGCCGCGGGGGCGGCGTGTACCCCACCTGCGACTCCGTCGTCCTGGTCCGCTCCGAGGGTCGGGTGCGGCTGGTCCGCCGCGGCGGCTCCCGCGCGAGGATCACCGTGAAGGCGAAGGACCGACCGGGCCTGCTGGCGGACGTGTCCGAGCGGTTCGCCCGGGCCGGGGTGAACATCCTGGAGACCGAGCTGCAGGTCGTCGACGGGATCGCCGTGATGCGCTTCGAGGCGGAGAACGTGGTTCACGAGGAGGTCCTGCGCGAGCTGCGCGGGCTCAAGGGACTCCGAGAGCTGAGGATCGAGCGCCCGCGGGGTGAAGGAGGCTAGATGACGGCCCGGATCGCGACCCCGGCCGAGGCGCTGCTCGGGCTGCTGGGTCGGGGTCGCCTCCTCCTGCCGCGAGGGTACAAGACGGGCCGGGCGACCGGGCGCGCCGCGGTGAACCGGTTCGCGCTGTACGCGGCCCGGAAGGGGCTGGGGTTCGACCCGGAGGAGGTGCCCGTCCGATCGATCACCGGCTGGAGAGGGCTGAGGCTCACCGTGCCCGGGGAGGGGGAGAGGTCCGACTACCGGACGACCGCCTCCCGGGACGCCGAGATCCCGGCCGAGGAGCTGCAGGCCCGGCTCCCCGAGTACCCGGCCCGCCCGCACTTCGTCGTGGACCTCCGGTTCTGGGGGGAGCACTCCCGGTTCGGCCGGACGAACCTGATCCGGCAGACCGCGGTCACCGCGTCCACCCTCCGACGGTACCTCTCCGACCGGCACCTCACCCTCGTCAACGCCCCGCCGGAGGCCCGCGAGCGGTTCGCCCGGGCGTTCCCGACGTTCGAGGGGGGCTTCTCGGACTGGGAGACGCTGCTCTCGAGGCTGGGTGAGGACCGCGTCGTGCTGCTCGACCCGAACGCGGAGGAGGAGCTGACGGAGCGGGACCTGCGGCGCTACGACGTCTTCGCGCTGGGCGGCATCGTGGACGACAACATGCAGGGCTGGACCGAGAAGCTGGCCCCCGGGATCCCGGCCGACGTGATCCGGCGCAAGATCACGCTCCGCGGCCGCGTCGAGGGGGTCCCCGACCGCATCAACGCGCTGGTCGAGGCGCTGTGCCGGGTGCTGGTGGAGGGTGAGAGCCTCCGGGAGGCCGTCCTCAGCGTGCAATCGCCCCGGTTCGCCCGGCGCCGGCTCCGGCTCGAGTTAAAAGGGCTCGACCGGCTGGATCGCGAAGCCCTTGAAAGCGTCCGCGAGGTGGTGAACCTCCCCCCGTCGGAGATCGTGAAGGAGGCACGTCGGCTGGGGATCCCGGTCGAGGTTGACCTGCAGGATGGTTGAGCTGGGGTACGAGCGGGCCGAGCGGTGCGAGGTGCAGGGGAAGCCCGCCTGCCGGGCCGGGCTTAAGGACGGCAGGCGCCTGATCCACGACGCCCACCTGTCCCGGCCGGAGCACTACTACTCCGTGTACCAGAGCTGCTGCAACTGGGAGTGCAAGTTCTGCCACTCCTGGCGGTTCACGCAGCGCCCGGTAGGCACCTGGTGGAGCCCCGAGGACTTCGTCGAGCGCGCGCTCGAGTACCGGGAGCGGGTGACCGTGTGGGAACCCCGGGAGCGGGCCACGGCGTTCCACGCCCACGACCTCTGCCTCGGGTGCGGTCGGTGCGTGCTGGGGGAGCGGCCCGACTGGTGCCCGGGCCGGGTCGATCCGGACGACCTCGTCCTCAGCCCGCAGGGGTGGGGACCGGCCCGCAACATCGTCGCGTTCACGGGCGGCGACCTCACCTGCCGGCCCGATTTCTACGTCGAGGCGATCCGGGCGCTCAAGCGCGAGACCGACGACCTGTGGGTGCTGCTCGAGAGCAACGGGTTCGGGCTCGTGAGGGAGCACGTGGAGGAGCTGGCCGCGGCCGGCCTCGACTCCGTGTGGCTGGACATCAAGGCCTGGGACGAGGAGACGCACCGAAGGCTCACGGGGGCCACCAACCGCTACACGCTCGAGAGCGTGGAACTGCTCCGGGAGCACGACATCGTGGTGGAGGTGTGCACGCTCTACATCCCCGGGCACGTGGAGGCGGACCAGATCCTGCGCATCGCGCACCACGTTGCCCAGGTCGACCGGGACATCCCGTTCACGATCCTAGCGTACTTCCCGGAGTACAAGCTGTCCGCCCGCCCGCCTTTGAGGTCGGAGCTGGAGACGGCCGAGCGGCTCGCCCGGGAGGTGGCGGGGCTAAGGAGGGTGCGGATAGGAAACGAGCACGTGGCACTCCCGGGGTGATCGGATGACCGGGAAAACCAAATGCTTCTGCGTGTGCAAGGGCCGGTACCCGGCCCCCGCCCTCGCCGTCGACGGGATCGTCCCCTACGAGGGCGGGATCGTGCTGATCCGGCGGGGACGCGAGCCGTTCAAGGGCCGGCTGGCCCTGCCCGGCGGGTTCGTGGAGTGCGGCGAGACCGTGGAGGAGGCCGTGGTCCGCGAGGTCCGCGAGGAGACCGGGCTGAGGGTCAGGCCCGAGCGGCTCGTGGGCGTGTACTCGGACCCCGACCGGGACCCCCGCGGGCACGTCGTCTCCGTGTGCTTCCTCTGCAGGGTGGAGGGGGGCGAGCTGCGGGCTGGCTCCGACGCGGCCGACGTGGAGGTGGTGGATCCGGGTGAGCTGTCCCCCGAGGACCTGGCCTTCGACCACTACAGGATGCTCCGGGACGCGGGGATTGTGGATTGAGGAGGGAGGTAGAGGGGGCCGCGCTGCTGGCCCTGGGGGCGGCCGTGCTCACGATCTCCTCCTACGCCTTGAACGGTTTCTCGGAGCCACCTCGGCTCCCGGAGACGGACAACCCGGCCCTGTGCGACCGCTTTTTCGCGATCGTCTCCGGGTTCCTGTCGGGGACGGTGATGGCGGGGATGGGGGCCCTGAAGTTCCGGAAGAACGAGAAGGTGCGGGCCGCGCTGGGGCTGCTGAGGAAGGCGGAGAAGTACCTGGAGGAGGGGTCCGAGCGCATCCCGGCCAAGTACAACGCGCTCACCTACGCCCTGAGGGCACTGCGGTGCGTGAAGCGCGCGGCGGACCTGCTCGAGGAGGTGGAACGGGAGGCTGAGGGGAAGTCCGAGTCCGACCGGGGTGGTGAGGATGTACGAGCCTCCGAGCGGGAGTCCGGAGCCCGGGGATCGGGTGGTGGTGACGGGGATCGTGGTGAGCGAGGATCCGCTGACGATCGACGACGGGAGGAGGATCGTGAGGTGCCCCCCGACGGAGACGATGGAGGTGAGGGACGAGCGCGGGGAGCGGATCGAGGAGACACCGAAGCGGGGTGAGGTGGTCCGCGTCTTCGGCGTCGTGATCGACGCGGGCGAGGACCGGATCACGCTCGAGCCGCACGCCGTGCAGCGGCTGAACCTGGAGCCCGAGCTCTGGCGGGACGTGCGCCGGGTGACCCATCAAGAATAAACAGCCTCCCCGCCGAACCCGGCCGGGGGCGAGCGCATGACCCTGTTCCGGGCGTACCAGGAGGAGGCCAGGTACTTCAAGTACGCGTTCAACGCGGCCGGCAAGGTCGTGGAGGAGGCCCCGCTGATCGTCTCTCCGGACAAGGGGATCCTGTCCCGGGCGATGGACGCCTCGCACATCGCCATGGCCGTGCTCGAGATGCCCTGGGAGATGTTCGACGAGTACGAGGCCCCGACGGAGGAGGACGAGCTGATCTACGGGCTGGACATGGAGGAGGTGACCCGCATCGTCCGGCGGGCGCGGGTCACGGACGAGTTCACCCTGGAGGCGGAGAGCGAGGATGAGGTGATCGTGAAGCTGGCCTCGGGCGGCTACGAGCGCGAGTTCCGGCTGCGGAGCATCGAGGTCGAGGACATCCCGGACGAGCCCGAGCTGGACTACACGGTGGAGGTCACGGTGGTCCCGGACTTCGTGCAGGACGCCGTGCGGGACGCGGACCTGGTCAGCGACACCGTGAAGGTCGGCGTGGAGGACGGGACGTTCTACTTCAAGGCGGAGGGCGAGCGGGGCGTGGTGCAGCCGAAGGTGAGGGAGGGCGCCGAGGCCCTGCTGAGCTTCGACGCCGAGGAGAACGTGGAGACGGCCTACCCGCTGGACTACCTGAAGGACATGATCCAGGCCGCCCAGGGCGCCGAGAGCGTCATCATCCGGCTCGGCGAGGACATGCCGCTGGAGCTCGAGTTCCGGATCGGTCCCGCCGGCGAGGGCCGGCTGAAGTTCTACCTGGCCCCGCGGGTCGAGGAGTAGCCTACCCCGCCCCGTACAGGTACCGATCCAGCAGCGCCTTCGGGTACCCCACGTACGGGATCCGCAGCACCACCTTCCCGCTGATGTACTTCGGCGGCACCGGCGACCACGGGTCCGGCAGCGGGTTGTTGTCCCCCTTCGTGACCACGCCCCGAGGCGTCTTCGCGATCACCCGGTGCACGATCGGCACCGACCGGCCCGGCAACCGGTACACCACCACGTCCCCCCGGCGGATCTCGCCGTACGGCACGCCCACGACCACCAGCACGTCACCCACGTTGTAGTACGGGTACATGCTCTCCGAGATCACCGTCACCACCGGGTCCGGCGTGCCCAGGACGAACCCCAGCCCGTACCGGAGCCCGTACCCCAGCGCCACGCCGAGGACCACGTACACGACCGCGGCCCTCCACCCGCTCAGCGACCGAAACCACCGGATCGCGCGCCTCAACCCCGTCAACCCTGAACCACCCCACCGGGCGCCGTCCCCGACCGAGAAATAGGTACCGGGGACCGCCCCCTCCGCATCCGACCCGACGGCAGAAATTAGCCCGAGTTACGGTCGACTAAACCGGGGCTGACCTTGACCGCAATCATGTTCGTGGGGACCTGCTCCAACTCCGGTAAGTCCTTCCTCACCGCCGCCCTATGCGCCTACCTGCGCCGGCGCGGGGTGGACGTGGCCCCGTTCAAGTCCCAAAACATGTCACTGAACTCCTACGTCGCCCGGGAGGGCGGGGAGATCGCCGTCGCCCAGGCCTTCCAGGCCCGCATGGCCGGGCTGGACCCCTCGATCCACCACAACCCGGTGCTGCTCAAGCCCCGCGGCGAGCGCCGCTCCGAGGTCATCGTGCACGGCCGCCCCCTGGACACCATGACGTACGACGAGTACCGCCGGATCGCCCTGGACGAGCCCTGGGAGGCCGTGCAGGAATCGGCGGAGCGACTCACCGAGGAGCACGAGGTCATCGTGGCGGAGGGCGCCGGCTCGCCGGCCGAGATCAACGTCCTCGACACCGACATCGCGAACCTGCGCGTGGCGGAGCTTCTGGACGCGGACGTGGTGCTCGTCGCCGACATCAGCCGGGGCGGGGCATTCGCCGCCGTTTACGGGACGATCAAACTCCTCCCCGAGCGCTGGCGCCGGCTCATCAAGGGCTTCCTGTTCAACAAGTTCCGGGGCGACGAGTCCCTCCTGAAGCCCGGGATCCGCGAGCTCGAACGCCGGCTCAACGTCCGGTACCTGGGCACCCTCGGATTCGTCGAGGACTTCTGGATGCCCTGGGAGGACTCCGAGGCCCTGGACGCCCACTCCCCCGGCCGCGGCACCGTGCACGTGGCCGTCGTCCGACTCCCCCGCATCGCCAACTTCACCGACTTCGAACCCCTGGCCATGGAACCCGACGTCCGCGTCGAGTTCGTGGACCCCCGCGACTCCCTACCCGAGGGGGCGGACGCCGTCATCCTCCCCGGCACCCGCACCACGGTCTCCGACCTGGAGGAGCTCCGCCGGCACGGCATGGACGAGGAGATCGTCCGAGCCGCCCGGGAGGGCACCGTCGTCCTCGGCGTGTGCGGCGGTTACCAGATGCTAGGCCGGAAGCTGATCGACGAGGCGGGGGCCGAGCTGGACGAGGGCGAGTCCGTGCCCGGGCTGGGCCTGCTCAACGCGACCACGGTCTTCCCCGCCGACGCAACTAAGGTCACCGTGCGGGCCCGCGGGCGCGTCCTGCACCCCCGGCTGCGGGGCATCGAGGTGGAAGGATTCGAGATACACGAGGGCCGCACCCGAACCCGGGATCCGGCCTTCCTCCGGGTCCGCGACGGGTACGGGAACGACGGCTCGGGCGTCGACGGCGCGTACCGCACGGACCCCCCGGTGCTCGGTACGTACCTCCACGGGATCTTCTTCAACCGGCGGTTCCGGCACGCCTTCCTGCGGTGGATCTCGGGCGGGGAGTGGCGCCCCCCGGGGTACGACGCGGTGCGGCGGGCTTTCCTCAGGAACCTGGACCGGGCCGAGGAGATCATGGAGTCCACCTCCATCCCGGAGCTCCTCGGGGTGTGACGCTTGGACCTGGACCGGCTGAAGGCCACCGTCTTCGAGCGCGTGACCCGGCCGATCGAGCCCAAGGACGCGGGGCTGATCGCGGAGCGTCTCGGCCTGCTCCCCGGGCACCGCGTGTTCGAGGCGGGCGTCGGATCCGGGTTCCTCACGGCCTCCCTGGCCCGGATCGTGTACCCGGAGGGTGAGGTGGTGGGGGTGGAGATCGACGGGGACCGGCTGGAGCGGGCGCGCCGGAACCTCCGACGACTGGGCCGCGTCTACGAGGAGAGCGTCAAGCTGCGGCGCGGGGACGCCCGGGAGTTCCTGGAGAACGAGGAGGACGAGTTCGACGCGCTGGTCCTCGACCTACCTCAGCCCGAGGAGGTGCTTCGGGTGGGCCTCGACCGGCTCGGCCCCGGGGGGAAGGTGGCCGTGTTCTGCCCGTTCTACGAGCAGGTGAGGAGGGTGTGGGAGGCGCTGGAGGACCGGTGCTCGTGGCTGGAGGCCGTGGAGCTGATCGAGCGGGAGGTGCGGGTGGAGCCGAGGGGCACCCGACCGGGTCGAACCCGCGGCCACACGGGCTTCCTGGTGTTCGGTCGCGCCTAGGAGAGTCCTAAGAACTCCAGCACCTCGCGCTCGCCCATCGGCTCCGGCACGGTGCCCCGGGCCCGCAGCATCCGGTCCGCCAGCTCCCGGAACCGGTCCGCCGCCTCGGAGTCCGGGAACGCCCGGATCACGGTCCTCCGCCGCGCCTCCGCCTCCCGCACCTCCCGCAGGAAGGGCAGGTCGTAGACCAGCTCGGCGCGAACCCGCTCGCAGAACTCCCGCACGCGGTCGGGATCGGACTCCTCCACGCGCCGGTTGTGCACGACCCCGCCCAGCCTCGCCCCGCCCCGGCGCGCGTACTCCGCCACCCCCACGCAGATGTTGTTCGCCGCGTACAGGGCCATCGGCTCGCTGGACGTGACGACGAACACGCGGTCCGCGAACCCCCGGCGGATCGGCAGCGCGAACCCCCCGCACACGACGTCACCCAGCACGTCGAAGATGACCACGTCCACCCCCTCGAAGGCCCCCCACCGGTCCAGCAGCTCCAGCGCCTTCAGCACGCCCCGGCCCGCGCACCCGACGCCCGGCTTCGGTCCCCCGGACTCCACGCAGCGCACCCCGAAGTCGCCCTCGAAGATCACGTCCTCCGCGGACAGGTCCTCCCCCTTCCTCCGGTACTCGCCCATCACCGTGGGGATCAACCGACCCGTGAGCAGGAGCGTGGAGTCGGCCTTGGGGTCGCATCCGACGAGCATCACGTCCAGACCCTCCTCCGCCAGCGCCGCGGCCACGTTCGCCGCGATGGTGGACTTCCCGATCCCACCCTTGCCGTAGACGGCCAGCTTTTTCAACGCGCATCGACCCCGGACCAGGGTGTCCGGGTTGCGACGGACGCTCGCGATCGTGATCGTCGCGGTCATCGCGACGGCGACCGGCGGCTCGTACCACGAGGTCAACTACGGTAGAGGATACGTGGAACACCCCGTGGTAACCTTCGGTGAGACGACCTGGCGGCACGCGACCGACCGGGCCGTCCGGTTGTTCCGATCGGTGGGCGTGGACGTGTCCGGCGCCCGGCGCGAGGTGGTGACGGCGGAGGAGACCAACCGGGTCGCCGCCGAGATCACGGGTCGCCGGTACACCCCGGGGGAGATCTACAGCTGCGCGGCCGTGACCCCTTACGATCGACCACCCAGGACGTACCGGGAGGTTCAAGGTTACCGGATCTACGTCGGACCCGAGATCACGGTGTGCCGCCCCGAGACCTACGCGGAGGCGCTGGCCTCGATCGGGGCGCCCCCGTGCTCGATCACCGTGAGAAGCCCCGTGCGGGCCACGGGCGAGGCCGCGCTGGCCGGCGTGCACAAGGCGCTCCGCCGGGCGGGCGTGCATGTCTCCGACCGGGACGCCCGGTTCTCCCAGGCCGTGCTGGAGGCCGTGAAGTCCGCCGGGAACGACGCCCGCAGGCGGGCGGCCGCCGCGACCGTGGTGGCCGTGTGCGTGCTTTGGGGCGAGGACGACCCGAACCGGGCGGCCGAGGTGCAGCGCCGGGTGGAGCGGGCCTACGGGGTGAGGTTACCGCCGGACACCGCGGTCAACGCGGCCCGGGCCGCCCGGCTGGCCCGGGAGGGGGCCGGCTACTCCCGTTGGTGGCTGCTCAAGCGGATCCTGGAGTACTGGCTCTGAGGGGGAAGCGGCGTGCCCCGGTACGAGCCCCCGATCCCGGAGCTCCGGCTGGACCCGGGGCGCGAGGTGGAGCGGGTGACCGGGTTCATCCGACGGGTGTTCGAGGAGGCGGGACGGGACACCGCCGTGATCGGGTTGAGCGGTGGGGTGGACTCCGCGACCGCCCTGGGGCTGACCGTGGAGGCGCTGGGCGAGGACCGAGTCGTCGCGCTGATCCTCCCCGAGCGCGACACGCCGGAATCGGACGTGGAGGACGCGGTCCGAACGGCGGAGCGGTTCGGCGTGGAGTACCACGTGCACGACATCACCCGGGTGCTGGAGGCGTTCGGTGCGGGCTCCTACGTGCCGTGTCGACCGTTCAACCGGGCCGCCGACGCCAACCTCAAGGCCCGGGTGAGGATGTGCGTGCTCTACTACTTCGCCAACGAGCTGGGCGGGCTGGTCGTCGGGACGGGGAACCGGACGGAGTGGCTCACCGGGTACTTCACGCTGCACGGGGACGGGGCCTGCGACCTGGCCCCGATCCGGCACCTCTACAAGACGCAGGTGTACCTGGTGGCGGACCACCTGGGGGTTCCGAGGAGGATCGTCGAGGAGAA
>JAMOPY010000005.1 GCA_027064305.1 Methanobacteriota archaeon
GTCCTGCTGCACAACTCGGAGAAGAAGATCCGGGAGATCTTCCAGAAGGCGCGGCAGACGGCCCCGTGCGTCATCTTCTTCGACGAGATCGACGCGATCGCGCCCAAGCGGGGCACGGAGGTGGGCGGTTCCCGGGTCACGGAGCGGATCGTGAACCAGCTGCTGACGGAGATGGACGGGATCGAGGCGGCCGAGGACGTGTTCGTGATCGCCGCGACGAACCGCCCGGACATCCTGGACGAGGCGCTGCTGCGCCCGGGCCGGTTCGACCGGATCGTGTACGTGCCGCCGCCGGACGAGGAGGCGATGAAGGAGATCGTGAAGATCCACACGCGGGACATGCCGCTCGCGGAGGACGTGTCCATCGAGGACATCGTGGAGATCCTGAAGCGTCGGGAGGAGGAAGAGGACGCCAAGTACACGGGGGCGGACATCGAGGCGATCTGCATGGAGGCGGCCATGCTGGCCCTTCGGGAGGTCATCGACGAGCTGGAGCGGATCGAGGAGGAGGCGGAGTCGAAGAGGGAGCTGGAGGCGCGGAAGGAGGCGCTGATGGAGGAGCTCAAGGTGGAGAAGCGGCACTTCGAGAAGGCGGCGGAGAAGGTGCCCCCGTCGGTCTCCAGGGAGCAGCTGGAGGAGTACGAGAAGCTGAAGGAGGAGTTCCAGCGGCTGGCGGGGTGAGCGCTGCTCCTCCTCGCCGACCACATGCTTCTCCGCCTCTGCCGCTGGCTCCGCCTGCTCGGCTACCCGACGGTCTCGGCCCACGAGGTGGTGGACCCGAAGCGGGTGGAGGACGAGGACGCGGTCCTGCTGGAGTTCTGCCGGGAGCGGGACGCCCTGCTGATCACCCGGGACCGGGCCCTGGCGGAGCGGGCCCCGCGCTCCGTGCTGGTTCGCAGCGACGACGTGCCCGGCCAGCTCGCGGAGGTGCTCGCGGCGCTGGGTGACGAGCCGTTTCTGGACCCGGACGAGTCCCGCTGCCCGGAGTGCAACGAGCCGGTGAGGCGCGTGAGGGCGGAGAACCCGGGGCCGTTCGAGGTCACGTGGAGGTGCCCCGGGTGCGGGAAGACGTACTGGGTGGGTGGTCACTGGAGGGACATGGAGCGGGTTATCAGGGAGGTTGAGAGGAGGCTGCGGGGGAGGTAAGGTGTCGGAGCGGTTGTCCCTGGAGGAGGGCGAGTTCCTGGTCCGGCTGGCCCGGGACGCGATCGTCGAGTACCTCCGGTCGGGCCGGAAGATCCGCCGGGATCCCCCGTCGGAGCGGCTGCGGGAGAAGCGGGGCGTGTTCGTCACGCTGAAGCGGCACCCGAGCGACGAGCTGCGCGGGTGCATCGGGTTCCCCGAGCCCGTGAAGCCGCTCGTGGAGGCGACGGTCGAGGCGGCGATCAGCGCGGCGACGAACGACCCGCGATTCCCGCCGATGCGGGACCCGAGGGAGATGAAGGAGGTGCGGGTGGAGGTGAGCGTGCTCACGCCGCCGAGGCGCCTGGAGGTGAGCAACCCCAAGGAGTACCTGGAGCGGATCGAGATCGGTCGTCACGGCGTGATCGTGCGCCGGGGCGCGAACTCGGGGCTTCTGCTGCCTCAGGTGCCGGTGGAGGAGGGCTGGGACGTGATGGAGTTCCTCTCGCACGCCTGCCTCAAGGCCGGGCTGCCGCCGGACGCGTGGTGCTCGCCGGACTGCGAGGTGTACGTGTTCGAGGCGCAGGTGTTCGAGGAGGTGGAACCGGAGGGTGAGGTCAGGGAGAAGCGGTTAACGGAGGAGTAGGCCCTCCCGGAGCCGGAAGGCCTCGAAGGCCTCCGCGTGCTCCGCGCCGATTCTGGCCCCCCAGTACCGCGAGGCCCGGAGCACGTGGTCCTCGCTGATCGCGCCGCGCTGAATCTGGGACTCGTGGGCCCGGAGGGCCTCCAGCTTCTCCTCGATCACGTCGGAGACGTCCACGTACAGGACCGGGCTGAAGTCCGGGGTGGTGGAGGGTCCCTCGCCCATCAGCACGCTGACCTCGGGGAACTTGCTCACCGCGGCCGTGACCAGCCGGTAGGTGCGGCGGTGGTCCTGGTGCGTGTCCCGGGGTGAGTGGGTGAAGATCAGGTCCGGTCGGTAGCTTCTCAGGTACTCGCGGAGCGCGTCGACGCTCTCCGGGTCGACGGTGATTCGGCCGTCCTCGTGGTCCAGGAAGATGACCTCCTCCACGCCCAGGATCTCGGCCCCTCGCCGGGCCTCTCGCTCCCGGACCTCCGCCCGACCCCCGTTGTCCCCGCGGCTGAGCACGATCTCCAGGACCTCGTGACCGTCGCGGGTGAGCTTGCGGACCGTGCCGCCGCAGTGCACCTCCATGTCATCGGGGTGCGCGAAGACCGCCAGGACCCTCAAGCCGAGTCCCCCTCCGAGGCCCGGCGGGTTCGCCGCCACACGTTCCCCCGCAGCGCCAGCCATAGGAGCCCGTAGAGGGCGGCCACCTCGAGGAAGAACGTCCAGAGGAACTGGGCCGGGACCGCGATCAGGGCCCAGAGTGGACCCCGGCGCTTGAGGCAGTGGTGGGAGGACACCAGCGCGTAGACGAGCCGTCCGGTTAACGGGATGAGCAGGATCTTAAGGTTGAAGAATGGTAACAGGTACGTGGTGACCAGCGAGGTGGCCAGGGAGCCCAGCACGAACGTGGAGAACGCGATCCCGGGGGCGTTCCGGGCCGAGACGGCCGCGGCCGCGGCCTGGTACATGCCCGCCCACCATCGCGCCTGCTGCAGCAGGTTCTGCCGGAGGCCGGCCGGGTCGTCCATCCACACCTCCAGGTCCGGCCGGTACAGGAACCCGGCCTCCTCCCACCGGTGGGTGAGCCCCAGGGTCACGTCCTCCGCCAGGTTCTCCGGCAGTCCCTCGCTCTCCAGGAACTCCGCGCGGAAGAGGGCCCCGGTGGTGTAAACGGGGGCGGAGCCGACCGACCGGGCCCAGAACCGGATCCCGTCTCCGATCACGTCGAACTGCAGGGCCACCATCAGGCCGACGAGGTTTTCGCCACGGTACCGGATCCTCCCGAACGCGAGGTTCCCCCCGGTCCGGGAGAGGTCCGAGACCAGCCGTCGCACGTAGTCCCGAGAACCGAGCTCGTCCCCGGCGTCCAGCAGGAGGACCCACTCGGTCGGGATCTCGGCCTCGCGCAGGGCGGCGTTCACCGTCTCACCCTTGACCCGGCCCCCGGCCAGGACCACCTCCACCCGATCCTCGCCCGAGAACCGGTCCCGAAACCGCTCGTAATCCCGCCGGGAGCCGGCCGCGATGATGACCTTCCGGACCTCCACCCCGCGCTGCCTCAGGACGGACCGGATGGGCCGTTCCACGGCCTCCGTGGGCTCGAACTTGGCGGGGATCAGCAGCGTGATCTCGGGCAAGGAGCCCCCCGACCCCTCTAGTACTCCCGGCACAGGTCCAGGAACTCGTCGAACAGCCACCGGGTGTCCCAGGGACCCGGGTTGGCCTCCGGGTGGAACTGGACGGAGAACGCGGGCGCGTCCGTGTGCACGACGCCCTCCACGGTCCCGTCGTTCACGTTCACCCACCGGACCTCCAGCGGCGTGTCCTCCAGGCTCTCCGGGTCCAGCGCGAACCCGTGGTTCTGCGAGGTGATGTACACCCGACCGTCCTTCAGGTCCTTCACCGGCTGGTTGGCGCCCCGGTGGCCGAACTTCATCTTGAACGTGCGGCCACCCTCGGCCAGCCCGAGGATCTGGTTCCCGAGGCAGATCCCCATCAGTGGCACCTCCCCGACCAGCCGCCGGACCGTTTCGATGGTCTCCTTCACGCGCGCCGGGTCCCCGGGCCCGTTGGAGACCAGCACCCCGTCCGGGTCCCGGTCCAGGATCTCCTCCGCCGGCGTGTCGTACGGGACCACCAGCACGCCGGCCCCGCGCCGGGCCAGCTCCCGCAGGATGCCCCGCTTCACCCCGCAGTCGATAACGATCACCTCGGGATCGCCCTCGGAGAACCGGTAGGGCTCCTCCGTGGAGACCCTGGGCACCAGGTCCAGCTCGGAGATGTGGGGCACCCGGCGCGCCCGTTCCACCAGCTCCTCCCGATCGGGCGGATCGTCCGGCTCGTAGGGCACGAGCACGCCACGCATGGCGCCCTCCGTGCGGATCCGGCGCGTCAGCATTCGGGTGTCAACGCCGGCCAGCCCCGGCACGCCGTTCTCCTCCAGGAACTCGTCGAGCGTGCCCTCGGCCCGGGGATGCACCGGCCCATCGTGCAGGTACCGGACCACGAACCCCTCCACCTGCACCCGGTCCGACTCGCCCGCCCCCGGCAGGATCCCGTAGTTACCCTGCATCGGTGCGGTCATGATGAGGATCTGGCCGCGGTACGAGGGGTCCGTGAGCGCCTCCTGGAACCCGGTGTGCGAGGTGTTGAAAACGACCTCCCCCTCCGCCTCCCGGGGGCACCCGAAGAGCTCCCCGTGCACCACCGTCCCGTCCTCCAGCGCCAGGGCGGCCCGCAAGCTCGCGTCACCCCGACCCCACGCGGGCCCGTGGTAAAAGTATCTCCTCGGGGGAACGCGGGTTGCTGACGGGGTTGAGGGCGACGCTTCGAAGGGTCTCGGACGCGCGCCTGGAGTCCCTGTCGGGCGAGCGGGAGTCGGACTTCCGGGTGTTCGTGCGGGGCGCCATCGGCGCGCTGAGGGATGGGATCCGGCGCCTCGGCGGGCTGAACCCGGAGGCGGCGGTCGGGTACGCCGCCGCCGAGCGCGGGTACCGGGTGGAGACGCTGCGGGAGCTCACCCGGGCCGTGGAGGGGAGGGCGGAGCACCTGATGGTCCGGGCGCTGCAGCTGTACAAGGCGGCCTGCTGGGACCTGCTCGACGCGTCGGAGGAGTCCCTGGGCCTGGGGGTGGCCCTCGACCTGCGAGGGGGTCGGGTGGTCGTCCGTAAGAGCCCGGAGGAGCGGGAGTACGAGCCGATCTCGCGCGCGTACGACCTGCCCGACGACCCGCACGAGCTGGCGTCGGAGCTCGTGGACCGCTACGACCTGGACTTCGTCTACGTGGCGGACCTGGACGCGATCCTGGACGGGGAGCCCGGTGCGGACCTGGAGTTCCTGGAGTCCCTGGAGGTGCCCGCGCTCGTCGACGCGGGCCGGTGCGACGTGGATCTCCCCTCCCACGCCCGTAGGATCCTGCCGACGGAGTGCTACGAGGACGCGGAAGAGTACCTAAACGACCTGGAGGTGATGGAGGACGCGGTGGCGGGCCTGGACCTGGAGGGGTCGAGCGTGCTGGGGCCGTGGGAGCGGGTGGGTGAGTTCCTCGACGAGACGGTGGAGCTGATCTGCGGTCGCCGTCCGGGCGTCGTGGTGGTGGACGTGGGGGCGGTCGGGTCCCGGGAGGGTCCCCCGTTCGAGGCGGGTCTGACCGTGGGGATGTACTGCGACGCGGTCGTCGGGGGCGGGGTCGGCCGCCCGGAGCACGTGGAGCTGGCGCTGGGAACGCCGGGCGTGGTGGGGGTCATCGTTGGCACGCTGCTGTTCGAGGGGGTGGATCCCGTGCGGTTGGAGGAGGCTAAGAGGCGCGGGCGGGAGCTCCGGGTCCATCACATGGGTCTGGAGGAGGAGTACCTGGAGCTCATCAAGGAGGGGAAGAAGACGGTGGAGGGGCGGGTGAAGGACGACAAGCGGGTGCGCATCAAGCCCGGGGACAAGATCCTGTTCAATCGGCGGCTCCTGGTCGAGGTCGTGGACGTTCGGGAGTACGATTCGTTCGAGGAGATGCTGCGGGAGGAGGGGCTGGAGAACGTGCTGCCTAACGTGGACTCCATCGAGGAGGGGGTGGAGGTGTACCGGCGGTTCTACTCGAGCGGGAAGGAGAAGATGTTCGGGGTCCTGGCCATCGAGGTGCGGCCGCTGATGGACCTGTTCGAGGACATCTGCGACTGAGTCACTCCAGGATGGGCCCCTCGGGGCTGGGGATGAACCCGATCCGCTCCAGGAACTTGTCGTCGTACACGAGCTCGACCTCGGCCCCCTTCAGGTAGGGGCCCACCCGGCTCAGGACGCCGGGGGCGTCGGTGCCCTCGGCGAGCACCACCTCGTTTTCCAGGAGGCCCCACCTCTCGATGCGGAGGACCCGGCGGCCGAAACCGGCCCGATTCAGGGCGCGCTGGAGCCGTTTCCGGGTGACCCCGGCGACGATCAGCCGGTCGTACGGGTCCGCGGCCATCTCGAGCAGGTACTCCACCTGCTCGTCCGTCAGCCGGGCCTCGATCTCGCCCTCCTCCTCGTTCACCTCCACGATCTCCACCTCGAGGGGGAGGTTCTCCACGAAGCCGAAGCTGCGCCCGATGTCGCGGACCGAGGCCTTCTCCCCGCCGAGCAGCTGCTCCCGGAGCCGGTAAAGGGGGACCAGCGCGTCCACCACCCGGGGCCCCACCACGCCCACGTCCACGTAGACCCCGTACCCGACCCGGTAGAGGTCGATGATGCGCCCGTAGATCACGTCGCCGGGCGCGAGGTCGAACAGGGAGCGCACGGTGTCGAACTCGCCCACCAGGCGCTCGGCCGCCTCCTCCGCGTCCGGTCCTCGGAGTCGTAGTATCGCCCAGGAGCGGAAGTTCCTGCGGACCTCCTCCACCTCGACCTCCAGGTCGCCCAGCAGCTCGCGGACCTGGCTCAGCAGCGACTCCTCGGCCCCGCCGTCCCGGTACAGCTTCTCAAGGATCGTGACGTCGACCACGGGCAAGCGATCACCACCGGTCGAGCTCCGGCGGTACCGCGCCCAGCTCGGACAGCTCGCGGTGCAGCCGGATGAGCCGGCGCACGGGGGGCGCGTCCTCACCCATCCGCTCGGAGAACTTGCGGACGACGGCCTTGATCGGGACGTGCTCGGTCCCGAACGTCAGGTTGTCCGCGTGGGCGACGATCTTCTCCTCCAGCGTCTCGGGCACGTAATCCTTGGGAGGTAACCCCAGCTCCTCCGCCTCCTCCCGGGGGATCCCGGCGCCCACGTGCCGCTCCACGATCCGGGCGACGGGCTCCGGGTACCCGAGCTCCCGGACGATCCGGGCGCCGACGACCGCGTGCTCGATGCCGTGCGTCTCCGCCCGGCCGATGTCGTGCAGCAGGGCCCCGGTGCGGACCAGGTCGACGTCCACGTCCTCCCGGCAGCGCTCCGCCATCTCGACGGCGAGCTCGCAGACGGCCCGACAGTGCCGGATCACGCGCTCCGGGCAGCCGACCCGGCGCAGGTCTTCAATCGGGTCCCGATCCACCGAGCCGTTCCCTGAGCTCCCGGAGCCGCCGGATCTCCTCTTTTAACTCCTCCGCCAGCTCCTCCATCCGGCGGCGCTCCTCCGTCATGTCCACCTCCTGCAGCATCTCGCCGCAGTTGGGGCACCGGAACTCGCACTCCATGGCCTCCTCGAAGCTCAGGACGGGGCACTCCTCGTTACCGCAGTGGAACATCGGGTGGGACATGTCGTTGGTCAGCGCCCGCTCCACGTCCTCCAGCTCCCGCTCCTTGATCTCCAGGCCCCGGCGCAGCACCTCCCGCAGGTTCAGGCTCCAGGCGTAGACGGGGTACCGGTACTCCTTCCGCCGCTCCTTCCGGAAGGACACCACGCCGCGCTCGTGCAGCTTGTACAGCACCTTCCTGACCTCCCGCGGATCCACCCCCAGCTCGCCCGCGATCTCCTCGTCGATGGCCTCCCGCCGCAGGATGATGTCCACCGTCCGCCGCGCCACCTCCGGGTCGATCCCCTCCTCGTCCTCCAGCAGCGACAGGGTCACTTCTTTAATCACCTTTAGATCCTCCTCGGACAGATTGGAATACATCGGCGTTATCCGCCCCTTACAGGAGGCGTTTTAGGTGCGTAATAAACTTGTGTAACCGCCTGAAGGTATCACGGCGCGGGTGCACAATCACAGCCGATCCCCTACCCTCCACGATCATCTCGGCGGCGCGCTCCGGATCCTCATCGTCGATCGTGTACCGGTCGATCCCCACCCCCTCCACGTACTCCACGCCGAGCTCGTCGAGGATGCCCCGGATCCAGTCCGGCGTCCGCACCCCGATCAGCAGCCTCAGGCCCGCGTCCCGCGCCGCCCGCCCGAACCCGTGCACCACGGACGGGTGCAGCTTCGGCCCCAGGTCGTCCTTCCAGCCCCGCCTCGGCACCTTCCCCCGGAAGAAGGCCGTGTGCAGGGGCCCGCACAGCGTCAGGTACCGCGCCCCGTCCACGAGCCTCAGGGCCCCGAGGACGGCCTCCCGGATCTTCCCCTCCGGCACGCCCGTGGCCAGCGAGGTCCGATGAACGCCGATGTAGCCGGGGCTGAGGTGCAGCGCCAGCTCGTACCCCTCCTTCCTCAGCCGGTCCACGTACCGCACGTCCGGGTGGTACTTCTTCAGGCTGCCCGCGACGGACCACACGATCCGACCTCCGAGGTTCTCCACGCGCCGCCGCGCCAGCTCCACCTCCGAGTCCGGCACCTCCTTCTTCGACGGGTGGTCGATGAACACCAGGAACTCGCTCAGCGGTACTCCCCCTCACTCCAGGTGCTTCAGCGGCTCGCGCCACCACGCCTCGAGCGTCTCCCGGCTCACCTCCAGCCGCGCCGGTCCCGCCTCGACCCGCAGCACCCCGTCCCCCGTCACCTCACCGACCACCTCGGCCGGGACGCCCGCCTCCCGCGACTCCTCCAGCACCCGGTCCGGCTCGTCGGTGACCACGAGCGCCCGCCCGTGGCTCTCCGAGAACAGCAGGTAGTCCCAGCGCGGCGCCCGGCCCGGGGCGCGGGAGAGATCCACCTCCGCCCCCACCTCGCCCAGCGTCTCCGCGAGGACGACCAGGAGGCCCCCCGTCGAGACATCCCGGATCGCGGACGCGCGGGCCCCCCGCGCGAGGCGGCGCAGCAGCCGGTGCAGCCGGCGCTCCTCCCGGTACCGCACCCGGGGCACCTTCCCGCCCTTGATCTCGTGGTACTCGATCAGGTACAGGGAGCCGCCGAGCTCCGGCCGCGTCTCCCCCAGGAGGACGATCGACTCCCCCTCCTCCGGGGTCCTCGGGAAGTCCTCCAGGTGCTCCAGCCCCTCGATCAGGCCCACCGCCCCGACGACCGGGGTGGGGTTGACGGGGCCGTCCTCCTCGTGCTCGTTGTACAGGCTCACGTTGCCCCCCACGACGGGCACGTCGAACCGGCGCGCCGCCTCCGCGAGCCCCTCGATCGACCGCCGCAGCTGGTAGTACACCCGCGGGTTCTCCGGGCTGCCGAAGTTGAGGCAGTCGACGAGGCACAGGGGCCGCGCGCCCACGGTGGCGATGTTCCGGAGCGCCTCCGCCACGCAGCCCTCCGTGCCCGCCTTCGGGTCGATCAGGACGTGCCGGGGGTTGGAGTCCGTGGTCAGGGCGAGGGCCCGGTCCTCCAGCCCCTCGTGCTGCAGCCAGAGCACCGCGGCGTCGTGCCCGGGCCCGACCAGCGTGCGCCCCTGCACCCCGTGGTCGTACTGCCGGTAGACCCACTCCCGGAGGAGGGGGGACGCGTTCGGGGAGGAGAGGATCGCCCTCGCGGCGTCCTCCGGGTCGGGCTCCGGCACGTCCACGTCCTCGGGGTAGGAGTACGGTTCCTCCTCCCACTCGAGCGTGGGCGCCCCGTCCGCGAGGAACTTGGCCGGGACCCGGGCGACGAGCTCCTCCCCGTCGCGGACCGTGAGGTACCCGTCGTCCGTCACCCGGCCCACCACGGCGGCCTCGAGCCCGTACCGCTCGCACACCTCGAGGACCTCGTCCACGTCCTCCGGCGACGTCACGATGAGCATGCGCTCCTGGGACTCGGAGAGCATGATCTCCCAGGGCTCCATCCCCTCCTCCCGCAGCGGGACCCGGGAGACGTCCACCTCGACACCGACGCCGCCGTCCGCCGCCATCTCGGCCGCGGCGCAGGTGAGCCCGGCCGCGCCCAGGTCCTTGCACCCCTTGACCAGGCCCCGCCGCACGAGCTCGCGCAGGGCGAGGATCAGCAGGCGCTCGGTGAAGGGGTCGCCGATCTGGACCGCGGGACGGTCCTCCTCCTCGGACGACTCGTCCAGCTCCTCCGAGGCGAAGGCCGCGCCTCCGATCCCGTCCCGGCCCGTGCGCGCCCCGATGAGGACGAGTACGTCCCCCGGCTCCTCCGCCCGACCGCGCACGATCTCGTCCCGACGCACCACGCCCACGCACATCACGTTCACGAGCGGGTTGCGCGCGTAGGAGGGGTCGAACTCGAGCTCGCCGCCCACCGTGGGCACGCCGATCCGGTTCCCGTAGTCCGAGATCCCGCGCACGACCCCGTCCACGAGGTAGGGCACGCGCTCCGCGTCCAGGGGGCCGAAGCGGAGCGGGTCCAGGAGGGCGATGGGGAAGGCGCCCATGGAGAGGACGTCCCGGACGATCCCGCCCACGCCGGTGGCCGCGCCGTTGTAGGGGTCCACGTAGGAGGGGTGGTTGTGGCTCTCGATCCCCACCACGAGCGCCCACTCGTCGTCGATGGCGACGACGGCCGCGTCGTCCCCGGGCCCCACGAGTACGTGATCCGCCTCGGTCGGCAGCTGTCGGAGGAGGCGCCGGGTGCTGCGGTACGCGCAGTGCTCGGACCAGAGGTTCTCGAACATGGCCAGCTCCGTCTCGTTCGGCTCGCGACCGAGCTCGCGGCGGATGAGCTCCAGATCCTCCTCGGTGAGCGTCACGGGTGGGACCCCCTCGGGGAGTGCGTAACGTCGTCACTCCCGGCCCCGAAGGTCAGCAGACAGCGGGCTCCTCATCGGGGGGATAAGTTGACCGCGTACTCCCACAGCGGTCGGACGTCGAGCTCCCCCTCCAGGGTTCGCGTGCACATGGGGCAGGGCGTGATCACGGGCTCCCCGGACCGACGCAGCGCCCGGACGGTGTCGGGCGAGGGCTCGCCGACCAGGGCCCCGCCCCCGCAGCAGCGGTGCCGTCGGGGTGGGGTGCGGACGTGGTCGGGCAGGGCGGACAGGACCGCTTCGTCCAGCCCGTGCCGGACGAGGTGGCACGGGGACTTGTAGGTGGCCCCCCGGGGCACGCCCTCGAACTCGGCGATGGCGGCGTAGTACAGGGGGCGTTCGCCCAGCACCTCGATGCAGAAGTCGAGGCAGCCGGGGCAGAACACGACCACCGCGTCGTACTCCTCGAAGAGCCGCCGCCACCGCTCCCGCACCCGCTCCGGCACCTCCTCACCCCGCTTCCGGGCGAAGTTCAGGCAGCAGGGCTCCTCGCGCCCCAGCGTGGCCAGCCCCGCCCGGCGCGCCAGGCGCAGCGCCGACTCCAGCCACTCGCGGCGGCTGCGGATCGTGCAGCCGAGGACGGCGACGACGTCCCCGTCCAGGGGCTCCCCCTCGCCCTCCAGCTTCCTCGGGTAGGGGGTCCCGCTCCGGAGGGCGCGCTCGACGGCGCTCGGGGTCGGTTCCTCCGCCCGGAGCCCGGCGAGGAGCTCGGTGTGCGGGATCCCGTGCGGGCAGACCCGCTCGCAGAGCCCGCACAGCGTGCAGTCGCTGGCCAGCTCGAGGGCCTCCTCGAGACGTCCGGCGGCGGCGAGCGTGTTGAACCGGCGCCGGGGCACGTTCATGGGGCAGCGGGACTCGCAGGCGCCGCACCCGTCGCACCGGGTGAGGGCCCGCCGCGGGTTCACGGCTCGAACCCCTTCCAGACGGGGTGCGGTCGGACCTCCTCCAGCCCCCGCTCCTCCACGCGCTTGGCCGTTTCCCGGGCGAGCTCGGCGAGCTCCTCCGGGATCCAACCCTCGTCCACGGCCCGCTCCAGGTCGTCCTCGTCGATGATCTCGCGCTCGCCTTCCTCGGGCTCGACCACGTCGATCTCGAGGTCCACGTAGCGGGCCCCGTCCCGGGTGATCTCGACCGGCGTGTTGACGTTGTAGTACCGGCCCTTCAACTCGCCGTCCTTGTTGTAGTACTCGTGCACGGTGACCATGGAGCCGTCGGGGAGCAGGGTGATCGCGTAGTCGCCCTCCTCGATGGGCTTGTCCAGCCCGTCGTAGTACCCGGGCCCCTTCATGCGGCGCCGGACCTTGAGGAGCCCCTCCGTCGGGTCGTACGACTCGACCCGGGGCTCGCCGCCGAGCTTCTTCACGCCGCGCCCGGGCTTGACGTGGTAGATGTCGACCCGGTCCCCCTCGGAAGGGCCCTCGGAGCGGGTGAGGCACTCCATGAGGCGCTCGGTGACGGCCTCCTCGTCGAGCCGCTCGAGGAAGGGCTCCACGGTGTCCACGGCGACGCTCGCGGCGCGGCTGCGGCACTTGAAGTAGTGGTGGCCGGTGATCGTGGGGAGGACTCGGGCGCGGACGCGGTCCAGCTGGTGCTTGGTGAGGGCGTGGAGCTCGACCTCGACCTCCCGGTACTCGACGATGGGGCCGGGCTCGTCCATCCGCTCGGCGCGCTGGAACAGTCGCTTCCGCTCCTCGATCAGCCGCTCGACCTCCTCGGCCAGCTCGTCCCCGGAGCGCCCCTCCGCGGCGGTGCGCCAGATGAGGCCCCAGCCCTCGGGCACGAGCGCCTCGCCCAGCCGCCGGAGCCGCTCCCGCTCCTTCTCGTCCCGGATCTTCCGGCTGACCTTGACCCCCTCCACGGGGAGCAGGACGGCGTACTCGCCCGCCACGGAGACCTCGGTGGTCAGCTTGAGCGGTCCCTCGGACACGGGCTGGGCGACCTGGACGACGACCTCCTCCCCCTCCTCCACCAGCTCCGACTCCTCCTCGCTCAGGAACCCGCGCAGGCCGGAGCCGAGGTCGATGACGGCCACGCCCGCCCGGTCGTCGATCTCCTCGACCACGCCCTTGAACACGCTGCCCTCGCCGACGCGCTCGGTCGTGACCGTGGCGAGCGTTTCCCGGCGGAGGAGGTCCAGGAAGTCCTCGACCGGCTCCCGCTCCCCGTGCACCTCGATCCCGTGGCGGTTCCTCGTGTCCCGCACGTCCACGTCCGGGGAGCCGTCCTCGAACTCCGCGTCGGGGAAGCGCTCGAGGATGTCGTCCGAGGGTTGGGTGATCCGGAGACCGTGATCCAGGCACAGCTTGGTGAGGGCCGTGGAGTATATCCCGCGGATCCGGACGCGGTAGTCGTCGCTCATCCGGGACACCCCGGGGGGACAGGGGTTGGCCGGCGCCGACGTGCTGGAGGAGGTGTTCCGGGTGATCCGGCGGCGGATCGAGGAGCGGCCGGAGGGCTCCTACGTGGCCGAGCTGACGCGCGACGACGGCAAGCCCGCGTTGAACAAGATCTGCGAGAAGATCATCGAGGAGGCCGGCGAGCTGATCCTGGCCGCTAAGGACGATGACCGCGAGGGCGTGGTTTATGAATCCACCGACCTGATCTTTCACGTGATGGTGCTGCTGGCCTACCTGGACGTCGAGCTAGGGGAGGTGTTCGATGAGTTCGCGCGGAGGAGGCGGTGAGGAGCTGGAGCCGCCGGTGCCCGAGGACGCGAAGTACGCGTACTACGTGGTCCTGTTCCAGAACCCGGAGGACGGGGAGTGGGACCTGTTCGCGGTCATCCGCGGGTACCCGGGGCTCGAGGAGCCGTACGCCATCGCCGTGCACCTGGCCCGGACGGTGGATGAGGCGCTGAAGGAGGTGGGTGAGGACCTGAAGGCGGAGCTGCAGGTGGTGCCCGTGGGCGGCGAGTCCGGGGTGCCCGAGTCGGAGACGGTCAAGCTGCTGGAGGCCGTGAACGAACTGCTGGAGGCGGCGAGCCGGCGTCGGGACGAGGGATGACGACTTCTGAGGACGGTGACCGGACCCCGGGATGATCGGTGCGGGCGAGGCCGACCATGGCGGAGCGGGTGATCGTCGTCGGCGCGGGCCCGGCCGGGCTCTTCGCGGCCCGAGAGGTCGCCCGGCGCGCGGAGGGCGACGTCGAGGTGATCGTCTACGAGCAGGGCCCGGACGTGGACGAGCGGTTGGAGAAGGGCGAGGTGATGCGGGGCGTGGGCGGGGCGGGCGGCCTCTCCGACGGCGTGCTCAACCTGCGCCCGGACGTGGGCGGGGACCTGACCGAGATCGTGGGGAACCGGCGCGAGGCCGAGCGGCTGGTCGAGTACGTGGACGAGGTCTTCCTGCGGCACGGCGCCCCGAGGGAGCTGCGCGAGCCCTCGGGCCCCAAAGCCGAGGAGATCGCCCGGCGGGCGGCCGCCGCGGACGTCGAGTTCGTCCGCATCCCGCAGCGTCACATCGGGTCCGACCACCTGCCGAAGGTGATCAAGTCCTTCGTCCGGGAGCTCGAGGACCTCGGCGTCCGGATCGTCACCAAGACGCGCGTCGAGCGGATCCTGGCCTCGGAGGGGGAGGTTCGGGGCGTCCGCCTCGAGGACGGGCGCGAGGTCGAGGCGGACTACGTGATCGTCGCGCCCGGCCGGGTCGGCGCCGACTGGATGATCCGCGAGGCCAAGCGGCTGGGCCTCGGCATCCGCTACAACCCGATCGACGTGGGCGTCCGCGTGGAGGTCCCGAAGGTCGTGATGGACCCGATCGTGGAGGTCTCCCTGGACCCCAAGTTCCGCCTGCGCACGCCCACGTACGACGACCAGGTCCGCACCTTCTGCGTCTGCCACGGCGGGTACGTGGTCAAGGAGACGTACGAGGGGTTCGTGGGCGTGAACGGGCACTCGTACCGGGACCGCAAGTCCGAGAACACGAACTTCGCCTTCCTCGTCAGCGTCGACCTGACCGAGCCCGTCGAGAACACGATCAAGTACGGCCGGTCCATCGGCGAGCTCGCCACCACCATCGGCGGCAACCGGCCCATCCTGCAGCGCCTCGGCGACCTCCGCCGCGGCCGCCGCTCCACCTGGGACCGCATCAACCGCTCCCAGGTCACCCCCACCCTGACGGACGTGACCCCGGGCGACGTGTCCATGGCCCTCCCACACCGCGTCACGCTCGACATCATCGAAGGGCTCGAGATCCTCGACGAGGTGATCCCGGGCGTCGCCTCCGACTCCACCCTCCTGTACGCGCCCGAGATCAAGTTCTACTCCGCCCGAGTACGGACGAACGAGGAGCTCGAGACCGCGGTGGAGGGCCTCTTCGTGGCCGGGGACGGGGCCGGCCTCTCCCGGGACATCGTCAACGCGGCCGCCACCGGCGTCATCGCCGGGCGCGCCGTCGCCGAGCGCGTGGGGGGATGAGCGTGCTCACCGCGGTGACGAAGCTCCTGCTGCTCGCCCCCCTGGCCCACCCCTCCGGCTGCTGCACGGTCCTGGTCCACGTGAAGGACGACCACTACGTGCTCGCCTACCGCCGGGACGCCAAGACGCCCGCGGAGATCGTCATACAGCGGATTCAATGGGCCGGCAGGCCGGCGCTCAAGGAGTTCAAGCGGAACTCCGGCGGGTACTTCTGCCACACCGTCATCACGCGCGACGGATGGATCCTCACGATCGGGGGCCGGGACTCCCCGACGATCAACCGGGAGCTCGAGCGGCTCGGGCAGCGGATCGTGGAGCGCGGGAGGATCGAGCGGGGGGACGTCCGGCGGGCGATGGAACTCCTCCGAGAGAACCGGTGGGGGCACTTCGTGGTCAAGGCCCCGGACGGCACGGTGGGGATCGCCGTGTACGACTACCGGGTCTCGGCGGGCCGGCTCGAGCGGTTCCGGCTCCGGGAGGGCGAGTACGTGAAGGTGACCAACAACCCATACTACTACGCCGTGGGCCGGTACCGGGAGTACGACGGGGACCCCGTCACCGCCGCGATCAAGGTCGCGGGCCGGGACACGTACGGGATCCACCGGCGGGACGTGATCACGTACAGCCTGGAGCCGTCCGGGCGCGGCCTCCGGATCCGGGTGTGGGCCTCCTACGACGGCGGCGCCATGGTGGGCGGGGCCCCGGGCGCCCCGGACCCCGTGAACTTCCTCGGCCGGCGCGTGCCCGCCGATCAACTCCCGAAGATCCCGGCCCGCCGGGAGCTGGGGACGGTCACGCTGGAGCGGGAGCGGCCCAAGGCCCGGTCCTCCTCGGGCGGGTGGAGCGCGCTGGCGACGGCGCTGGCGGTGGGGGTGCCGCTGGCGGTCGGCGGCCTCGCGGCGGGCCGGTGGGTGAGAGGTCGCCGGTCTGGGGACGAATCGGGCGACCGCGGTGAGGGGAAGGGCGGGAGGAGGGGGTAAACTATTTTAACGTCCTTTAGGAACGACCGCGACCGGAGGCGGGCCCGCAGCTCAGCCTGGCAGAGCGCGGCCCTTGCGAGGCCGTGGCCCCGGGTTCAAATCCCGGCGGGTCCACCATCCGGGAATCGTTACATGATCCAAAACGATAGCGGGGCGGGTTCCCGGGCATGCGACGGCTCCTTCCCGCGGTGACGACCGCCCTGGCGGTCCTGGTGGCGGTCGTGGGGACGGGCACGATCGCCTTCAACCCGGTGGACAAGGTTCGGGAGTTCGACCCCAACCACGCGCTGAACTTCGCCAGGCAGGTGTGCAAGCTGGGTCCCCGGTACGGGGGCAACGACGCCGAGCTGAAGGCCGCGAACATGATGGAGCGGGAGCTCAAGAAGTACGGGCTGAACGTGTGGAAGGAGAAGGTGGACCTCGGCGGGGGCAAGTGCACGTACAACGTGATCGGGGAGATCAAGGGGACGCGGGAGCCGAACAAGTACGTGATCGTGGGCTCCCACATCGACTCGCCGGGCTTCTGCGAGGGGGCGACGGACGACGCGGCGGCCATGGGCATCCAGGTGGAGATGGCCCGCGTCCTGGCCAAGAACTTCCGACCGAGGAAGACGGTCCTGATCATCGGGTTCGGCGGTGAGGAGCTCTGGTTCAAGGGCTCGGAGGCGTTCGTGAAGAAGCACCCGGACATCGTGAAGAACTGCGAGGCCGTGATCGACCTGAACTGCGTGGGCGCGGGCGAGAACGTGTTCCTCACGCGGCGCAGCGCCCAGCCGAAGCCGGTGGAGGGCGACCCGAAGCTGATCCGCCTGCTCGAGCAGTGCGCGAGGGAGCTGGGGCACCCGGTGACCGTGGGCGACACGACCTACCCGAGCGACACGTACCCGTTCTACCACAACCACATCCGGCGCGTGCCGGTGTGCCAGGTGATGAACCAGCCGTTCAAGGTCGCCCCGTGGAGTAGGTCCAACACGGCCGACAAGCTGGATCCGAAGGACATGGAGAAGACGGGTGAGACCGTCACGCTGGCCGTCGTGAAGCTGACGAACGCGGAGCCCGCCGCGAAGCCGCTGTGGGAGGAGCAGCGCGAGCGGCAGCGGGCGCAGCAGCGGGGCTGGTTCACGCCCGTCTGGTGGGCGATCGCGCTCGCGGCCCCGCTGCTGGCGATCGCGGGTCGGAGGGGGCGGGCCCGGTGAGGGCCCTCCTCATCATCGACATGCTCCGGGACTTCGTGGAGGAGGGCGCCCCGCTGGAGGTGCCCGGGGCGCGCGACCTCGTCCCCACCATCGCCCGGTTGGCGGACGCGTTCCGGGAGGCCGGTGAGCTAGTGGTGCACGTGTGGGACGAGCACTACCCCGGGGACCCGGAGTTCAAGGTGTGGGGCGAGCACGCGGTCGCGGGGACGGAGGGCGCCGAGCCGGTCGAGGGGCTGGAGCCGGAGGAGGGGGACGTGGTCGTTCGGAAGCGGAAGTACAGCGGGTTCTACGGCACGACGCTGGACTACGACCTGCGCGTCCGCGGCGCGAGGGAGCTGTACCTGACCGGGGTCTGCACGGACGTTTGCGTGCTCTTCACCTGCGCGGACGCGCTCATGAGGGGCTACGACGTTAAGGTGGTGAGGGACTGCGTGGCCTCCCTGGACGAGGAGGCGCACCGGTTCGCCCTCGAGCACATGGAGCGGCTGGGCGCGGAGCTCGTCACCTCGGAGGAGGTGCTGCGGGGGCTGGAGGGATGACCCGGATCCTGGCGCTCGTGGACGGGGAGCACTACATCCCCGTCACCCGGGCCGCCCTGCGGGTGGTGGAGGAGGAGCTGGGTGAGCTGGTCGGGGCCGTGTTCATCGGTGGTACGGAGAAGATCGGGGAGCCGGAGGACGTCAAGCGGGAGCTGGGCGTCAGGGTCTGGCTGCCCGAGCGGGAGGACGAGCTGCCCCTGGGGCTGATCGAGGAGGTGGTGGAGCGCGAGGACGTGGACGTGGTCCTGGACCTCAGCGATGAGCCGGTGGTCTCCCCGGACGACCGGTTCCGGATCGCCGCGACCGTCCTCTCCGCGGGCGCGGAGTACTGGTGCCCGGACCTCAAGCTCAAGCCCGTGGAGATGCACGACGTGCTCGAGAAGCCGTCGATGCGGATCATCGGGACCGGGAAGCGGGTGGGTAAGACGGCCGTCTCCGCCTACTCGTGCCGGGTCCTGCACGCCCGCGGGTACAACCCGTGCGTGGTCGTGATGGGGCGCGGGGGCCCGAGGGAGCCGGAGGTGGTGCGCGGGGACGAGATCGAGCTGACGCCCGAGTACCTGCTGGAGCAGGCGGAGAAGGGCAAGCACGCGGCCAGCGATCACTGGGAGGACGCCCTGCTCAGCCGGATCCCGACCGTGGGGTGCCGGCGCTGCGCGGGTGGGCTCGCGGGCCGCACGTTCATCGACAACGTGCTGCAGGGCGCCGAGATCGCCAACGACCTGCCGGCGGACTTCATCGTGGTCGAGGGCAGCGGCGCCGCCATCCCGCCGATCGAGACGGACGCGGGCATCGTCATCGTGGGCGCGAACCAGCCGCTGCGCCACGTGACCGGGTACCTGGGCCCGTACCGGATCCGCATGTGCGACCTGGCGATCCTCACGATGTGCGAGGAGCCGATGGCGGACGAGGATAAGGTGCGCCGCGTCGAGCGGGGCGTCCGGCGCGTGAAGGACGGGCTGGAGGTCGTTCGGACCGTCTTCCGGCCCAAGCCCGTGGAGGACGTCTCCGGGAAGAAGGCGGTCTTCGTCACCACCGCGCCGGAGGCGGTGGTGCCCAAGCTCGTGGAGCACCTGGAGTCCGAGTACGGGTGCGAGATCGTGGGCACGTCCCCCCACCTGAGCAACCGGCCGAAGCTGCGCCGGGACCTGGAGCGGTACGTGGACGAGGCCGAGGTGCTGCTCACGGAGCTGAAGGCCGCGGCCGTGGACGTGGCCACCCGGGAGGCGCTCCGGGCCGGGCTGGACGTGGTGTACGTGGACAACGTGCCGATCGCCGTCGGCGGCGACTACGACCACGTGGGCGACGCGGTCGAGAGCGTGGCGGAGCGGGCGATCGACCGGTTCGAGGGCGACTGAGTCACTCCCCCGCGTCGATCCCCAGCACCACCTCCAGGAACGCCCTCCACACGTCCTCCCGCTCCACGTACTTCTTCCCCCGCGCCGCGGCCAGCCTCCCCGCCCGCTCCCCGATCCGCTCCGCGAGCCGCTGCACGCTGTCCCGAAGGACCACCGGGGCCCGGCGGCTGACCCTCATCCCGTCGCCCGCCGCCCGCAGCTTACGCTCGAACGGTGCCACCGGCAGCTCCGACACCGCACCCAGCCCCCGACCAGGGGAGCGGGCCTTGGCCGAGGTCCGGGTGCTAAAAGAGCCCACGCCCCGGGAGCTGGAAACCCTCGCCCGGGACCTGGGCAAGCGGCCCGTCCTGATCGCGGGGATCTGCGAGGCCGAGTACCGGGGCCGGGCCGAGTCCCGGGCCGGACCCGCCCTGCGGCTGGCCATCTGCAAGCCGGACGGCACCTTCCTCCTCCACAACGCCCTGGAGAAGCGCGAACCCACCAACTGGAACCCCGCCCCCTCCCGACAGTCCCTCGAGGTGCGGGACGACCTCGTCGTCCTCCGCTCCCGCCGCCTCGACGTGAAGGAGGAGGTGATCGTCTACTTCCACCGCGTCCTCCTCGCCTGCTCCCTCCCCAAGGAGGGGGCCCGGAGCGAGCGCTCCGTGTTCTCCCTGTTCCGCTCCGAGGAGGACATGAAGCGCCTCATCTGGCGGAACCCGGACGTCATCGAGCCCGGCTTCCAACCCGTGCGGGAGGAGGTCGAGTGCCGGGCCGGCATCGCCGACGTGGTCGGGTACGACGCCGACGGCCGCCTCGTCGTCCTCGAGCTCAAGCGGGCCCGGGCCGGCGTCGACGCGGCCTCCCAGCTCCGCCGGTACGTGGAGGCCTTCCGCGAGGAGCGGGGCGAGGAGGTGCGCGGCATCCTCGTCGCCCCCTCCATCACCGACGGCTGCCGCCGCCTCCTGGAGAAGTACGGGCTCGAGTGGCGACGACTGGAACCCGAGGCCACGGACCGGGACGGAAAGGGCGATGGCCAGCGCACGCTCACCGACTACCTGGGGGACTGACCGTGGTCCGCGTCAAGATCTGCGGGATCACCCGGACCCGGGACGCGCGACTCGCCGAGGAGGCCGGGGCCGACGCGATCGGCTGCGTGACCGAGGTCCCCGTCCCCAGCCCCCGGTCCGTGGACGCGGAAACGGCAAACGAGATCCTTTCCACGGTATCTCCATTCGTTTCCAAAGTGACGGTGGTGATGGACGACCCGGGAGTGCTCGAGCGCGTGGAGGAGGCCACCGTCGCCCAGCTTCACGGGACGGAAAGCCCGGAGGACTGCGAGCGGGCGAGGGAGCTCGGGTACGAGGTCATCAAGACGCTGTGGGTCGACGCGTCCGGGCGCCTGTGGCTGGGGGACGACCGGGTCGACGACGAGACCCTGTCCGGGTACCTGGAGGTCGTGGACGCCCTCCTCCTGGACACCAAGTCCGAGCAGGGTGGCGGCAGCGGACGCACCCACGACTGGTCGGCCTCGGCCGAGGTCGTCGAGCGGGTGGACGTCCCGGTGATTCTCGCCGGCGGGCTGAACCCGGAGAACGTCGAGCGGGCCGTCAGGGAGGTGCGACCCCACGCCGTCGACGCCTCCTCCGGCGTCGAGCGGGAGCCGGGCGTCAAGGACCCCGAGGCCGTGAGGAGGTTCATCCACCGCGCCAAGCACGCGTGATCACCAACCCTCCGTCCACCCCACCCGCTCCCTACGCCCCGACCACGACCACGCCCCCACCCCGAGCGCCAGCCCGACCAGCACCAGCAACAGCAACCGCTGCAGCCACACCGG
>JAMOPY010000006.1 GCA_027064305.1 Methanobacteriota archaeon
TGGAACTCCATCGGCGTGAGCCACTCGATCCCCATGGCCAGGCTCTCGAAGATCACCTGAGAGGCGGGGAAGTCGACGCCCGCACCGAGGGCCGCGGTCGTGACGACGGCCGCCAGCTCGCCCCGCTCGAAGGCCCGTTCGGTCGACTTACGTCGGTCGTAGGGCAGGCCCGCGTGGTAGGGGGCGACGTCCAGCCCCGTTCGCTCCCGGAGGAAGTCGGCCAGCCGGTGCGTGTTCCGGCGCGA
The DNA here is from genome assembly GCA_027064305.1 of Methanobacteriota archaeon. Classification (GTDB taxonomy): domain Archaea; phylum JAADCQ01; class Methanopyri; order Methanopyrales; family Methanopyraceae; genus Methanopyrus. The sequence continues at coordinate 246 of JAMOPY010000006.1, forward strand.
GTGGGTGAACACGATCGTCTGACCCCGGTACCCGGTGGAGTACTCCGTCTCCCACTCCGCCTCCACGAGCCGGGCGATGCGGTCCCACTTCTGCCGTCGGTCCTGGTTGATCACGAGGTGGTACTCCAGCGGCACGGGTCGCTTGTCGTGGATCACCGGGCGCGCGTCCAGATACTCCGCCAGCTCCTCGGGGTTCCCCACCGTGGCCGACAGTCCCAGCAGCTGCGCGTCGGTCAGGGACTTCAGGCGGCAGATGAGTCCGTCCAGCCGCGGGCCCCGGTCCTCGTCCCTCAGGGTGTGAACCTCGTCGATGACCACCACGCCGATCTCGTCGGGGTCGAGCGCCCGGGTGCGCAGGAGCAGGTCGAACCCCTCGTACGTGCCCACGATGATGTCCGCCTCGTCCGGGTCCGGGCCCCGCTCCGGGCGCGAGAACTCCTTCAGCCGGGTCGCGCCCACCTGGAGCCTGACGCCGAGGTTCAGCCGCTCCCCGTACTTCCGGCGGAACTCTCGGAACTTCTGGTTGGCGAGCGCCACGAGCGGGACCAGGTAGACCATCTTCCTCCCTTCCTCCAGGACCCGGGTGAGGCCGGCCAGCTCGGCGACCAGGGTCTTGCCCGACCCGGTGGGCGACACGACCAGCAGGTTCTCCCCCTCCAGCAGCCCGGCGCGCACGCACTTGGTCTGGACCGGGGTCAGCTCCCGGTACCCCTGCTCCCTCAGCAGCCGGATCAGCCGGGGCGGGGCGTCCACCTTGGAGATGGGTAGCCGCTCCTCCCCCTCCTCCGCTTCCACCACGGACCATCGGGTCTTGTCCTCCTCCCGGGCGGGGTCGAAGGAGGGATCCACCATCTCGATCACGCGGTCCACGTCCCGAACCCGGTCCAGGAGCCGCTCCAGGCGCTCCAGCAGCGTCTGAGAGAACCCGGGGACCCGGAACCGCAGCTCCTCCTCCAGGATCTCCCGGGCGCACTCCCGGCAGACGCGCACGTCGCCGAATCGGTACCCGTCGTCGAGCACCGTGATCCGGTCCGAGGCCAGGCAACGACGGCAGAGATCCACCCGGTCCACCCGGGCCCCCAGCAGGCGCTCGGCGAGCTCGTCCAACCCCTCACGCGCCAGGATGGCGTCCGAGGACCGGATTAGCTCGAGGATACGATCCGGCGGGGTGGGGTCCCCGTCGAGGATCCCCCGGACCGGGCGGCCGTTCGGATCGAGCTCCAGCAGCGCCTCCCGCTCGATCTCCGCCCCGTCCCTGGGATCCCCGTCGACCAGCGCGATCCGCAGGCGGTCCCCCTTACGCTCAAGGAAGACGGCCGCGCTCACCGACGCTCCTCCCCTTCACCCTGACCGTGACCAGGCGCTCCACCGTGCCGTCGGGCCGGTATTTGGGCTTGATCAGGAGCACCGCTCCCCGGTCCACGCGGATGAGCCCGGGCGAGTGGAGCCACAGGCGCAGGGAGAGGGGCGGAGGCAGCGGGATCAGGGCCCGACCCGGGATCTCCAGGACGGGGATCACCAGGGTTTGGACCGGGACGTGGACGGGCACGACGCGCCCCCTCCAGCGGGCCGGGTACCAGGAGAGGTCCCACCCCTCGCCGGGGAGGGCGGGGTCCCCGGAGACGGGCCTCACCAGCCGGAACCCGAGGAAGGGAAGCCAGACGTCGGTCACGATCCACGCGCTGACCCGCACCCGGCCGTCCTTCAGCACCGGGGACCCCGGGCGCAGGTACGGGAAGGCGTACCGGAGCGCGCTCTCCCGACGCTCGATGGAGTGGGTGGGCACGTTGACGATCCCCTGCACCCGACCGGACCTGGGGTCGATCAGCCGACCCCGGCCGTGCTCGTCGATCACGACCATCCACAGCCTGTCTCCCGACACGCTCCAGGCCAGGAGGTAGCGGGACGAGTCAGGGTGCAGGACCTCCGGGGTCACGTACGCGGCCGGCTCGAGCCGGACGGCGCTCGGGTGCAGGAGGCGCTCGCCGGTCAGCGTCGCCCAGGCGCGGACCGTGAGCTCGGTGGGGAGTCCTGTCGTCAGGTCCAGGGTCGGGATCAGGGGGAGCAGGGCCACGGCCACGAGCAGTCCCAGCTTCGCGCGGTCGATCAGCCCGCTCAGCTGCCGGTACTCGCGCCAGGGAAGCCGGGACTGTCGCCACAGGTAGAGTCCGAGGAGCAGGAGGTAGGCCAGGAGGGGGAGCATGTACAGGGACAGGATCGGGTACGTGAGCAGGGTCAGCGAGGCGATGAGGAGGGTGATGGCCGCGAGGCGCAGGCCGTGCGAGATCGCCGCGGACTCCAGCAGCTCCCGGTCGGCCAGGTACTCCTGCACGTCCAGCGCGGCGCCGGCCAGGCGGGAGAGGAGGAGCATGGCGGCCCGCACCTTGAACACCGGGCCGATCAGGATCCCCAGGGCGAGGATCGCGCGAGCTGGGTGGCCCGAGGCGAGCCATTTCAGCGCGGGTACGGAGGGGAACCCCTGCAGCAGGGCGGTGAGCAGGGCCACCTTCGTCGCCTGCCAGGTCAGCCAGGGTCCGGTGGGTAGGGGGCGCGGTTTCCTCCTCCACGCGCAGCTGAGCAGGAGGTGCAGGGACGAGTAGCCGGGGGTGAGCCGGACCGCGCACGCGGCCAGGGCGGCGCAGATCAGGTAGTGCAGCTCGGCCTTTCGGGCCGCCTCCGGTCCCGGGGCGTGGACCGCGGACTCGTACCCGGCGTACGCGAGGTAGGCCAACAACGTTGTTAAACAGGCTACGAGGGCCAGCCACGGCGACCTGTCGACTCGAACCAACCGAGACCCCCGGGGGACGCTGAGGATGGCGGCGCCGATCGAGGTGGGACGCATCTGCGTGAAGACCGCCGGTCGGGAGGCGGGCAGGTACTGCGTCGTTGTGGACATCATAGATGAGAATTTCGTCATCGTAACCGGGCCGAAGGAGCTCACCGGCGTTCGGCGTCGGCGGTGCAACGTGAAGCACCTGGAGCCGACGCCGGAGAAGATCGACATCGAGCGGGGCGCGTCGGACGAGGAGGTGAAGGAGGCGCTGGAGGAGGCCGGGCTGGCGGAGCTGGTTCGGGAGGGCGTAGTCAAGTCCGAGTAGGGGCGCGGGGCGGGCGCCTTGGCCAAGATCTACGGGGACGAGGACGCCTCGCTGGACGTGCTGGAGGGACGGACGGTCGCGGTGATCGGGTACGGGAATCAGGGCGAGGCGCAGGCCAAGAACCTGCGAGACTCGGGCGTGGACGTGATCATCGGGGTGCGCGAGGGCGGCCCGTCCTGGAAGCGGGCGCGGGAGGACGGGTTCGAGGTCCTGCCGATCCCGGAGGCGGCCGAGCAGGGCGACGTCGTGCACATCCTGATCCCCGACGAGGTCCAGCCCCGGGTGTACCGGGAGCAGATCCACGATCACCTGGACGAGGGGGACGCGCTGGGCTTCAGCCACGCGTTCAACGTGCACTACGGGCTCATCGAGCCGCCCGAGTACGTGGACGTGATCCTCGTGGCTCCCAAGGGCCCGGGTCACATGGTGCGCAAGCTGTACACGGAGGGGTTCGGAACCCCCGCGCTGATCGCGGTGCACCAGGACTACACGGGCAGGGCGAAGGACCTCGCCCTGGCCATGGCCAAGGCCATGGGGTTCACCCGCGCGGGCGTGATCGAGACCACGTTCCGGGAGGAGGTGGAGACGGACCTGTTCGGCGAGCAGGTCGACCTGGTGGGCGGGGTCCTGTACCTCATCCTGTACGCGTTCGAGACGCTCGTGGAGGCCGGGTACCAGCCGGAGGTGGCCTACTTCGAGACGCTGCACGAGCTGAAGCTCATCGTGGACCTGATCCACGAGCGAGGCCTCTCCGGGATGCTGGAGGCCGTCTCCAACACCGCGGAGTACGGGGGACTTACGAGAGGGAAGCGGATC
>JAMOPY010000007.1 GCA_027064305.1 Methanobacteriota archaeon
CAGGGGTGGATGCGCCCCTCCTCCAGGGACCGTCGGACGATGTCCGAGAAGTCCGACTCGATGAACCGGGGCTCGGCGTCGAGCCACCGGGCGAGGAGCTCGACGTTCTCCCGCATCTTCCGCGGTAGGATCATCGGCCCGGGGTCCACGGTCAGCGGTTCAACCTCGTAGCCCAGCTTGCGGAGGATGAGCGCGGAGGCGGTGCTGTCGTAACCCCCGGAGACGGCCACCGTGATCCGGTGCCCGCACGGCTCCAGTCCCTCCCACTCCTCCCAGAAGTCCCAGCGCCGCTCCCCCAGCAGCCGCTCCCGCTCGAGCCGAATCCCGTGAAGGACCCGCTCCAGCTCCGGGGCGCGCTTGAGCGCCCGCTCCACGGCCTCCCGGGCCAGCTTCAGCCGGTAGAGGCGCGTCCTCAGGTCCGTCCAGGCTTGAACCACCACCCGCTCCAGACCCAGCTCCTCCCGGAGCCGCCCCGCCACGTAGCCCCCGGGTCCGATGAAGTACGACATGTCCGAGCGGTCGGCGCCGACGATGACGAGCGTTCCGTCCTCCCACCGAACGTCAACCACCTTGGGCTCGGTCCGGCTCTTCGCGCCCGCCTCCCTTCTCAGCCTCTCCACCCTTTTCATCAGCTCCCTCCGCTCCCTCCTCACGCCGCATACCCCAGCGCACGGCCTTCGGCTCCTGCCGGTACACCAGACTTTCCTCCCGCTCCGGGGAGAACTTCCGCACGATCTTCGCGACCCGCTCGGCGTCTCGCACCATCACGACCAGCGAGTGATCGTCCGAGAGCAGCTTGGACCGGCCCTCGATCACCTCCACGGCGTCGCCGAACACGTCCTTGATCGTGTCCACCACGATGTACTTGTCCTCCCCGGACACGTGGATGCAGCCGGTTTCCTTGTTGTAGTACACCTCACCGCTGAGACCGGACCTGGCGATGGCTTTCATGACAACCTCGGCCAGCCTCCTCGTGACCTGTTTGCGGCTCAAAATTTTAACCGCCAGCTCCGCCTCCAGGTCCCCGGCGACGACCCGAACGCGGTCCCCCACCTCCGTTCCGCTCCGCTCGATCGTGCCCGCGGGCAGCTCCACGATCTCCTCGGCCGCCTCCCGGGGGACGTACACGCGCCAGGGGCGGAGGTTCTCGACGGCGTCCACCACCTCACCGTCGCGCAGGAAGAGCACGTCGATGGGGAACCGCATGAAGAACGTGTGGATCGCGCAGGTTCTCCGGCCGGGGCGGGAGGGTCGGAGGATCATCCCCTCCCCGAACTCCAGGCGCCGGCGGAACATCAGCCCGCGGAGCCGGCGCAGGAAGGTGTCCGCCACCTCGGCCCGGTGGGCCAGCACCACGCCCCGGCTCTCGTTGATCACGGCGGCCCTCAACGCGACGGCCCCCGCGGGGGATCGTTCGATGTCGATCGAGCGGACGGTCCGGCGGATCGTCTCCTGCCTCGAGGTTAAAGCGGTGGTCGCCGACTTCGACGCGGACGTGAGCGTGCCCACGATCCGCGTCCCGGCGGACCTGCTGGACTCCGTGGGTCCCGTGGAGGCGTGCGCCCGGGCGGGGGTGCGGGCCGGGGACTTCATCCTCCTGGCCTCCCGACGGACGGTCACCGTCACCTACCGGCCCGTTCGGACCGAGGAGGAGCGGCTCGCCCGGTTGGACTCGTACCGGGTCGTCAGCCGGCTGCTCTTCCTGCTCACCGAGCTCGCGCTGGAGGGGGTGGAGGGGGACCGGGTGGGCACGCTGTGCGTGGTCTCCGACGAGGCCCGCGGGATGTACCGCACCACGCTGCCCCTCCGGGTGGAGAACGTGAACGTCATGACGGAGGAGGGGGGCCGCGTGCTCAAGGCGCTGTCCCGGCTGGACGGGGCGATCGTGGTCAACTCGGACGGCCGGGTGGAGGCCGTCGGCGCCATCTTCGACGTCAGCTCCGAGAGCGTGCGCCCCGGGCTCGGGGCCCGGCACACCACGGCGCTGCACGTGTCCCGGGAGCTGAACTGTCCCGTAATAGTATTATCAGAATCCGGCCGGGTGCGGCTCTACTATCGAGGCCGGGAGGTCCTGGAGGTGCCGGCCCGGAGCGCGCCCCGGGGGCCGAGCGTGGATGACGAGGAACATCGTGGTGAGCACGCTGCCCGAGAGCCCGTTCACGGGCGGGAAGGTGGAGATCGTGGAGCGTAAGGGCGTGGGCCACCCGGACAGCCTGGCCGACGGGATCGCCGAGAGCGTGTCCCGGGCCCTGTGCCGGGAGTACCTAGAGCGGTTCGACCGCATCCTTCACCACAACACGGACGAGGTCCAGCTGGTCGCGGGGGAGGCCAAGCCCGAGTTCGGTGGCGGCGAAGTCATCCGGCCTATTTACATCCTGATCACCGGCCGGGCGACCGCCTACGTGGGTGACGAGGAGGTCCCGGTCGGCACGATCGCCCTGCGGGCCGCCCGCGAGTACCTGGACGAGACGGTCCGACACCTCGACGTCGACCGGCACGTCGTCCTGGAGCCCAAGATCGGGCACGGGTCCGCGGACCTGAGGGACGTGTTCGAGCGCGGCGAGGAGGTCCCGCTGGCGAACGACACCTCGTTCGGCGTGGGCTTCGCCCCGCTCACGACGACGGAGCGGCTGGTCTACGAGACGGAGCGGTTCATCAACTCGGACCGGTTCAAGAAGGAGCTGCCGGAGGTGGGCGAGGACGTGAAGGTCATGGGGCTCCGCGAGGACGACACCATCGAGCTCACCATCGCCGCGGCCATGGTCTCCCGGCTGATCGACGACCTGGACCACTACGTCTCCGTGGTGGAGGAGCTGAAGGACCGGGTTAAGGACCTCGTCGCCGAACTCGCCCCGGACGCGGACGTCACCGTGCACGTCAACACGGCGGACGACTACGAGCGCGGCACGGTGTACCTCACCGTCACCGGCACGTCCGCCGAGCAGGGCGACGACGGGTCCGTGGGCCGGGGCAACCGGGTGAACGGGCTGATCACCCCGTGCCGACCCATGAGCATGGAGGCGGCGGCCGGGAAGAACCCGGTCAACCACGTGGGCAAGCTCTACAACGTGCTCGCGCACCGGATGGCGCGCCGAATCTACGAGGAGACGGGCGCGGACGAGGTGTACGTCCGCCTACTGAGCCAGATCGGCCGCCCTATCAACGACCCGAAGGCCGTGGACATCCAGCTGGTCGGCGACGTCGACCGCGAGGATGTGAGGCGGGCGGAGCGGGTCGCCGAGGAGCTGCTGGACGGCGTCACCGAGCTCACCCGTGAGTTCGTGAAGGGCAAGGTGGAGGTGTTCTAGAGCCGGTGGTGCGGCCCGTCCGCCGGCTCGAACCCCCCGATCACCCTCCCCCGCTCGATCTCGCCGACCAGGTTCGTCCGCATCAGCCGCTCCACCTCCCCCAGGTCGTCCGTCTCGTTAAGCACGTACATCAGCTTCACGTACGCCACCTCCGGCAGCATGTCCTCCCCCGGGATCACCCCCGCCGTCCGGAGCAGCCGCCCCGTCCGGTACACGTTCATGTTCACCCGACCGTACAGGCACTGCGAGGTCATCACCACCGCCACCCCCTCGTCCACCGCCCGCTCGATGGAGTCCAACCACCGCTCCGACACGTGACCCAGCCCCGTCCCCTCCAGCACGATCCCCCGGTACCCCCGGTCCACGTAGAAGTCCAGGACCTCGGGCCCCATGCCCGGGGCGAACTTCACCAGCGCGACCCGCTCCTCGAACCCTCCCGACAGTTCCGGCTCACCGTCCTCCGGCTCCCGGTAGTCCTCCCGCAGGTACTCGACCTCCGGGTTACGGAGGTCCCGCACGTCCACCCGCGCGATCGGCAGCGACTCGATCGAGCGGAACGCGTCCCGGCGCGAGGTGTGCATCTTCCGCACGCGCACGCCCCGGTGCACCAGGCAGACCTCGTCCGCCGTCCACCCGTGCATGCACACGGTGACCTCGCCCACCTCGCCCTCGCCCGCGAACCGGCACGCGGCGATCAGGTTCGACGCCGCGTCCGAGGACGGCCGATCCGAGCTCCGCTGCGCCCCCACCAGCACCACCGGCCCGGGCAGCCCGTCCAACAGGAACGCGAGCGCCGCCGCGGTGAACGCCATCGTGTCCGTACCGTGCGCGACCACCACCCCGTCCACGTCCGGGTCCGAGAGCGCGTCCGCCACCTCCTCCGCGATCTTAATCCAGTGCCCCGGCTCCATGTTCTCGCTCAGCAGGTCCATCACGGCCCGCACGTCCGCGATGTTGACCACGTCCGGCAGCTCCGGCACCGCGCTCACCAGCTCCTCCGCCGTGAACGCCGGCTTCACGGCCCCCGTCTCGTAGTCCACACGGCACGCGATCGTACCGCCCGTTGACATCACGGCCACGTTGGGCAGGGACGGGTCCTCCGGGATCTCCTCCTCCAGCGGGCGGAACTTCGGCTCTCGCCGCTCCCCGACCGGCTCCAGCCGCTCAATGCGGTCCACTCGCACGCCCACGTTGTACCCGTTGTCCATCTTGACGACCAGATGGCGGTCGTCACCCAGCTCGGATCTCGGCATGATGATGCCCTCGATTTCCACCCCGTCGTCACGCACTATCCTGACCCTGTCTCCCACCTCCACACCGTGCTCCTCCAGGAACTTCCGAGCCTCGCCCTTGTACTCCATTCCTGAGCCCCCTCCGGGGGATCGACATTGAGGGTGGCGATCGTGGAGTACGGGGTGGGCAACCTCAACAGCGTCCACCGGGCCGTCCGCGAGATCGGGGGCGAGCCCCTCCTGACCCGGAACCCGGCGGATATAAGGGACGCCGACGCCGTGATCCTACCCGGCGTGGGCCACTTCGGCGCGGCGGCCCGCACGCTGGAGGAGACCGGACTCCGAGACGAGCTCCTGGAGGCGGTCGGATCCATCCCGATCCTCGGCATCTGCCTCGGGATGCAGCTGCTCATGGAGTCCAGCGAGGAGGAACCGTCCGCCCGTGGACTGGGCGTGTTCCGGGGCACCTGCGTGGAGCTCCCCGAGACCGTCAAGCGCCCCCACATGGGGTGGAACGAGGTCCGCACGCTCACGCCCGAGCTCTCCGAGTTCAACGGTGCCATGTTCTACTTCGCACACTCGTACCGGGTCGCGCCCGAGGACGACCGGGTGGTGCTGGGCGTCACGGAGTACGGTGAGAGGTTCCCCAGCGTGATCGGGGACGCCGACCGTCGAGTCTACGGCGTCCAGTTTCACCCCGAGAAGAGCGGTCCAACAGGGTTAAAGTTGCTCAGGCGTGTGATCTCCGGGGATGACAGTTGAGGCTCGTCAGGGAGAAGATTTTCAGAAAGGTGGAGGAGTCCCTGGAGGGCATCGATGAGGCCCGGCCCACGCTGGGTGACGAGGTCAAGCTGTCCGCGGTCCGGCACATGCTGGCCTCGATGGTGGTGACGCTGGGTCGGGGCTCGGGTTCCACGTTTTACCGGGCCGGGTTCGACATCGGCATTTACAAGGCGGAGCGGCACGGGGTGAAGGGCCTGGAGGAGGCACTCCGGTACATCCACGACAGCCTCAAGCGGACCCGGCTGGGGCTGGTGGAGGAGGCGGAGTCCAGGGAGGATGGGAGCATCGAGATCGTGATGACCGAGTCCGCGACCGCGGCCGGGTACTCGGTGAACGAGAAGCTCTGCTACTTCCAGGCGGGGTACATGGCGGGCGTGCTCCGGGCGGCCACCGGCGACCGGTGGCAGGTCCGCGAGGTGGAGTGCGTGGCTGAAGGCTACGACGCGTGCCGGTTCATCGCGCAGCGGAGGGGGTAATGTGGAGCGCGTCGTCGTGCACGGAACCCTCGTCGACGTCTTCGGAGTGGGCGTCCTGCTGCTCGGGCCGCGCGGCGTCGGCAAGAGCGAGACCTCACTCGAGCTGATCCGACGGGGCCACCGACTGGTTTCCGACGACGCGGTGATCGTGGAGCACGACGAGCGCTACGAGTACCCGGTCGGACGCCCGCCGAAGAACCTGGCCGGCAAGATCGAGATCCGGCTCGCGCTGGCGGAGCTGTACTGCCCCGAGTGCGGCCGCGTTTACTCCTTCTCCGCCCTCCGAATGAAGAAGGGGTGTGAGTGCGGCGGCGAGGTCAAGCTCCGCCCGATCCAGGACAAGGTCGACGTGGACGTGGCGGAGCTGTACGGGGTCCGGGCGCTGCGCAGCCGGAAGGGGATCGGCGTCGTCATCAAGATGATCCCGGGGCCCCACCACCCGCACCACGACCCCTCCATGAAGCCGGAGGACACCGTCTCCTCCACCCCGGAGGAGGAACGAAAGGTGATCAAATGGGTCAAGGAGCGGGGCGGCAAGGTCTTCCACCTGGACGTCGTCCCCGGTCGGGACGTGGCCACCATCATCGAGACCATCGCCCTCCAGGAGAGCCTGCGGCGAAGGAGGTGAACCGTTGACACTCACGATCCCGGACTGGCTGGGCGCGGCCCTCCTCCTCTCCCTCAGCGACGAGCTCCACACCCGACTGGTGTGGGGGCCGCTCCGCGACCACTACCTGCTCCTGGGCGCGTACCTCCGCGTCCGACACTCCTCCCTGTTCGTCTGGCTCGTCCACGAGACCCTGGAGCTGATCTTCCACACCCTCGTACTCTCCCTCGCGCTTCCCCTCACCATGTCCCTCACCGCCGCCCTCATCCACTTCACCCTGGACCTGATCCACGAGGCGCTGCTGGGCACGATCCGAAACCCGTACCTGCACCGAGCCCTCCACCTGTCGGTCGAGTCGACCGCCCTCTACTACCTGTGGGGGTGAGCGGCGTGCGCGTGCTACGTGACATCATCGGGAAGCCCGTGATCGACTCCTCCGCCCGGAGCATCGGGGACGTCGTGGACGTGGAGATCGACGAGGAGTCGGGCCAGGTCAGCGCGATCCTCGTGGGGCACTCCAAGCGTCCGGGCGTGCTCCGGAAGCTCCCCCTGCTCGGCGGAAAGGAGCGCACGATCCGAATCCCCTACTCCCGGATCGTTGCCATCGAGGACGCGGTGCTGGTGGAGGGGGAGTGGAGGCGCGAAGGTGAGGAGGAATCATGAGACCCCGGGAGATCGACCTCCTACGGGCGCTCCGCGACCGGGCCGACGACCCGCTGGAGTTCGTCGTCGTGAACGGGGTGCTCGTGGACCTCTACGACCTCGGTGACGCCCACGCGTACCTGGTCGCCGTCCGGGAGACGCTGGAACGGAAGCTGGGCCGGGCGGCGCTCCTCCTGGGCCGCGCACCCAGGGTCTCCCTGGTCGTGCCCAAAAGCGAGGCGGACCGGGTAAAGACCGCGGTCGAGCGGGCGGGGATCGGCCTCCTCTCCTACCGGAACGGCGAGCTCGAGCCCGAGGTCCAACCAAAGGAGTGGAACGTCGAACCGAACGTGGAGATCCCCACGGACCGCTCCCGGGAGCTCGCCACGCTCCTCAAGTCCATCGCCGACGAGCGACGCCTGACCATACTCCGGATGCTCGAGCACGGGGAGGAGTGCCTGTGCGCGATCGCCGAGGCGCTGGGGGAGAGCGAGTCCTCCACCTCCTACCACCTGAGCAAGCTCCTTGAGGCCGGACTCGTGGAGAGGAAGCCGGAGGGAGGCAAGTCCCTCTACCGGCTCACGGACCTGGGGCGCCTCGTGATACGGACGCTCAAAGGGCTCGAGGAACGGATGAAATCACGGTTGAGAACAGGTGAGTGACCGCCGGCGCGACCAACGAGACCACCCACACCGAGCCCGCCGCGTCCATCACCTCCCTCCAACCGGGCAACCTCCCGCCCGGCCCCAGCTCGTACTCCCCACGCTTCTCCAACCGCACCCGAAGCGCGCACGCACCCACGTACATCGGCAACCACGAGCACGGGCTCTCCACCTCCCTCACCGCCCTCACGAGCCCGGAGACCGACGCCCGACCCACCCACCACGGAAGCGCCGCCGTGAGCACCGCGGCGCAGCACGGCAGGGCCACCAGGTTCAGCGCATCGTCCGCCCGCGCCGGGACCTTACCGAACGCCTCCAGCCGGCCCCGCCGGTACCCGAACATCGCGTCCGCGACGTTCACGGCCCGGTACACCGGCACCGCCCACCACCCCACCAGACAGAACCACCACAGGGGCCCCACCAGCGAGTCCAGCACGTTCTCGAACCCGCTCTCCACCGCGGCCGACGCCACCAACCCCTCGTCCAACCCCTCCACCTCCCGACTCACCAGCCACCTCACCCGCTCCCGCGCCCCCTCCAGATCCCCACAACGCAACCGCTCGCCCACCCGCACCACGTGCTCCACGAGCCCCCGAACCGACAGGCACGTCCAGAGCACCAGCGCGTCCCCCACCACCGGAACCAGGTGCAACAGCCCGCAGAACCCGGTCAGCACGGCGATCCCCACCGCCGTCGTCACCCCACCACCCAGCACGAGCCCCACCCGGGACTCCACCCGCAGCAACCGGCGGGCGACGACCTCCATCACCCGACCGGTCCAGGCGACCGGATGAAACCGGTTCGGCGGATCACCTAGCAGCAGGTCCAGGGCCAGCGCCAGGTACGCCGTCAGCAGCGGATCCACCTCGCCCATCCCGCAGACCCCGCAGCGCCCGCAGCACCGACGGGTCCGTGGGGATCTCGTCCAACCGGTACTCCCCACCCCCGCCCAACGCCAGCGCCGCCTCGGCCGGATTCAACACCACCCACCGCCGAAACCGCGCCGACTCGTCCACCGGCACCCGGGGGCACCCGCAGTACACGCACTGCTCGCACCGCACCGCCCGCAGCACGTCCTCCGACAGGTACCTCACCTCCCACCGGGGCCCACCCAACGCCTCCAACACGTCCTCCCTCCGCTGGCCCAAGCACGTGCTTCCCACCACCTCCACCCCCTCGCCCGGATCGAACTCCCTCACCTTGGAGAGGCGCACGGCGAGCACGCGCCGCACCTCCTCCTCCAACGACTCCGGGTCCACGACCCCCCGGACCGGATCGATCTGCACCACGGGACGCCCCGTCCGCAGCCGAGCCCCCAGCGGATGGAACCGACCGCTGCAGACGATCACCACGGGACGCCCGCCCAGACAGGAGAAGTTGCACCCCAACACCAACCCCGGCACCGGCACCCGCTCCGAATCCCCCCGACCCACCCGCGCCCGGATCCCCTCCCGCTCGAGCACCTCCGCCACCCGACCCAGCTCGTGCACGTGCTGCCCCGTGGCGCAGAGGTCGACCCGGTCCACCCCCAACGACCTCAACACCTCCGCCGCCTCCTCCACCATCCACTCCTCCACGCCCTTCCGACCCCGCGTGGGCAGGAAGAAGGTCCGAACGCCCAGCTCCCGCAGCCGCCTCTCCACCGACGGGATCGGGTAGTGCCCGATGTGCACCAGGCAGTCCACGCCCTCCACCAGGCCCAGGGTCACGTCGCAGGCCCCGAACACCCGACCCGCGTCCAGCACCACCTCGCAGCCCCGACCCTCGAGGACGTCGGCCACCTCCCTCGCGATCCCCTTCAACCCGTCCGGCGCCTGCACCAGGACGCGGCCCGACACGTCCAGACGCTCCGCGACCCTCGGCACGTCCTCCTCGTCATACGGGGCGTCAGCGGAGGTGCATCTCCTCATCGGGAACCCACCAACCCCGGATCGGAGGTGGTCGTTATAGCTGACGAGACCTACGCCCTGGGCCTGGGAATGCGAAGACGGGTGGACCCGACCGAGCTACGGGCCGCGCTCGAGTGGGGACTCGACCGCTCCCAAGGTCGATTACGGGAGGTGATCACCCTCCACCGGAAGGCCGAGCAGCCCTCGGGCCGCGCGCTGATCCGGCTGGCCCGAGAGCTCGACCTCCGACCCGTCTTCGTGCGCGAGAGCGAGCTGCCCGGGGCCACCCCCAGCCGCTCCCGGGCCGAGAAGCTCCTGGGACTCCCCGGGTCCGCCTGCGAGGGGGTCCTCCTGGCCCGCGGGTACGAGATCGTGGAGGGGAAACGACGCTTCGGCCGCACCGTCACCGCCGCCCTGGGACGACGGGGGTGAGCCCTTGACCAGGGTGATCGCCCTCGTCGGCGGTCGCGGGGACGGGTTCACCCGACTGGCCCGCATCCTGACCCGAGCCCTGGAGCACCAGGGCCTGCGGGTGGAGACGCTCCTCATGCCTCAGTCGAACGGCGGCGTGGGCCGCAAGTGGGTGACGGCGTACCGGTGGGGCGACGCGGACGTGATCATCGCCACCACGGACCGATGCTCCCAGGCGGACGCCGCCCTCGTCGTGAGCCGCTTCGGGGCGGCCACCCACGCCCCCCGCGCCGTCTACGACGCCTCCCACCCCTCCTTCGCCGGCTTCGAGCCCCCGGACGGCTGGCTCGGCCTCGACTGCCGCCAAATCGCCCGGGAGCGCCGGGTCCCCGCCATGCACGGGCTCATCCTCCTGGGCGCCCTGTGCCGCCGGGAGCGCCTGTGCCCACCGGACGCCCTGAAGCGGGCCCTGATCGAGGAGGAGGGCCGGCTGGGAGCGCTCGCCTTCCGGGCCGTGCAGGCCGGCTGGGAGGCCGTCGACTAAAGCCGCTCCCGCACCTCCTCCGCGATCGCCCGCGCCAGCGCGGGCGGGACGGACTCCCCCACCTGATCGTACTGCGCCTCGTACCCACCCTCGAACGCGTGATCGTCCGGGTAACTCATCAACCGGGCCTGCTCGCGCACCGTCAGCAGCCGATCCTCAAACGGGTGGATAAACCTCGAACCGCCCATCACGGTCGGCGCCGGCTTCCACGGGTGCAGCCGCAGCCAGTTCTTGAACTCCCCCTTCGCCCCCCTGATGACGTTCAGCGCCTGACCCCACCGCAGCCTCCGGATCCTACGCAGCTTCCGGCGCGAGAGCGGACGAAGCTCGTGGTTCGGGATGTCCGAACCGTCCGGCTCCGGCAGGTCACCGATCGCGTCCCAGACGGTCCGGGGCCGGTCCACCGTCGGCTCCGGCCGGATCCTCACGTTGGAGATGAACACGCGCCGCCGGTACGAGGGGACCCCGTAGTCGACGGCCTGCAGGACGTTGAAGTACACCCTATCGTACCCGACCCGCTCGAACTCCCTCCGCAGCGCCCGCTCCAGCGGCCCCTCCAGGATCGCCGGCACGTTCTCCATCACGAACACCTCCGGCTGCAGGTCCCCCACCAGCCGGATGAAGTGCAGGACCAGGCGGCCCGTGGGATCGTCGTAGAGCCGGTCCAACGGGTCGGGCCGGCGCTCCGCGTTGGCGGCCGTGAACGGCTCGCACGGCGGCCCACCGATCACCACGTCCGGATCGCCCAGCTCGCTCAGGATGTCCTCCGCGTCCACCCGCTTGATGTCCTCCTCCAGCACCCTCACCCCGAAGTTGTTCCGGTACGTGGCCGCGGGGGCCGGGTGGTTGTCCACGCCCCCCAGGATCTTGAAACCGGCCTCACGGAAGCCCAGCGAGAACCCCCCGGCCCCGCAGAACAGGTCCACCACCCTAGGCCTCACCGCGCTCACCCCCGACACCCGTTGAGCGTTCATCAACGCCGTCCCGGGCGCCCGCTACTTTTAATCTGGCCGGCGTCGAACCGCACGGCGGTACGAATCGTACAGCCGTAGGATTCGGGTGATCCCGTTGGACGCCCGCGCCGCCCTCGCCGTGGGCCTCGTGGCGGCCCTGCTCGCCGGCGCGGCGATCGGGCACCACCACACCTCGTCCCGGCAGCTGACCGTCTTCGCGGCCGCGAGCCTGAAGAAGCCGCTGACCAGGCTGGCCGAGCAGTACGAGCGGGAGAAGGGGGTCAAGATCGCGCTCAACTTCGGCCCGTCCGGCGGCCTCACGGCGCAGATACTGCAGGGTCAGAGGTGCGACCTGTTCTTCTCCGCGGACTGGAAGTACATCGTCGAGCTGCGGAAGGCCGGCAAGACCGCGAAAACGAGGAAGTTCCTGAGGGACCACCTCGTGCTGGTCGCGTCCAAGACGGGCCGGCGGAAGGGGGTCAAAGACGTCAAGGATCTCACCAGGCCGGGCGTGACGGTCGCCGTCGCCGACCCGAAGGCGCCGGTCGGCGAGTACACCCAGCGCGCGCTGCGGCGGCTCGGGATCTGGGACACGATCGTCAAGAACGGGAACCTGAAGGCCCGGCCGGGCACCGTCAACCAGGTGGCCACGATGGTGAAGAAGGACCAGGTGGACGCCGGGTTCGTCTACCGGAGCGTGGCCGTCGAGTTCAGGCTGCCGATCGTGCAGACGCTCCCCCACTCGCTGACGGGCCCGATCGTCTGGGGAGCGGCGGTGATCAAGGGCGGCAACGAGCGGCTGGCCGAGGACTTCCTGAACTACTGCCTGCGGCACGTCGACGAGTTCAGAAAGTACGGGTGGGAGCCGGCTTGATCGGCAGGTACGAGCTCCTCAGCGCCCTGTTCCCGCCCCTGTTCTTCCTGTTCATCGCGTTCCCACTGGTGGCCCTGGTGCTGAACCTGACCCCCCGGGGGCTCGCGCAGGCGTTCGGTGACCCGTACTTCTGGTCCGCCACGTTCAACACCATCCTGTGCGCCGCCGCGGCCGCGGTGATGGGCGTGGCGACCGCGGTGGGCTTCGGCTACTACCATCTGTTCAAGCGGGACTCGGTGATCTACCGGATCGCCGACTTCCTCAACGACCTACCCGTCGCGCTGCCGCACACCGTCGCGGGACTCGCGCTGCTACTCGCGTTCGGCCGACGGTATTTCTGGTGGCTGGGCGAGAACGGACTCGCGTTCACGCTCGTCGCCGTCACGCTCGCGATGTTCTTCGTGTCGTACCCGCTGGCCGCCCGAGCGGTGCAGGCGGGCCTCGAGGAGGTGGGAAGGGACCTCGTGGAAGTCGCCAGGACCCTAGGGGACACCCCGGCGCAGGCCTACGCCAGGGTCGTCGTCCCGGCGCTCCGGGAGGCCCTGCTGGGCGGGTTCCTCCTCGCGTTCTCGCGGTCGCTCAGCGAGTTCGCCGCCGTGATCATGTTCGGCGGAAACCTGCCCGGGAAGACCCAGGTGCTGGCCTCCTACGTGTTCACCCGGGTCGAGGCGGGCGACCTGGAGGCGGCCGTCGCGGCCAGCGTCTTCTGCATGGCACTCTCGTTGGCCGTGGTGGCCCTGGTACGCTCGCTGACCGGGGCCGGGGGACTTCAACGTGCTCAAGGTTGAGAACGTGCACTTCTCCTACGGCGATAGGACCGTCCTGCGCGGCGTGAGCCTGGACGTCGAGCCGGGAGAGGTGCGCGTGATCCTCGGCCCCAACGGCAGCGGCAAGTCCACGCTGCTGAGGATCGTGGCCGGGATACTGAGGCCCGACAGGGGCCGGGTCGTCATCGACGGGGAGGACGTCACCGACCGACCGCCCGAGGACCGTCGGGTCGGCTACGTCCCGCAGCACCCGACCCTGTTCCCGCACCTCACGGTGAAGGACAACATCACCTACTCCCTGAGGAACGGCCGAGGTGACCCGGATCAACTGGACGAGCTCGTCGAGATGCTGGAACTCGGGGAGCACCTTGACCGGCGCCCGGACGAGCTCAGCGGTGGCTACCAGAGCCGCGTGGCGCTGGCCCGGGCCCTCTTCTCCGACCCCCGGGTACTGCTCCTGGACGAGCCGCTCAGCGACGTCGACCTCGCCGCGAAGCGGGACCTGGTGAAGCGGTTCCGGCGGGCCCTTCGGCGGTCGGACGCCCCCGCCCTTTACGTGACGCACGACCCCTGGGAGGCGGAGCGCGTCGGCGACTCTTATACGGTGTTGCTGGACGGCAGGTCGGTCGACGCCGACACCGTCGACGAGGCGCTCGAACGACTCCGACGGGGTGCTCCCGTTGGCGAGGGGTCGTAAGTACCGCGGGTTCGTCTACACCGACGACCTCACCCGCCCGAGGAGGTTCCTCGAGTTCCTCCGCGAGCGCGTCGAGCCGCCGGAGGTCGAGGAGCTGGAGGTGGGGCCCGAGGTCGCCGGGCGCGTCCTGGCGGACGACGTTCGGGCCGAGCGACCCTCCCCACCGTTCACCCGCTCCGCCATGGACGGGTACGCCGTCCGGGCCGAGGACGCGGAGCCCGGGGCCAGGCTGAGGGTGGTGGGCGAGTCCCGGATCGGCGAGGAGGGCGAGGTCAAGGTCGGCCCGGGTGAGGCGGCGTACGTGGACACCGGCGCCCGCGTTCCCGAGGGCGCCGACGCGGTCGTGCCGGTGGAGTTCGTGGAGCGGGACGGGGACGAGATCGTCATCAAGGAGGGCGTGGAACCGGGCGACAACCTGGACCGGAGGGGCTGCTACGTCGAGGAGGGCGAGGTCCTGTACCCGGCCGGCCACGTGGTGGAGCCCGTGGACGTGGGCGTCATGCTGGAGCACGGGGTCGAGGAGGTCCGCGTGCGCCGACCCCTGCGCGTCTCGGTGATCGTCACCGGGAGCGAGCTCGTGGAGCGGCCCTCGGACCTCGAGTCCGAGGCGCAGGTGGTCGAGTCGATCGGGCCCGTGCTCGAGGCGGAGCTCGCGCGGCTCGGCTTCGTCGAGCTCCGGGACCGGAGGCTCGTGGAGGACGACCCGGTGGAGATCGAGCGCGCGATCGTCGACGCCGCGGACGGCTCCGACGTCCTGATCGTCACCGGCGGGTCCTCCGTCGGCGAGCGGGACTACGTCAAGGAGATCCTCGAGGACGCGTTCGAGGACTTCATCCACGGGATCCGGGCCCGGCCCGGGCGCCCGTTCGGCGTGGCGCTCCGCGAGGACGCCGTGGCGTTCACCCTCCCCGGCTGGCCCACGTCGGCCTACACGACCTTCCGCGTGTGGGTGACCCCGTGCCTGCTCGCCCTGGCGGGCGCGGACCCCGAGGTCGTCGGCCTCGAGCTCCCGTGCGAGGGGGTCAAGGGCAAGAAAGCCCTGGGCGTGATCGCCCGGGTCGAGCTGGAGGACGGTCGGGCGCGCGGGCTTCCGAGGGACCGCTCCAGCCATTACGCCCTCTTCCGCGAGGCCGACGCCCTGGCCGTGCTTCCACCGGGCGGGAAGGAGCGCGCGCTGGTGCTGCCGCTGAGGCGCTGCGTGAACCCGTTCGAGTGGGTGGAGCGGCGCCGGGGCGACCGGTAGTGTCCACCTCGTATCAACGGCACCACGACCCCCTTCGCCTTTTATCGGGCGCTACGTCGGGCACCGCGGGGAGCGGACGGGTTGGTCAGGATCAAGGTGTACGAGGACCGCTGCCACGGCTGCGGTAACTGCGTCGTCGCCTGTCCCGTTAACGCGAGAAACTCGCCCAACGCGTGGGGCGGCAAGGGTCCGGAGGAGGACGACGAGGTCGTGCTTAAGGTCGTGAACGGTGTGGTCCGGGTCGTCGAGGAGGACCTGTGCGAGGCCTGCCTCACCTGCGAGCTCGCCTGCCCCGTCGACGCCATCGAGGTCCAGCCCTAGCGGGGTGGGCCCGCTTGGCCGAGTTCCTCCTTCTCACGGGCCGCACCATCTGGCAGGGCGAGGCGATTGAGACCGCGAAGGATGAGGACATCTACCCGAAGGCCGTGGCCGTCTGCTACTTCCACCCGGCCGACATGGAGGAGCTCGGCATCGAGGAGGGGGACCCCGTCCGGGTCAAGTCCGAGCACGGGGAGATCGTGGTCGAGGCGCGCGCGGCCGACGTCGACGTGCCCGCCCGCGGCCAGGTGTTCATCCCCATGGGGCCCTGGGCCAACCGCGTCGTCGACCCCGACACCGCCAGCACCGGCATGCCCGGCTTCAAGGGCGTCAAGGTCGAGATCGAGCCCACGGACGAGGAGCCTATCAAGGACATGTCCGAGCTGATGCGCAGGACGTACCTCCGCGCGGAGGACTAACGCTCACGAGACTCACGCTCCCGACCCCGCCACAACGGAAAGGGGGTGAGAACGTGGGGGACAGGAAGGTCGTCAAGGACGTGGTGTGCCCGTTCTGTGGTACGCTGTGTGACGACTTGGAAGTGGTCGTGGAGGACGGTAAGATCGTGGAGGTCCGGCACGCGTGCAGGATCGGCGCCGCCAAGATCCTCAACGCGCAGGAGGACCGCATCACGACCCCCATGGTCCGCGAGAACGGCGAGTGGAAGAAGGTCGACTACGAGGACGCTGCCGAGGAGACCGCCCGCATCCTCGCCGAGGCCAAGCTGCCCGTGCTCTACGGCTGGTCCTCCACCCTCGTCGAGGCGCACGAGAAGGGCATCGAGCTCGCGGAGAAGGTGGGCGCGGTGATCGACAACACCGCGTCCGTTTGACACGGACCGTCCGTCCTGGGACTGCAGGACGTCGGCGTACCCAGCTGCACGCTGGGCGAGGTGAAGAACCGGGCGGACGTGATCCTTTACTGGGGCTGTAACCCGATGCACGCCCACCCACGGCACATGAGCCGGTACACCACGTTCACGCGCGGGTACTTCCGACCCAAGGGCCGACAGGACCGCACCGTCATCGTCGTGGACCCGCGACGCACCGCGAGCTCGCGCGTCGCCGACTACTTCGTGCGCGTGTCGCCCCACCAGGACTACGAGCTCATCAGCGCGCTCCGGGCCGCCATCCACGGGGTCGAAATCGAGCGGGAGGAGGTCGCCGGCGTCCCCGTCGAGCGCGTTTACGAGCTCGCGGAGATCCTCAAGAACGCCAGCTTCGGCGTCCTGTTCTGGGGCATGGGACTCACCATGTCCCGCGGTCGGCACCGGAACATCGACAACGCCATCTGCCTCATCCGAGACCTCAACGAGCACACCAAGTGGGTCCTAATGATGATGCGCGGGCACTACAACGTGACCGGGTTCAACGAGGTACTCTCCTGGACCACCGGCTACCCGTACGCCGTGGACTTCACCCGCGGGTACCCGCGGTACAACCCGGGCGAGACCAGCACCGTCGACCTGCTCACCCGCGGCGAGACCGACGCCATGATGGCCATCGCCGGCGACCCCGGCGCCCACTTCCCGCAGAAGGCGGTGGAGCGCATGGCCGAGATCCCGCTGATCTGCGTGGACCCCGAGTGGACGCCCACGGCCGAGCTCGCGGACGTCTACGTGCCCACGGCGATCGCCGGGATCGAGTGGGAAGGCACCGCCTACCGCATGGACGCGGTACCCATCCGCATGCGCAAGATCGTCGACCCGCCCGAAGGCATGCTCAACGACGCCGAATTCCTGGAACTGGTCATCGAAAAGGTGGAGGAGATGTAAGCCCAAAGCTCCCGGGGTCCCGGGCCGCCCCGCGGGGCGAACCCCGCCACCCGGGGAGCCCCGCGGGGTCAAGCGGGGGTAAGCCCCCCGCGGCCCGGGCCCTTTCCACCCTCACCCCCTCCGGGGGAACACCCTTGACCCGCCCCCGCTGCCCGTACTGCGGCTCCCCCGACTGCGTGAACCGGGCCGCGCTCACCGCGTTCCTTCGCGCCACCCAACGCCTGGCGAGGTACGTCGCCCAGGGGCGAGACGAGGTCGACCGCGACGACCCGCTCTTCCGCCCCACGTTCGGCGAGGTGGGGGTGTGCCGCCGCACCCACCGCCGCATCTGGGTCTGCCCCCACTGCCACTCCCTCCTCCCCGAGCCCGACCCCGACGGGATGACCGCCCGCTGCCCCGAGTGCGGACGAAAGGCCAACGTCGCCCCCTCACGACGCAAGATCGTGTGCTAGTTGGGGGTAGTCCCCCGTGACCAAGGAGCTCCTGATCAAGAACGCGTGCGTGTACGACCCCCTCAACGGGATCGAGGGCGAGGTGATGGACCTCGGCGTGAAGGACGGCAAGATCGTCGACCCGTCCGAGATCGACGAGTCCAAGGCCAAGGTCATCGACGCCGAGGGCCGCCTCACCATGGCCGGCGCCATCGACATCCACGCCCACGTCGCCGGCCCCAAGGTCAACATCGGCCGCATCTTCCGCCCCGAGGACAGCCGCCGCCTCCAGGTCGCCCTCAAAAAGCTCGGACCCCGCTCCGGCACCGGATTCTCCGTCCCCTCCACGACCCTGACCGGCTACATGTACGCCCAGATGGGCTACACGACCGTGATGGAGGCCGCCACCCCGCCCCTGATGACCCGACACACCCACGAGGAGATCCGCGACACCCCCATCCTGGACCAGGGCGCCTACACCCTCATGGCCAACAACTGGATCCTCTACGAGTACATCAAGGAGGGCGAGCTCGAGAAGGCCGCCGCCTTCGCCGCCTGGCTCCTCCGCGCCACCCGAGGCTACGTGATCAAGATGGTCAACCCCGGCGGCACCGAGGCCTGGGGCTGGGGCGAGAACGTCCACAGCCTCGACGACCCCGTCCCCTACTTCGAACTCACCCCCGCCGAGATCTACCGGAACTACGCCCAGATCAACGAACTCCTCGGACTACCCCACTCCATCCACATCCACCCCAACCTGCTCGGCGAACCCGGCAACTACGAGATCACCCTCGGCTCCTGGGACGCCGTCCGCGACGCCGGCGTCGACCCCGACCCGCAGCTCGGCGACCGCGAGCAGATCGTCCACAACACCCACGTCCAGTTCCACGCCTACGGCGGCGACTCCTGGGCCACCTTCGAATCCCGCGCCGAGGACATCGCCAAGTACCTCAACCGCCACCCCGAGGTCACCGTCGACCTCGGCGTCGTCACCCTCGACGAGACCACCACCATGACCGCCGACGGCCCCCTCGAGTGGGAACTCCACGAGCTCACCGGCTTCAAATGGGCCAACTGCGACGTCGAGGTCGAGACCGGCTCCGGCGTCGTCCCCTTCATCTACAGCCCCAAGAACCCCGTGCACTCCGTCCAGTGGGCCATCGGCCTCGAGATCGCCCTGCTCACCGAGAACCCCTGGCAGATCGTCATCTCCACCGACCACCCCAACGGCGGACCCTTCCACCGCTACCCCCGCATCATGACCTGGCTCATGAGCGAACCCTACCGGCAGGAATGGATCGAACGAGTCCACGACTGGGTCGGCCAGCGCGCCATCCTCCCCACCATCGACCGCGAGTACACCTGGACCGACCTCGCCATCACCACCCGCGCCGCCCCCGCCAAGATGCTCGGCCTCTCCGACCGCATCGGGCACCTCGGCGAGGGCGCGTACGCCCACATCGCCATCTACGACATCAAGCCGGACGAGGTGGACCCATCCCGGGACTACGCCGAGGTCGAGCGGGCCCTGGAGCAGGCCTGGCTCGTCGTCAAGGACGGCCAGATCGTCGTCCAGGAGGGCGTCGTCGTCCACGAGGTCACCGGCCGCACCTACTGGGTCGACGTCAAGGTCCCCGAAGACCTCATGGAAGAGGTCCAGCGCGACCTCGAGACCAAGTTCCGCCGCTACTACTCCGTCAACCTCGGTAACTACCAGGTCCAGCCCGAGTACCTACCCCGCGAGGAACGTATCGAGATCGACGCCCGAGACCGCTTCTAACGGGGGAGACGACCGTGAAGGAGGTCATTCTAACGCCGAAGGAGCGACCCGACGTACCGCTGGAGGCGGAGGTGATCACGCCGGACGAGTTCGCGGGCCGAGACCCCGAGGAGATCCTGAGCCTCACCGTGCACGAGGGCAACCGAGAGCGCGAACTCGGCGACTTCTTCGACCTCGAAGGCCGACCCGGCGACTCGGCCGACCAGACCCGCATCATCATCGACGACGACGTCGACCACGTTAAGCTCATCGGCCACCGCATGACCGCCGGCGAGATCATCATCGAAGGCAACGCCGGCCGCCACACCGGCGCCCAGATGCGCGGCGGCCGTCTCGTGATCCACGGCCACGCCGACGACTGGCTCGGCCGCGAGATGCGCGGCGGCGAGATCCTCGTCGAGGGCAACGCCGGCAACTACGTCGGCGCCACCTACCGCGGCGAATGGCGCGGCATGAGCGGCGGCCGCATCCACGTCAAGGGCGACGCCGGCCACGAGATCGGCGAGTGGATGTCCGACGGCCGGATCATCATCGAAGGCAACGCCGGCATCATGACCGGCATCCACATGCAGGGCGGCCAGATCCTCATCCAAGGCGACTGCGGCGCCCGACCCGGGGCCGAGATGGAGAACGGCACCATCATCGTCCAAGGCCGCGCCGAGGACATCCTCCCCTCCTTCCGGTACCAAGGCACCGAGACCGACCCCACCGACGAGACCCCCGGCGAGTACCACCTCTTCCAAGGCGACTACGCCAACGGCCCCGACGTCAAGGGCAAACTCTACCTGAACGCCGCCCTCAACGACGTCCCCCGCTAGCCTTTT
>JAMOPY010000008.1 GCA_027064305.1 Methanobacteriota archaeon
GTTCATCCTGAGCGGGATGGGGATCGTCGGCCTGGGGCGGGTTGACATCTTCAACTAACCTCGAAATATTAAAAAACTCTTGAAATCGCATGATCACCCTGGGGAGGTTGCGATGCCCGCGACGTTGACGGCGCTGAAGGTGGCTGAGCTGGTGGGTACGGGGTTCATCGCCGGGTACCTGGGTGGCATCATTGGGACCGGTGGTTGCGTGCTGATGCTGCCGATGCTCGTGTTCCTGATGAAGTACCCGGTGGCTCAGGCCATCGGTACGACCGTGCTCGCGGTGGTCTGGACGGCCACGTTCGGAGCGATTTCCCACGGGAAGCTGGGGAACATCGACTACGAGACGTCGGCCGTGGTCCTGGCCGCGGGCGCGATCGGGGCGCTGGCGGGCTCCGTGATCTTCGCCGCGATCATGGGGTACGCCAAGGTGCTGGAGTTGATCCTGGGCGCGGCCTTCCTGTACGCGGCGGTGCGGATGATCTACGAGGGGATCAAGCGGATCCCCGGGTCCGAGGCGGATCACATCCCGGGTAGCGCGAGCGCTAAGGCCGCGATCGGGTTCTTCATCGGCGTGCTCACCGGCATCCTGGGACTGGGAGGAGGCTACGCGCTGGTGCCCTCGTTCATCTACCTGCTGGACGCGCCGGTGCACCTGGCCGTGGGCACGTCCATGATCAGCATGATCCCGATGGCGACGGTCTCCGCCTCGTACAAGATGGCCCAGGGCGTCACGGACGTCCTGGGCGGCACGATCCTGGGCCTCGGTACGATCGCCGGGGTAAAGTTGGGTGCCAAGACCACGGAGAAGATCGAGCCGTGGGGCATCAAGCTGATCTTCGGGGTCGTGTTCCTGTACGTGTCGCTGAAGTTCATCCTGATGGGGCTTGGGATCAAGCTGTTCTAGAGCGGGGACTCGAGGTCCTCCAGGCTGACGTCCAGCTCGATCCCGAGGGCGTCGGCCAGCGCCTTGCCGTGGTAGTACGAGGACACGTCCTTGGACTCGTACCTGCCGAGCCGGGGGGCCACGCAGTGGTGGCAGGCGGTCAGCACGAAGGTGTTCACGGCCTCCCGGCCCGCCTCCATCCCCTCCACCCGGTCGGCGGCGGCCCAGGTGGCCCCGCAGGGGGCGCCCCGGACGACCTCCACGGACTCGATGACGCCCGAGGAGACCTCGACCCGCACCTCGGGGCGGCCGAACCGCTCCAGGAGTCGGTCGATGGCGTCCACCCCGGTGTCGGGTAGCATCGAGCACGGGGTGGGGTCGGCGAAGGCGACGGCGTCGTGACGGTCCCGGATCTGGCGGCGGAGGGCGGGCTCGGGCAGCAGGGCGTAGTAGATGGGGACGTCGGTCCGCTCGGCGAGGGCCAGTTGGAGGTCGGGGTGCCTCAGGTAGCACACAACCAGGTCGAACCCGGCGATTTCGGCCGGGAGCAGTCGTTCCGCGGATTCTTCGTCCAGGATCACGTTCTCCGGGGGCTCGTTCACCTCCAGGAACTCGGCCTCGTGCTCGGACCGGGCGTCGATGGTGCGGGCCGCGCGCCTCCCGTACTTGGATCCCAGCACGAGGATCCTCAACCTGAGGGCCCCGAACTCAGCCCGCGGTCTCCTCTTCATGCTTTCCGCTCGCCGTGTCCTCATCATCGCCGAGCTCTCGCTCCGCCTCCCGGAGCAGGTCCAGGACCCCGTAGTGGGCCGCGCCGATCACGAGCACGGCCCGATCCACATCGCTCCGGTGCAGGTACTCGATCGTGTTCTCCGCGATCACGCGGTTCCGCTCGTCGATCAGAACCTGGGTCACGTTGGGGAACCGGCGCCGCATCCACTCGATCATCTCGCGCACGGTCCGCTCGTCCGCGACGGAGTCGGACAGCAGTCGTTGGGTCTTGGACGGTCGGAGGACCGAGCGGAGGGCGTCGAGGAGCGTCACGACCTGGAACTTGAGTCGCTCGGTGAGCGGGGCCTTGACGCGTATCCGGTGCAGGATGCCGTCCACGTCCATGTCCACGGGTACGAGCTCGGCCCCCAGCTCCTGCGCGGCCTCGATCGCCCCGAGCATGTCGTCCCCGAGCTCGCTCCCGACCACGCGGCTGACGAGTCGTTCCGCCAGGGAGAGGACGCCTCCGGCGAGCCGTCCGGGGCCTCGCTTCCGCTCGCCGGCGCCGTGAAGCTCGGCTAGGAGGGTCAGGAGTCGACCCTCGCACAGCTCCAGCAGTACCGCCTCGGGCTTGAGCTCCAGGACGGTGTCGCGGACGAGCCCGCGGTCTAGGCCCGCGTGCGCGGTGCGGAGCACGTGGAGCTCGGCGCCCAGGAGGCGGAAGGTGTCGAGGCGCGGTCGCAACTACCCGGGCACCACCATCCCGTCCTCAAAGACCGGTACGACGTCGAACTCGTCCACCCTCGCGCAGAAGTCCACGTCTCGATCCTTGCCGTGCAGCTCCAGCACGTGGCTCGTGCGGGAGCTGCGGAACACGTCCAGGGGTCGAAACGTTTTGGACAATTCGATGAGGGTGCGGGTGCGCCGGTCGGCGGGCTCGCCCCGGGAGAGGCGGGCGATGTACCCGGCGGTGAACGCGTCCTCGATGGCCATCCTTCCCCGGTGACCCGCCTCCACGATGCACGTGTCGCGGTCCAGCTCGGCGGCGACGGCGCTGGCGTTGAGGAGGGCGCCGACGAGCACCCGCTCGCAGGCCTCGGCGGTGCGCAGGATCGCCTCGGTCCCGTTGGTCGTGACCATGTACACGGTCTCGCCCTCGATGCCCTCCGGGTTCCTCAGCAGCTCGGTGGGGGAGTTCCCGTAGTCGGCGATGTCGAGCTTTTTCCCGTGACGCTCACCGATCGTGGGGCCGTCCGCGTCCCGGAGCTCCCGTGGGCTGGTTAGGGGCACGATGGCCTCGGCGCCGAGGGCGAGGGCGGTGACGATCGTGGAGCTGGCCCGCAGCGCGTCCACGACGACGCCCACCGGGTACCCCTCGTCCGGGTCCATGGTCGCGAGAACCCGCACGGTGGGACCCCCGGGGGAGGGTTCCTTTGGTGGCCGTGGCCCTGCCCTGGAGCCTGTTCTCGGAGGAGCGGGATCCGAAGATCTACGCGTACCGGGTGGGACTGCTGGGGCGGGCCTTGGCGATCTATCGGGTGGAGGAGGTGTTACTTTACGGCGATGGCGTCGGGAGGAGGCGCAACGCCGAGCGACTGAAGAAGCTTCTGGAGTACCTGGAGTGCCCGCAGTACCTGAGGAAGCGGGTGTTCCGGCTCGATCGGGACCTGCGGTACGCGGGCGTGATGCCGCCGCTGCGCGCCCCGCACCACAAGCGGCACCCGCCCAGGGAGGGGGAGGTGCGGGAGGGGTACGTGGTGCGGAGGTCGCGGGAGGGGTGCCTGGTGGACGTGGGGGCGGAGGAGCTGGCGGTCTCGCGCGAGCGGTTGCGACCGAGGCGGAGGGTGACGGTGCGGGTCGTGTCGGAGGACCCGCTGATCGTCGAGCCCGCCGAGCCGGACGAGTACTGGGGGTTCCGCGTGCGGATCGTGGACTCGCTGGATCGGGTGCTGGAGCGGTTCGATCGGGGCGTCGTGATCGCCTCCCGGTACGGTGAGGACGTCAGGGAGGTGGAGTTCCGGGAGTCCCCCCGGTGCCTGGTGTTCGGGTCCAGTCGCGTGGGGGTGCTGGACGTCAAGCCCGACGTGAAGGAGAGGTTCCTTACGGTTAATTTCATACCCGGTCAAGGTGTGGAGGTGGTAAGGACTGAGGAGGCCGTGCACGCGGCGTTGGCCGTGCTGAATTACCTGGACTTGCTGTAAGCCTCGGCCGGCTCTCCCACATCATGTTCGGGGTATCAGCCGGGGATTACCTCGTCATCGGCTGAGGTTTCGTCATCGACGCGGCTTCCTTACGACAACATATTTATTGATCTCCCGGTGGGTTGCTTAAAGGGAGGTTCAAAAGGGGGGATGAGGTGATGGTGGAGATGCCGGAAGAATTTGAAAGTGACATAGAGGAGGTCAAGCGGAGGCTTCGGGAGGGGAAGTTAACCAACTTGGGAGCGGCCCTGGCGGTTGTGCTGCTGGCGAGCCTTAAGGGTCAGTGGATCAACGTGGATGAGATCGTGAAGGTGCTGCGGGAGCTCGGGTACGATGTGAAAACGAACAGCATCAGGAGCGCCCTGTACAAGGTTCGGCAGGAAGGGCTGCTGAAGTCCAAGCGGCTGGGCCGGAAGACCGCGTACTTCATTCCGGTGGAGGAGGAAGAGGTGCTGGGAGCGATCCTGCGTCGGATCACCGGGGAGGAGATCCGGGAGAAGATCGTGGAGGAGCTGCTTAAGGAGATCCGTGAGTGAGCGCTCCGCCCGCCCCTCCGTATGGTTTCGATCCTCGAAACGATGGGGTGATCGAGCGTGAGCGGGTCGGGGAAGGAGGCGCGGGAGCGGAGGCTTCCCTTCGAGCGTGAGCGGGAGATGGTGACCAAGGCGGAGGCCGAGACGGACCCGCGGTACGGGTGCCCGCCGGAGGAGCGGCCGATGGAGGAGTACATCATGAAGGGGGTCATCAACCTCGACAAGCCCGCGGGTCCGACCTCCCACGAGGTGGTCGCGTGGGTGAAGGAGATCTTGGGGCTGTCCAAGGCGGGTCACGGGGGCACGCTGGACCCGAAGGTCACGGGCGTCCTTCCCGTCGCGCTGGAGAAGGCCACGAAGATCATCCAGACCCTACTACCCGCGGGCAAGGAGTACGTCTGCATCATGCACCTGCACGGGGACGTGGACGACGACGAGCTGGAGCGGGTGGTGCGGGAGTTCGAGGGGACGATCCTGCAGCGCCCGCCCCTCCGGTCCGCGGTCAAGCGCCGCGTGCGGCCGAAGAAGGTGTACTACATCGACATCATCGAGCGGGACGGTCGGGACGTGCTGCTGCGGATCGGCTGCCAGGCGGGCACCTACATCCGGAAGCTCTGCCACGACATCGGGGAGGCGCTGGGCGTCGGCGCGCACATGGCGGAGCTGCGCCGGACCAAGACGGGCCCGTTCTCGGAGGAGAACGCCGTCACGCTTCACGACCTGAAGGACGCCTACGAGTTCTGGCGGGAGGAGGGGTGGGAGGAACCGCTGAGGCACGTGATCCGGCCGATGGAGGAGGGGCTGAGCCACCTGCCCCGGATCGAGATTCGGGACACGGCCGTGGACGCGATCTGCCACGGGGCCGACCTGGCGGCGCCCGGGATCGTCCGGGTGGAGAAGGGGATCCAGCCGGGCGACCTGGTGGCCATATTCACGCTGAAGGGCGAGGCGGTGGCGCTGGGCGTGGCCAAGGCCTCCTGGAAGGAGATGCTGCACGCCGATCGGGGCATCATGGTGGACACGAAGCGGGTGCTGATGGAACCCGGCACGTACCCGAAGGCCTGGGGCTAGAGGGAGCGGGCCAGCAGCACGGTGAGGTTAGGCACCTTCACGTCCACCCCGCACCGCTCGACCCCCTCCCGCAGGTTGTACTCGCAGAACGGGCACACGGTGGTCAGGACGTCCGCCCCCACCTCCTCAGCCATTCGCGCCTTCACGTCCGACATCAGCCGGGCCAGCTCCGGCAGGCCGGCGCGCACGCCCCCACCGGCCCCGCAGCACCGGTCCGGCTCGCGCATCTCCCGGAACTCGACCCCCTCGACCGACTTCAGCAGGCGCCGGGGCTCCCGGTGCACCCCCTGCCCCCGCTTGAGGTGGCACGGGTCGTGGTACGTGACCACGACCTCCTCCGGGTGCTCGAACCCCCGCTCGTGCGCCCTCAGCTCCACCAGCAGCTCCGTCACGTCCAGCACCTCCCACTCGAACCGCTCCCCCAGCAGCTCCGGGTAGTCGTTCTTCAGCGTGGCGCCGCACCCCGCGCACACCGTCACGATCACGTCCGGATCGACCCGCTGGAACGCCTCCAGGTTCCGGAAGGCCAGGCGCTCGGCCCGGTCCCGCTGCCCCGTTCGGAGCAGGGGCGAGCCGCAGCACACCTGGTCTTCCGGGATCACCAGGCGGAACCCCAGCTCCTCCGCCAGCCGGACGAGCGCCCTCCCGGTCTCGGGCAGCCGGTAGTCGACGAGGCATCCCGTGAAGAAGAGCGCCGTCACGTCCCCGGACCCGTGCTCGCCCGCGCACTCCTCGAGGAAGCACTCGTCCTTCCGCTCCACCGACCGACCGGTGCGAACGGCCCGCTCCCCCACCTCCCGGTGCTCCTCCAGCGGTCCGAGGCCCAACTCCCGCAGCCGCGCCCGCACCGCCTCCACGGCCTTCTTCGGGATGTCGATGTCCTTTGGGCAGACCTCCGCGCACCGGTGGCACGTCGTGCACGCGTACACGTCCACGCCCTCGAGCCGGGGCGTCCGATCCCACTTCTCCGACTCCTCCGCGAGCTTTCGCAGGACGGTGGGTCCGGGGTTCCGGGTCGAGCCCGCCCGGATCACCGGGCACTCCACGACGCAGCACAGGCACTCGATGCACGAGCGGAGCTCGTGCAGCCGCTCGGCCCGGTCCGGTTCCAGTCGTCGGAACCAGTCCAGGTGGGTCCGGGGCGCGAGCGGTCGGAGGCGCCCCGTCACCTCGCGCCAGTCCACGACGAGGTCCCGGATGACCGGAAGGTGCCGGAGCGGTTCGACGGTGACCTCCTCCCCCGGCTCGAGCCGGCGCTCGCAGGCCAGCCCCGCCTCCCCGTTGATCAGGACCGCGCAGGTCCCGCACTGAGCGTTCCTGCACGAGTACTGGAACTGCAGGTCCGGGGCCTCGTGCTCCTTGATCCACAGCAGCGCGTCCAGGAGCGTCATCCCCTCCTGGTACGGTACCTCGACCTCCAGCTCCCGGTCCGGGGTGCGGACGCGGACCAGCACGGTCTCCTCCTCGCCCATGCCCTCACCACCTCATCTTGGTCAGGTCCAGCTCGACGTCCTCCACCTCGCGGGCGAAGGCGACCGCGATCTCGCGGCCGAGCTCCAGCGGGTCGCCCTCCCACCCGAGGTCCCGGAGGGAGGTCGCGGGCACGGGGACCCCCTCGGTGGTCACGTTGACGCCCAGGTGGGCCAGGGCGCCCGGCCCGGCCGGTCGGAAGACGGAGACCGTGAGCTTCCGACCGTCGTGGAGCAGGTCGTCCCCGTCCCGCTCCAGCCTGACGGACAGCCGCTCCTCCAGCACCTCGCGGGCCGTGACGACGAGGATCCGTTGAAGGAGGCCGGCCGCAAGGGGGTCGCATCGGGTGGGGTCGTCCAGGATCAGGTGCAGCACGTCCGCCCCTCGGATGGGCTCGTCCAGGTCCTCGGTGTCCACCGTGTGTTCCCGGCTCACGTCCATCGGGCCGCGGAAGACGAGGATCGCGCGCCCGCGCACCCCGTACCGCGCGTGGGCGTAGGCGCGGCGGAGCTGGGAGCCGTCGTACCTCATCCGCTCCCGCTCGAGGACGATCGTCCAGCCCCCGACGCGGCGCGTTTCAGCGCTCCCTCGAGCCTCAGGAGCCTGCGCTTCCATCGTGACCCCCACCTGAACCCTCCCAGTCCCCGGGACCCGACGACGCGGTGGCAGGGCACGAGCACGGGGGTCTCGTTCCGGGCGAGGGCCCGGCCGACGACGCGCGGGTGCGTGCCGACGCGCTCGGCCAGCTCCCCGTACGTTTTAACCTCGCCGTACCCCAGCCTTCTCACCTCGGAGAGCACGGCCCGGTGCACCGGCGCGTCCGGGAGCCGCACCGGGACGTCCCGGAGGTCCGCCCGCTCGCCCCGGAAGTACCGTTCCAGGCGCTCCCTTAGGTCCAGGAAACCCTTTTCCGGCAGGTCGGGCGGCTCGGTTCCGGGTGGCTCGACCCGGAGCGCGCGCCGCCCGTCGTGCACCACGTACCCGCGCCCGTACGGGGTCTCGTAGGTTAGAACGTACCGGGGCGTGGTCATCGTGGTGGAGCCCCTGACCGAGGATGAGCTGGATTGGGAGGAGCTCGGGCTGCGGGTGGGTCTGGAGATCCATCGTCAGCTGGACACCCCTAGGAAGCTGTTCTGCGGGTGCGAGCCGGAGCTGGTGGAGGAGGTGCCGGAGGAGCCGAGGGTGCGGCGTAAGCTGCGGCCGGTTCAGAGCGAGCTGGGCGAGTTCGACCCGGCGGCGCTGGAGGAGTTCAAGCGGGATCGAACGTTCTACTACCTGGCGGACGGCTCGTTCTCCTGCCTGGTGGAGCTGGACGAGGAGCCGCCGCACGAGCCGTGCGAGGAGGCGCTGGACACGGCGATCAAGGTCACGCTGCTGCTGGGTGGGGAGGTGGTCGATGAGGTGCACGTGATGCGCAAGATGGTCATCGACGGCTCGAACACGACCGGGTTTCAGCGGACGATGCTGGTGGGGATCGGTGGGGAGGTGCCCACGTCCGAGGGGCCGGTGCGGATCAGCACGGTCTGCCTGGAGGAGGACGCGGCCCGGAAGGTGCGGGGCTGGGATCAGGAGCTGCGGGTGGAGTACTGCCTGGACCGGTTGGGCATCCCGCTGATCGAGGTGTCGACGGAGCCGGACATCCGGACGCCCGAGCAGGCGCGGGAGGCGGCGGAGAACGTCGGGGAGGCGATCAAGGCGGTGGGCGGGGTCAAGTCCGGGATCGGTACGGTGCGGCAGGACGTGAACGTGTCGATCGAGGGGGGCGCGGTGCAGGAGATCAAGGGCGTGCAGGACCTGAACCTGATCCCGAAGGTGGTGCGGTTCGAGGCGCTGCGGCAGGCCAACCTGCTGCGGCTGCGGGACGCGCTGCGGGAGCGGGGCGTGAAGGAGACGGACGTGGTGGAGTCCCGGCCGGTGGACGTGACCGAGGTGTTCGAGGGAACGGAGTCGGAGGTGGTCCGGCGCGAGCTCGAGCGGGGCGGCGTCGTCTACGCGCTGAAGCTGCCCGGGTTCGACGGGCTGCTGGGTTTCGAGCTCTGCCCGGGCCGCCGGTTCGGGACGGAGCTGGCCGACTACGCGCGGCGGCGGGGCGTTTCGGGCCTGTTCCACTCGGACGAGCTGCCCGGGTACGGGATCTCGGAGCGGGAGGTGGAGGAGGTCGAGCGGCGGCTGAAGGTGGGGGACGGGGACGCGTTCGTGCTCATCGCGGGGCCGAAGGACCGGGTCAGGTCGGCGATGGAGGCGGTGAGGGATCGGGCGGTGATGGCGCTGGATGGGGTTCCGGCCGAGACGCGGCGGGCGCTGCAGGATGGGACGACGGAGTACATGCGGCCGCGGCCGGGCGCCGCGCGGATGTACCCGGAGACGGACATCCCACCGGTCGTGATCAGCCGGGAGCGGGTGGAGAGGCTGCGGCGGGAGCTGCCGGAGCGGCCGTGGGAGCGGCGTGAGAAGCTGCTGGAGGAGTACGGGCTGAACGAGGAGTTGGTGGAGCAGCTGTTCGAGCACGGTCGGGTGGAGGAGTTCGAGCGGTTGGTGGAGCGGACGGGCGCGGACCCGAAGGTGGTGGCCACGACCCTGGTGAACGTGCTACCGAGGCTGCGGAAGGACGGGTACCCGGTGGAGGAGCTGCGCGAGTCGCACCTGGAGGAGGTGCTGCGGCTGTACGCGGAGGGGAGGATCGCGAAGTCGGCGATCGAGGAGCTGCTGGGGGCGCTCGCGGCGGACCCGGACGCGGACGCGGAGGAGCTGGCGGAGGAGCTGGGCCTGATCGCGGCGTCGCGGGAGGAGATCGAGCGCGTGGTGCGGAAGGTGGTGGAGCGGCATCGGGAGGAGATCGAGGAGCGCGGGATGCGGGTGATGGGCAAGGTGATGGGGGAGGTGATGGAGGCGCTGCGCGGGCGTGCGGACGGGAAGTTGGTCAGCGAGATCGTGAGGGAGCACATCGAGAGGCTCTCGGGAGCGTGACCGCGTTGGACGTGGAGAAGCGGGTGGTGCGGCTGCTCAAGGAGTACATCTCCATCCCGAGCGTCAGCGGGGAGGAGCGGGAGCTGGCGGAGCGGTACGCCTCGGACCTGGAGCGGGCCGGGCTGGAGGTGCGGGTGGACGAGCTGGGGAACGTGATCGCCCGGCGCGGGGAGCCGTCGGTCTGCCTGACCTCGCACCTGGACACGGTCCCTCCGGACGGGATGGAGGATCCGTTCGAGCCGCGGGTAGAGGAGGGTCGGGTCTACGGTCGAGGGGCGTGCGACGCGAAGGCGAACCTCGCCGTGTACGCGGTCGTGGCGGAGCTGTGGAAGGGTCCCCTGGAGGTCATCGGGGTGGTGCGGGAGGAGACGGACTCGGCGGGCGTGCGGCGGGTGCTGAGGGAGGGGGAGATGGTCTCGGACCACGTGATCAACGGGGAGCCGACGGGGCTGCGTCCCGTAATCGGTCACAAGTCGCGGGCGGAGGTTCGGCTGCGGGTGCGGGGGAAGCCGAGGCACGCGAGCGAGGACCCGCGGGACAACCCGATCCTGCGGTTTTATCGCGCGCTGAGGCGGCTGAGGGAGCGCGCCCGGGGGCTGGAGGACGGGCTCGGTCGACCCACCGTGGTGCCGACCCGGGTCGTGGCCGAGTCCGGGGCGACGAACGTGACGCCGGAGGAGCTGGAGGCCGTGCTGGACGTGCGGTTGAACACGCGGCTGTCCCCGGAAGAGCTGCGGGAGCTGCTGGAGCGGGAGTGCGAGGAGGTGGAGGTGCG
Organism: Methanobacteriota archaeon; assembly: GCA_027064305.1. Taxonomy (GTDB): domain Archaea; phylum JAADCQ01; class Methanopyri; order Methanopyrales; family Methanopyraceae; genus Methanopyrus. The sequence goes on from JAMOPY010000008.1 coordinate 10,615, forward strand.
CTCCGGCGCGCCGCCGTTTCGACTTCGGGGGGACGAGGCGGTGGTGCGGGCGCTGGTGGGAGCGTTGAGGCGGCGCGGCCTGCCCGCGGAGCCGACCGTGTGGTCGGCCAGCACCGACGCCGGGTACATCCGTCACCTGGGCGGGAAGGACGTGGTCGTGTTCGGGCCAGGATCCATAAAATACGCTCACACCCCGGAGGAGCACGTGCCGATCCGGGAGCTGGTGATGGCCGTGCGCGTGCTGGAGGAGGTCGTGAACGAGCTGTCGCAAGGGTGTGCGTAACGTGTGCGGGATAGTCGGATACGTGGGTGAGCGGGACGCCGCCCCGATCATCGTGGAATCGCTGGTGCGGTTGGAGTACCGGGGGTACGACTCGGCGGGCGTCGCGACCATCCACGAGGGCAGGCTCTACGTGGAGAAGGACGCGGGGAAGCTGACGGAGGGTGGCGAGCCCACGGACCTGCAGCGGCGGTTGAAGTCCCTGCCGGGTAAGATCGGGATCGGCCACACCCGGTGGGCCACGCACGGGGACCCGACGCGGGAGAACGCTCACCCGCACACGGACTGCCGTGACCGGATCGCGGTCGTGCACAACGGGATCATCGAGAACTTCAGCGAGCTGCGTCAGGAGCTCGAGGAGCGGGGTCACCGGTTCACCTCGGAGACGGACACGGAGGTCGTGCCTCACCTGATCGAGGAGTTCATGAGCGAGGGCAAGTCGTTCTTCGACGCGTTCGTTGAGGCGGTCAAGCGCCTGGAGGGGTCGTACGCGATCGCCGCGATCTGCGTGGACGAGCCGGACGTGATCCTGGCCGCCCGGAAGGAGAGCCCGCTGGTCGTGGGGCTGGGCGAGGACGGGAATTTCCTGGCCTCGGACATCCCGGCGATCCTACCGGAGACGAACGAGGTGATTCCGGTGGACGACGGTGAGGTCGTGGTGGTGAAGCGGGATGAGGTGAAGATCCTGGACGCGGAGACGCTGCGGGACGTGACGGACGAGAAGGAGGTGCAGGTGGTCGAGGAGGATCCGCACCGGCTGGAGCGGCACGGGTACCCGCACTTCATGCTGAAGGAGATTCACGAGCAGCCGGAGGCGGTGCGTAACACGCTGACCATCGAGCGGGACCGGCTGGTGGAGATGGCCGAGGAGCTGGCCCGGGGCGAGTACCGGCGGCTGTACATCGTCGCGTGCGGTACCTCGTACCACGCGGGGCTGGGCGCCAAGTACGCGATGGAGATGCTGGCCCGGTTCCCGGTGGACGTGGTCATCGCCTCGGAGTTCCGGTACGTGACGCGGGAGCTCGTGGACGAGGAGACGCTGGTGCTGGCGATCTCGCAGTCCGGGGAGACGGCGGACACGCTCGCGGCCGTGCGGGAGGCGAACGAGCGGGGCGCGACGACGATCGCGCTCACGAACGTCGTCGGCAGCACCATCACCCGCGAGGTCGATCACGTGATGTACACGCACGCGGGCTTCGAGAAGGCGGTGGCGGCGACGAAGACGTACACGGCCCAGCTGGCGGCGATGTACACGTTGACCGTGGAGTTGGCCCGGCGGTTGGGCGAGCTGACGGACAAGGAGGCGGAGGAGTACCACGAGGAGCTGGACCGGGTGCCGGAGATGCTGGAGCGGGTGCTGGAGTGGGAGCGGGAGCGGGAGGTCGCCGTGCTGGGTGGTCGGTACAAGGAGCGCCCGAACTGGTTCTTCATCGGGCGGGGCCCGGGCTACCCGACGGCGATGGAGGGCGCGCTGAAGCTGAAGGAGATCACGTACCAGCACGCGGAGGCGTACCCGGCGGGTGAGCTGAAGCACGGTCCGCTGGCGCTGATCGAGGAGGGGGTGCCGGTGGTTGCGGTGGCGCAGCGGGGTGGGGTGTACGAGAAGATGCTGGCCAACATCGAGGAGGTGAAGGCGCGGGGCGCGACGGTGATCACGGTGGCGGAGGAGGGTGACGAGAACGTGGAGGAGCACTCGGACCACGTGATCCGGGTGCCGAGGATCAGCGAGGTGTTCTCGCCGATCGTGTACACGGTGCCCCTGCAGCTGCTGGCCTACTACATGAGCGTGGCGCGGGGCATCGACCCGGATTACCCGCGGAACCTGGCGAAGAGCGTCACGGTGGAGTAGCTCACTCTCCCTCCTCCTCTTCCTCGATCCCGATCACCTTGAAGATGCGCTTGCGCACCGCCTCCTCCACCAGCTCCAGCACCTCGTCCTTCTGCACGTCCTTGAAGATGCCCAGCGGGATCTCGGCCGCGGCCGCCTTGGAGTGACCGCCCGCGGACCCGACGTCCCCGAACGCCTCCCGCATCACCTCGCCCAGGTTCAGGCGGATGTCGTCCGTGCGGGCGGAGATCTTGATCTTCCCGTTCACCACCCCGAAGACGATCACCGTGTGCACGCCCTCCAGGTTCAGCAGGTAGTCCGCGGCCTGAGGCAGCGCGTCCTCGTTCTTGACGAACCCGACGTTGGAGAACAGGTAGCTGCGGACCACGGTCCGGTTCCGGATGGCCTCACCCAGCACGTCCAGCGTCTCCGGGGAGATGTCGGGGGACTCGATCTTCGCCAGCACCTCGTGGTCGGCCCGCGGGTACAGGAAGGCGGCCGCCTTCAGGTCCTCCGGGGACACGTTGCGGGTGAAGTTCAGCGTGTCCGTGCGGATCCCGTAGAGCAGCGCCGTGGCGGTGCGACGGTCCACGTCCTTACCCATCGTCTTCAGGTACTGGGTGAGGATGGTCGAGGTCGCGCCCACCTCGGGCCGGTGGTCCGTGAACTCGGCCAGCTCGAGCGCGTCCAGCGAGGACCCCTCGCTGACGCTCATCATGCCGCCGTTGGAGGACGAGTCGTGGTGATCGATGACCGCAAGGATGCGGCCGTCCAGGTCGTCCCCCAGCTCCTCCTCGAGCACCTTGGGCACGGTGGGCGTGTCGACGATGGCGAAGCCGTCGTACTCGTCCAGGTCCACCTCCGACGCGCGCATCATCTCGATGTCGAGCATGTTGACCAGGGCCTTGTTCTCCTGGTGCCCGATCTCGCCCCCGTACACGATGTCCACGTGCACGTCCTTCTCGGAGACGAGCTCCTGCAGGGCGACCGCGCTGGCGATGGAGTCCGGATCCGGGTTGTTATGGGGGACGATCGCGACGGAGTCCACGCGCTCGAACACGGCCAGCAGCTCCTGCGCCTTCTGCCGGTTCCGCACGTTGTCGATGTTGTAGAGGAGCTTTTCCACGAGGAGCTGGTTGGGGGAGAGCACCTCGTCGGCGCCCAGCTCGTTGAACTCCTCCACCCGGTCCTCGTCCGCCACGCGGACGACGACGTAGGCGCTCTCGTTCAGCCTGCGGATCAGCTCGACGGCCCGCGCGTTCACGTCGTCGTCCGGGGTGAGCACGTAGACGGTGACGGCCTCCTCGACGCCCGCCTCCTCCAGCACCTCACGCTCCGTCACGTCCCCGATGACCACGTCGAATCCCTGCTCCTTCAGCACCTCCGCGCGGTTCTCGTCGCAGTCCACGATCACGACGTCCTCGCCGCGGTCCCGGAGCGCGTCCGCGACCACGTGGCCGACGGAACCGGCACCCAGGATCACGTGCAGGGGAATCGTCGATGCCCCCGCGCCGACGGTGGGCAACGCGTGCACCCTAGGCGGACGTCGCGGTCGTTCAAGCATATATAACGATGTCCGGCCGCTTCCCGAGATAACTTGTCAGAAATAGCCGAAAAAACCGGGCAGGGAGGGCCGAAGGGAGCGCGGGCGGCGCTTACCGGCGCTTGGGCTTGCGGATGCCCAGGAACCGGGCGCACTTGGGGCAGTAGTAAACCTTCCTGGAGAACGTGTGCACGTACCGGTCGTCCACGGCCTGCCGGACCACGGGGTCCGTGATCCGGAACCCCTGGGTGGCCGGGATGGCCTTGTGGCGGGGAACCTTGCCGCCACAGCACTCGCAGGTCACGAACGAGGGTTTACCGCGGGACTTCGACTGCTTCCAGCCATCCCGACCCTTCCGCCTCGGGTTGCGCGCCATTCGGCGCTCCCTCCCGGCTAACCCTCCCTGTCAAAGTATATATTCTTCCCGGTTGCGGAGAGCGGGATCCCGATCACGACGTCCGCGTCAATCAGCCCCAGCGCCCGGACGGCGACGCCGACGGTGTACATCAGCCGGTTGTCGACGACCAGGTCGTTGGCGATCTTGGCGGCCGAGCCCAGCGCGATCCCCAGGTCGATCAGTTTGAACCCGCAGAGCGGGCCGGCGAACTCCCGATCCACCTCCCTCTCCTCGAGCTCGTCGCAGTCCGAGCCGCACATCCCGCAGTGGAGGCCGCAGGGACCGCTGGACTTGACCCCGATCGCGACCAGGCACTCGGACTTTCGCAGGCACTCCGCGTCCCGGCGGAAGAAGTCTGCCCCTTTCTCCTCGGCGATCTCCTCCATCTTGTCCGCGATCTCGCGCAGCCGCTCCTTATCCTCGATGATCTCCACCACGATGTCGTCGATCCCGCGCGTCTTGGGGGCCGTCCGGGCGGCGACGGCCATCAGGCGGGCGACCTGGAGGACTCCCTCCGCCTCGGGTTTCACCGGGGGCCACCCCCGACCGTGGGCGGCCGTTCGGCGAGGAGCATGTCGACCAGGCTGTCGCACAGGACGGCGGCCATCCGGGCGTCCTTCTCGGCGGCGACGGGGGGCGCCGTCCCCTCGGGATCGTCCGTGATCGCGCAGATCATGCCGTCCTTGGTGCGGCACATCATACCGGGGCGGGCCGGGATCCACCTCCGGTCGCGCGGGTCGTAAACGCGGTCCACGGGTCGCCCCTCGAACGCCTCGGCGGAGGTGATTGGGAGCCGGAGGAGGCCCTTGTTGACCGCCTCGGTGCCGCGGCCCGGGAAGAACGCGTCCATCAGGGCCTTCCCGAGGGCCGTGAACGTGCCGGTGGCGAGATACTTTTTACCGCGCGCGCCCCGGGCCGTGCGAGCGTTGTAAATGCGGACGTGCACGCGGTACATGCCGGTGACGGGGCTGACCAGTCGCTCCACGATCTCCTCCACCCTCTCGCGCCCGGGCACCTCGACGTCGATTTTCAGCCCGGAGCCTGGGCGGACGGTGACGCGCGCGTGCGTGATGATCCCCTTCGTGACCGCCTCCCCCAGGGCCTTCCCGGTCACGCGCACCCTCCCCTTGGGGGCGCCCCGTTTGGACGAGGTTCGGGAGATCGTGAGGGCGGTGGAGCGACACCACCGGTGGCTCCGCGAGTGCCTGCCCATGATCGCGAGTGAGAACGTCACCAGTCCCGCGGTCCGGGAGATGCTCGTCACGGACTTCGGCCACCGGTACGCGGAGGGGCAGCCCGGGGAGCGACTGTACGAGGGGTGCCGGTACATCGATGAGGTCGAGCTGAGGTGCGTGGAGCTGGCCAAAGACCTCTTCGGGGCGGAGCACGCGAACGTGCAGCCCGTGTCCGGGGTGGTCGCGAACCTGGCCGCGCTGACGGCCCTGACCGAGCCGGGCGACGTGGTGATGGGACTGCGGATCTCGCACGGGGGGCACATCAGTCACCACGAGATCAGCGCGCCGGGCGTGCGCGGGCTCCGGGTCGAGTTCCTGCCCTTCGACGAGGAGGACATGAACGTGGACGTGGACGCGGCGGTCCGTCGGATCGAGGAGGTGGAGCCCCGGGTGGTCATCCTGGGGGCGAGCCTGTTCCTCTTCCCGCACCCGGTGGAGGAGATCGCCGAGGCGGTGGAGGCGGTCGGGGGGTGCGTGCTGTACGACGGTGCCCACGTGCTGGGGCTCATCGCGGGGGGCGAGTTCCAGGATCCGCTAAGGGAGGGCGCGCACGTGGTGACGGGGAGCACGCACAAGACCCTGCCGGGGCCTCAGGGTGGGATCATCCTCTGCGGGCGCGAGCTGGGGGATGCGATCGACGAGGCCGTGTTCCCGGGTCTGGTCAGCAACCATCACCTGCACCACGTGGCCGCGCTCGCGGTCGCGCTGGCCGAGTTCAAGCGGTACGGGAGGAGGTACGCCCGGGCCACGGTACGGAACGCCCGGGCGCTGGCCGAGTCCCTGCACGCCGAGGGGCTGAACGTGCTCTGCGAGCACCTGGGGTTCACGCGCTCGCACCAGGTGGCGGTGGACGTGAGCGAGCACGGGGGCGGGGCCGAGGTGGCGCGCCGGTTGGAGCGGGCGAACATCCTGTGCAACAAGAATCTGCTGCCGGGGGACGACGAGTCCGAGGCGGAGGATCCCAGCGGGATCCGGCTCGGGGTGCAGGAGCTGACGCGGCTGGGGATGGGTCCCTCGGAGATGGAATACGTGGCGGAGCTGATCGCGGACGTGGTGCTGGACCGGCGGGGTGTGGACGAGGTCCGGGAGGACGTGGCCGAGCTCCGTAGGGAGTTCCAGGAGGTGGAGTACGGGCTCGGGGACGGCGTGGGTGCGCACGAATGGCCCCGGTTCGCGGACTGGTCGTGATGGACTTCGACGGGACGCTGGTGGACGGTGAGACGATCGACGTGATGGCGGAGCTGGCGGGCGTGGGCCGGGAGGTGGAGGAGATCACGCGCCGCGCCATGGAGGGGGAGCTCGAGTTCGGGGAGGCGCTGAGGGAGCGGGTGCGGCTGCTCGCCGGCGCCCCCGCCTCGATCCTGGACGCGGCGACCGCGCGCCTGCGGCTGAACCCCGGGGTCCGAGAGTTCGTGGCCGCGGTCCGACGCGCGGGGGCGGCGGTCGCGGTCGTGAGCGGCGGGTTCACGGAGGTGGTGCGCCGGTTCGCCCGGGAGCTGGGGCTGGACGCGGTCGTTGCCAACGAGCTGGAGGTGAGGGACGGGGTCCTCACGGGCCGGGTGTACGGTCCGGTGATGAGCGGGGAGGCGAAGGGCCGGGTGCTGCTTCAGCTGTGCCGGAGGTTCGGCGTGCGCCCGGAGGACACGGTGGCGGTGGGCGACGGTGCCAACGACGCATCAATGTTAAATCGCGTCGGTCTCCCGCTGGGGTTCCGGCCGAAGGGAGCCATCCGGGACCTCGTTCGAGGGTCCCTGTCCGACTTCCGGGAGGCCATCCCGCTGGTACTGCGGTTTTGGGGCGTCCGCGGCTGATGGTCTTCTCGGAGGAGAAGCTTCAGGAGATCAAGCGGCTGGAAAAGCAGCTGGCGGACGTGCGGAAGGAGATCGACGATCTGGAGGAGGAGCGGGGGAGGCTGGAGCGGAAGGTTCGGAAGCTGGAGCGCGAGATCGAGCGGCTGGAGCGGGAGGCCGAGCGTTACCGGAGGAAGCGGGACGAGCTGAACGAGCGGGTGCGCGAGCTGCGGGAGCGGGCGGAGGAGCACCGTGAGCGGCGGGATGAGCTGAACGAGGAGGTGCAGGCGTACAAGAAGAAGCGGGACGAGCTGAACGAGCAGGCCAATCGGATCGCCCGGAAGGCCAAGGAGCACGTGGAGCGGGCGAAGGTCCTCCGGGCCAAGGTTAAGCGCCCCATCGGGGAGATCCGCCGCGAGATCGAGCGGCTGGAGCGGGAGATCGAGACGAAGCCCATCTCGCCGCGCCGGGAGGAGCGGATCGCGGAGCGGCTCGAGCGGCTCCGTGAGCAGCTGGAGTACTGGAAGCGGGCGGAGAAGCACTCCCGGGAGGCGGATCGGCTCTTCTCCCGGGCGGACGAGCTGCGGGAGCGGGCGAACAAGTACCATCAGCTGGTGGTTAAAACCGCGGAGAAGGCGAACAAGCACCACGACAAGATGCTGGAGTACTACGAGCGGGCGGACCGGATCCGGGAGAAGGCGGACGGGTACCACCGGAAGTACGAGGAGCTCCGGTTCAAGGTGAGGAGGCTTCGGGACGAGGTTCGGGAGCTGCGGGCCCGGATGGAGGAGCTCGAGCAGAAGATCATGGAGAAGCGCGCGGAGGAGAAGGCGCTGGAGGTCCGGATCAAGGACCTGGAGAAGGCGGCCGTCGACCGGGAGAAGATCGAGAAGATCAAGGAGAAGCTGGAGCGTGGGGAGAAGGTCAGCTGGGAGGAGCTGCAGCTGCTGCAGCAGTACGGTGAGATGTAGCCCCCGAGGTGGGGTTCATGCGGGTCCCGCTCCTCGAGGTCATCCTGCACACGGACGGCTCCGTGACCCGCATCCTGCGCCGCTTCTTCGATCGAGTGGAGGTGCGGCCGCTCCGGACCAAGCGGGTGCACGTGCGCGGTCGGGAGGCCAGGCTGCTCGGCCTGCCGGACGGGGACGTGGCCTACCTGCGGCGCGTCCTGATCGAGCTCGACGGCCGCCCGGGGATCCTGGCCACCTCCTACGCCCGCCCCGACAACCTACCCGGTAACATGCGGAGGCTGGTTCTGCAGTCCCGGAAGCCCCTGGGTGAGATGATCGAGGAGATGAGGTTGGAGACGCGGAGGGAGATCGTGCG
>JAMOPY010000009.1 GCA_027064305.1 Methanobacteriota archaeon
CCAGTGCACCTCGAAAACCGCGGGTCCCTTCGCCCCCTCATCGCGGAAGCAGCGCTGCCGGGCCTCGGACCAGCGCGTTGAGAACTCGGTCAGCAGCTGCTCGTAGTTCGCGCTGCACAGGTTGCACGCGTCCCTCCTTACGTTCACCGTGTGCACCTCGCGCATGGCCCTCAGGCGCTTGAGGCTGCTGACGGTAAGGTTCCAGCTGGCGCCGAGCGCCACCCGCTCGTTCGCGTAGATCTTGCAGTGGATCCCCAGCGTCCCCTTGCGCCCCTCCGCCTCCCGGACCTCGAAGCCCAGGCGGGCCCACCTCCTCAGCACCTCCGGCTTGTTCTCGCCGGCGGCGACGAGGAGGTAGAGCTCCAGGCCCTCCCTCGGCAGCTCCCGTAGGATCTGAACGCCCTCCTCTACCAGGTCGTCCGGGTCGGACACCCACGGGCTGGCCAGGCAGACGAGCTCCCCGGCCTCCTCGATCAGTCGGTCCAGTACCTTCTCCGAGTACTCGTAGAACCGGAGGCTCTCGTCGTCCTCCTCGCCGCCGAAGATCCGGGCCGAGAGGGCCTTGATCCCCTGCTTCGCCACCTCCGGGAGGGACAGCCGGCTCGACAGCTCCTCCTCGATGTCCTCCCTAACCTCCTCGCCCGAGATGCCCACGGACTGGAGCACGTCCGAGAGCCTGTCGGCCGCATCCCTCACGACCTGACTCGCCGACTGGAACATGTCCTTGATGCCGATCCCTTGGCGACGGGCCTCCCGAGTCAGCTCCCGGACGACCTGCTCGGCCATCTGACGCACGTATCTCCGGGTCGACGGATCGCTCACGTACTTCTCCACTATCATGGAGATGACGGAGCTGAGCGCGTACTCCAACAGGATGTACTGGATCACCGCGCTCACCCCGGCGGCGGCGCCCGGCCCGGGAAGGGAGATGGTTTTAACGTTCGTCCGTCGGCCGGCGGGCGGGGGGACGAGGTTGTCCGAGCGCGAGCAGCTCGTTTACCTCAACGGTGAGCTGGTTCCCCGGGAGGAGGCGAAGATCTCCGTCTACGATCATGGGTTCCTGTACGGGGACGGCGTGTTCGAGGGGATCCGGGCGTACGACGGGAGGATCTTCAAGCTGGACGAGCACGTGGATCGGCTGTACGACTCGGCGAAGGCGATCATGCTGGACATCCCGATGAGCAAGGAGGAGATGAAGGAGGCGATCATCGAGACGGTGCGGGCGAACGGGCTGCGGGACGCGTACATCCGGGTGGTCGTGTCCCGGGGCGAGGGGGACCTGGGGCTGGATCCGGAGAAGTGCCCGGAGCCGACGGTCGTGATCATCGCGGAGCCGATGGAGCCGCTCTACGGGGACCTGTACGAGAAGGGTATCGAGGTGATCACGGCCTCGGTGCGCCGGATCCCGCCGGACGCGCTGGATCCTAAGATCAAGTCCTGCAACTACCTGAACAACATCCTGGCGAAGATCCAGGCGAACCTGGCGGGCGCGGACGAGGCGATCATGCTGGACCACGAGGGGTACGTGTGCGAGGGCACGGGCGACAACGTGTTCGTGGTGGAGGACGGCGTGGTCTACACGCCGCCGGAGGACACGATCCTGCGGGGGATCACGCGGGCGACGGTGATGGAGCTGTGCGAGGAGCTGGGGATCCCGGTGGAGGAGAAGCGGATCACGCTGGGGGAGCTGTACGCGGCGGACGAGGTGTTCCTGACGGGAACGGCGGCGGAGGTGGCGCCGGTGCGGAAGGTGGACGGGCGGAGGATCGGGAAGGAGTGCCCGGGTCCGATCACGCGGAGGATCATGGAGGCGTTTCGGGAGCTGACGCGGCGGGAGGGGACGCCGGTGTACGAGGATGAGGTGTGACCCGGGGTGCCCCGTTGTCCCTCCTCCGCCTCGTCCGGGGCAGCCTGACGGTCCTCGTCGGGTCGCTCGCGCTGCGCCTGGGCGGGTACGTGTACCGGCTGCTGGTCGGCCGGCTGCTGGGGCCGGACGGGTACGGGATCGTTTCCTCCACGATGGTCGTGCAGACGATCGTGATGTTCCTGGCCACGTTCGGGGTCCCGCCCGCGATCGCCCGGTACGTGTCCCGGTACCGGGCGCTGGGTGACGGCGCGCGGGTGCGCCAGTTCATCCGGATCCCCACCGCGACGCTGGTGCTCCTCTCCGCGGCGGCCTCCCTTGCGCTCGCGCTCGCCGCCCCCTACCTGGCGTGCTGGTACTTCCACAACCCCCGGCTCTACTGGCCGCTCGTGCTCACGGCCGTCGGCCTGCCGTTCGCGGCGTTCGCGTCGTGCGTTCGCGGCGCGTTCCAGGGCTTCCAGGACATGAAGGGCTACGTGATGACCCAGTTCGTGGAGCAGGGGACCCGGGTGGGCGGCGCGCCGGCCCTGATCCTCGCCGGGTACGGGCCCGCGGGCGCCGTGTTCGCCTCGGCCGCGCTCGCGTACATGACGTCCGGGGCCTACGGGGCGATCCAGCTGCGCCGGAAGCACCTGCCCGAGGTACCTCCGGATGGGGATCCGCTCCCCCCGGCCCGGGTCGCCCGGGAGGCGCTGACGTTCGGCCTGCCCGTCGCCCTGACCGGGATCGCCGACATGCTGCAGTCCAACGTGGACCTGCTCGCGATCGGCTACTTCCTGGGCACGCTGTGGGTGGGGTTCTACGACGCGGCCGGCCCCATCGCCCGGCTGCCCACGACCCTGTGCGCCGCGGTGGCGACGGCCCTACTGCCCGCGGCCTCCGAGGCGGAAGCGCTGCGGGACGAGCGCACGCTGCGGCAGTACGCGCACATCTCAATCAAGACCGTGTGGACGCTGCTCGTCCCGATGGCCGCGCTCACGGGCGCGCTGGCGGAGCCCCTGATCGTCCTCTTCTTCGGGACGTCGTTCCGGCCCGGCGCCCAGGCGCTCTACGTCCTCCCCATGGCCATGGCGTTCATCGTGCTGTTCCGCAACTGCGCGAGCCTGCTGCAGGGGATCGGGAAGGAGCGGCACCCGCTGCTCATCCTCACCCTCTCGCTGGCGCTGAACGTGGGGTTGAACGCGCTCCTCGTCCCGAGGCTGGGGATCTTCGGGGCGTCCGTCGCCACCGCCGTCTCCGACTGGGTGGCGATGCTTCTGGTCGTCCGGGCGGTGCTGGTCAGCGCCCCGGTGGAGCTCAAGCTCCGGTGGATGCTGGCGCCGGCGCTCGCGGGATCGGCCGCCTGGTTGGTCGCCCGCTGGGTCGCGGAGGCGCTCCCATGGGTGCCGCTCAAGCTGCTCGCCGGGTTCTCGGCGGGCGCGCTCGTCTACACGCTGCTCGTGGTCGCGCTGGGTGGGATCAGCGGGCTGGAGTGGGAGATCCTGGAGCGCGGGGCCGAGCGGATCGGCGCTCCGAGGCTCGTGACGGCGCTGCGTCGGCTCCAGCTCGTGGGCTAGGGGGGCGCCGGGATGGGCCTGGCCGCCGCCCTGAGGGCCCTGGCGGCCGAGCGGATGGCTCGGGAGCTACCGCTGACCGAGGCGGCCGAGCGACTGGGCGTGGACGTGTCCACGGTCTCCCACTACCTCCGGGGGGACTACCCGAGCGAGCGCGCCCGGGACGCGGCGCGCCGGGTGCTGGAGCGGTCCGCGCCCTTCGGACTGTGGCCGGTGCTCGAGGAGGAGCTGGGCCGGGAGGTGGCGGCCGAGGTGCTCCGGTGGCTCGTGGGGGAGGAGGTGGAGGGTCGGGTGCGGGTGGATGACGCCCGGTGCGTGTCCTGCGGGAGGTGCCGGGAGGCGTGCCCCTCGCCGGACGCCTGCCTGGGGTGCGCGGAGTGCGTGCGGGCGTGTCCCACCCGGGCGCGCACGCTGGAGGTTCGTTACCGGGGCGTGCGCTACGAGGTTCGTCGGGAAAGGTAGCGTTCGGCCAGCTGGATGGCCCGTTCCGCCGCCCGGGGTACGGCGCGGCGCACGGGTCGGGACATCCCGGGTCGGACCTCGGGGATCGGCAGCTCCTTCACCTGGCACCCGATGATCCGGAAGTCCACCCCCGCGCGCTCGCGCAGCTCGAGCAGGGCCCCCTCGACGCTCCACCCGTGCGCGTCGACCGGGATGATGCGGGCGTCGGGGCTGAGGTCCTCGGGCCCGAACTCCAGGAGCGTCCCCGGCTCCTCCCCCACGTCCACGGCGTCCACGACGACGATGAACTCCACCCGTGACTCCTCGTCGATCAGCGAGAACACGTTCTGTGGGGCGCCGGAGCCCGCGTCGATTACCTCCGCGTCCGGGTGCGACCAGCCCCTGCGCTCTATCTCCCGGACGACGGCCGGCCCGAACCCGTCGTCCCCGAACAGCTCGTTCCCGCACCCCACGATCAGCACCCGCTTCTCGAGGAAGCTCAGCATCGCCCGCTACCCCGTCCTCGCGAGTAGGTTTAGGAGCGCGAGCCGGAGCAGCGCCTCCAGGGGCCGGCACAGCGACTCGAGAAGCCACTTAACGTCCTCCCTCGGGATTGAGGTTCCGAGGAACCGCTCGACCGAGTTCACGACCGCCAGGAGCGCGTCGCGGGAGAGGGACCGGAGCTCGGCGGACAGCCAGTCCGCCAGGAACCCGTAGGTGCCGTCGGCGCGGACGCGCTCCCGACGGGCCAGCGCGCTCGGGTCGATCCGGTCCGGGTACAGGAGTGTGAAGGCCCGCTTGAGACCGTCGTTCATCAGGCGCACCCCCTCCTCGACGAGCGTTCGCGCGGCCGGTGACAGCCGGAACTCCCAGAGCCGGTTCAGCGCGGCGCGGAGGGCGGTGAACAGCAGGTTCAGGTACGGGGTGAGGGAGGCCACCACGTCCCGGCCCAGCCGGGACTCCAGCGTCCGTCGGGCGTAGGAGGTCACGAGGTCGACGACCCGGGGCCAGATCTCCCTGTCGCACGTCCTCAGGACCCTTCGAGCCACCTCCTCGGGCCGCGGCAGGAGCCGTTCGAACGCCGAAACCGCCAGCGCCCGGTCCGGGACGTAGGTGACGCGCACGGTCGTCCCGTCCCCGAGGAGCGTCATCCACGCCACCCGGAGCTGGGAGGTGATGCCCGAGCTCGAGGCCGTGATCCCGGCGAGCGCGGGCACGAGCCGGACCTCCCGGTGCACCGGTAGGTGGAGGAGCGCCTCCGTGAGGTGCCGGTCGAGATCCAGCGGCGGGAGGACCAGGGGCAGCGGCCCGGAACGGTGCTCAAGCCTCCGGCCGTTGGGGGTCTCGATGAGGACCAGGTCCCGGGTCCCGGTGATCCGGCCCACGAACACTCCGTCGGCGCGGTACCCGACGGCGGTCATCCCGGTGGGTTGGATCGGGGGCTGACCGTAAGACGATCCGGTAGGCACCTTCACCTCGACCGTGGCGGGCGTGAGCGTCGTCCCGTCGAACCTGGCCAGCACGTGGTCCGGGTGCACGCGCACGAGCTGGGACGCGACGGGCGCGGGTGAGGATAGCGTGAGGAGGAGCGAGGTGAGGAGGATCGCGCTGGAGCGGGTGGAGCGGCTGCTGAGGCTGGCCAGGGAGGCGTATCGGGAGGATCCGGACCGTGCGCGGCGGTACGTGCGGTTGGCGAGGCGGATCGCGATGAAGGCGCGGGTGAGGCTGCCGAGGCACCTCAAGCGGAGCTTCTGCAAGCGGTGTTACACCCCGCTGATCCCCGGGGTTACCGCTCGGGTCCGGCTGCGGCAGAACCGAATGCCGCACGTATCGGTCACGTGCCTGGAGTGTGGGTACATATACAGGTACCCGTACCTGAGGGAGGTGAAGGAGCGGCGTCGCCGGCGCGCGGAGCGTCGGAAGGGGGTGGGCTCGGATGGTTAAGTACCCGGCCGACGTCAAGCGGCTGCCCGGGAAGGAGCGTCGCCGCCTGCGGGCCCGGGGCGTGATGCTGGAGCCGGTGGTGCGGATCGGGAAGCGCGGGCTCACGTCGGGCGTGATCGAGGAGGTGGACCGGCAGCTGGAGGAGCGGGAGCTGGTCAAGGTGCGGTTCGAGCGGAACGTCCTGCGCCGGTACGATCGCAAGGAGTTGGCGGCGGAGCTCGCCCGGAAGGTGAACGCGGAGCTGGTCGACGTGCGGGGTCGCACGGCCGTCCTGTTCCGGCCCCGACAGGGCTGGAAGCGCTACCTGGAGCGCTTCTCCCGGTAAACCAATTAACGCGGGCGGGCCCGCCGAGGCGGGGGGCTGGCGCGTGCCGGTGTACGACGCGTTCTCGGTCCCGGGGCACGAGCTCGTGGAGCGGCTCGCGGAGCGGCTGAAGGAGTTCGACGAGATCGAGCCGCCGGAGTGGGCTAAGTACGTGAAGACCGGGCGTCACAAGGAGCGACCGCCGGAGGACCCGGACTGGTGGTACGTGAGGGCCGCCTCCGTGCTGCGCCGGCTCTACATCGACGGGCCGGTGGGCGTCGAGCGACTGCGCACGTACTACGGGGGCCGTCAGGACCGGGGCGCCCGCCCGGAGCGGTTCCGCAAGGGCAGCGGTGCGATCATCCGCAGGATCCTGCAGCAGCTGGAGGAGGCGGGGCTGGTGGAGAAGACGGACGAGGGTCGGGTGCTCACGCCGGAGGGGCGCTCCCTGGTGGACGAGACGGCGCACGAGATCGCCAAGGAAAAGGGGTACACGGATAAGTTCCAGTCCCCGGTGTAGCCGGGGCGTACCACCATGACGGACCCCGAGCTGGAGCGGCTTCGAAGGAAGAGGATGCTCGAGCTGCAGCGCCGGGCCCAGGCTCAGCAGGCCCGGGAGGGGGCGGAGGAGCGTAAGGAGGAGGAGCGACGCGCGCTGGAGGAGGCGCAGCGCCGGGCGCTCCTGCGCAAGATCCTGACCCCGGAGGCCCGGGAGCGGCTGGCCCGCGTGCGCCTGGCCCGGCCGCAGCTGGCGCAGGCCGTGGAGAACTATCTGATCCAGCTGGCGCAGTCCGGCCGGTTGAACGGTCGGGTGGACGAGGATCAGCTGAAGAGGCTCCTGAAGCAGGTCTCGGAGGCGACGAGGAAGGATTTCAAGATCCGAATCGAGCGGAAGTAGGGGGCTCCGAAATGGCGAAGGCCAAGCCCCTGGGTAAGAAGCTGAGGATGGGTCGGGCCATCAAGCAGAACCGCCGGGTACCCCCGTGGGTGATCGCAAAGACGGGCGGTCGGAGCGTTGAGAACCCGAAGCAGCGGCACTGGAGGAGGAGCAAGCTGAAGCCGTAAGGGGGTGACCGAACGTGGCGGAGGGCGAGGTGGTGGAGGAGCGCGTTTACACGGTTCCGCTGCGGGACGCCAAGAAGGCGCCCCTGAAGAAGCGGGCCCCCAAGGCGATCAAGGTCCTCCGGCAGTTCATCGAGCGGCACATGAAGGCGGAGGAGGTGAAGATCGGGAACGACGTGAACGAGCGGATCTGGGAGCGGGGGATCAAGAAGCCGCCCTCCCGGGTGAGGGTCCGCGCGGTGAAGTACGAGGACGGAACCGTCGAGGTCAGGCTGGCGGAGTGACGATGACCGTCGTCAAGGCCTCGATCCGCGGGGACCCGAACGTCGGGGCCTGGATCGCCGCGTCGGAGGAGTTCGCGGTGGTCGCCCCCCGGGTCCCGGACGACGTGGTGCGAGACCTGGAGGAGGCGCTGGACGTCGAGGTGGTAAAGACCACCGTCGCGGGGAGCCAGCTCGTCGGCGCCCTGCTGGCCGTCAACTCCCACGGCGCCCTGTTCCCGCGGCACGCCGACGATCGGGAGATCCAGGCGGTCGCCGAGCTGGGCGTGGAGGTGGACGTCCTCCCCTCCAAGATGAACGCGGTGGGTAACCTGGTGCTGGCGAACGACCGGGGTGCCCTGGTTCACCCCGACCTGAACGATCACGCGCTCGAGGTCGTGGAGTCCGTGCTGGGCTGCCGCGCGGAGCGGGCGGAGATCGGCGGCGTGAAGACGGTCGGGTCCGCCGGCGTGGCGAACTCGAAGGGCGCCCTGATTCACCCGGGCGCGACGGAAGAGGAGCTGGACCTCGTGTCCAAAGTCCTAAAGGTGGAGGCCGAGGTTGGGACCGTCAACAAGGGTTCCCCCTACATCGGGGCCGGGCTGGTGGTAAACTCCAAGGGCGCCCTCGTGGGCGAGGAGACGACCGGACCCGAGCTCGCCCGCATCGAGGACGCGCTCCACCTGATCTGACCGGGGGTGCCGCCCCGTGTCGGAGGAGGGTCCCGAGGTGAAGGTGTTCGAGGTTCGAGGCACGTTTCGGATGGGTGACGAGCCCCGGCAGCCCTTCCGAAAGCAGGTCACGGCCACCCGGGAGGAGGAGGCGCTGGAGAAGGTCTACTCCGAGCTGGGTAGCGAGCACCGGGTCTCCCGGACGGAGATCCGGATCGAAGAGATCAAAGAGATCGACCCCGAGGACGTCGAGGACCCGGTGCTCAGGCGCCTCTTAGGGGTGGAGGAGTGATGGCGGAGAAGAAGGGGAAGGAGAAGGACCGGGAGAAGCTGCAGCGCTTGATAGCCGAGATCCAGCAGCTGCAGGGTCAGGCGGAGGCGATCAACGCGCAGCTCGATCTGATTGACACCTCCATCGAGGAGCTGAACCGGGTGGAGGAGACGCTTAAGGGCGTGCAGGAACTGAAAGGGGAGGAGGAGGTGCTGGTGCCCGTCGGCGCCCAGTCGTTCGTGAAGGCGACGATCACGGACACGGACCGCGTCATCGTGGGCATCGGAGCGGGCGTGGCGGTGGAACGCACGATCGACGAGGCCCTGGAGTCCATCGACAACCGGCGTCAGGAGCTGGAGAAGGCCCGCTCGGAGGCGCAGAAGCGACTGCAGGAGATCTCGCAGAAGCTGCAGGAGAAGCAGCGTGAGGCGCAGCAGCTGGCCGAGAAGCTGGGGCTCACCCAGCAGGCTCAGCAGGCCCAGCAGGCCGCCCAGCAGCGGCAGTCGGGTGGTCCCTCCGGCGGCTCCTAACCCCTTCCCGGGGGTCCCCTGCCCTTGTTCGGCAAGATGAAGAAGCTGCTGGGCAGCGTGAAGGAGAGGGTCACGAAGCGCGTGGAGCGGCGGGCCGAGGAGGAGTCCCCGAGCCCGGGAAAAGTTAAGGAGACTGAAACGATTGAAGCAGGGGAAAAGACCGAGCCGGAGGAGGGGAAGGGGAAGAAGGACGAGGAGAGTGTTAAGGAGGAGAGGAAAGAGAGGATGGAGAGCGCTGAGGGAGAGGAGGGGAAGGAGACCGAGGGGAAGAGGCTGAAGAAACCGTCACTGAAGGAGAGGCTGAAGCGGGTGATCAAACGTGAGGTCACGATCACGGAGAAGGACGTGAAGGATATCCTGGAGGAGTTTGAGCTGAACCTGATAAGCAACGACGTGGCGGTGGAGGTGGCGGAGAGTATCAGGAAGGAGCTGGAGCGGGAGCTGATCGGCAGAAAGGTCAAGGGCAAGTCGGAGGTCCAGAAGGTGGTGGAGCGGAGCCTCCAGCGGGCCCTGCTCTCCGTGCTCGAGCCGGAGCGGGAGGTGGACCTGTTCGAGGTCATCGAGGAGGCCCGGGAGGAGGGCCGACCCGCCGTCATCATGTTCGTGGGCGTGAACGGGAGCGGTAAGACCACGACCATCGCCAAGGTGGCCAAGCTGCTCAAGGATCGCGGGTACTCCGTGGTCATCGCCGCGGCGGACACGTTCCGGGCCGCCGCGATCGAGCAGCTGGAGGAGCACGCCGAGCGGCTCGGGGTCACGCTGATCAAGGGGGAGAAGGGCGACGACCCGGCGGCGGTCGCGTTCAACGCGGTCCAGCACGCGGAGGCGAAGGGCAAGGACGTCGTGCTGGTGGACACGGCCGGCCGGGCCTACACGGACGTGAACCTGATGGAGGAGCTCCGCAAGATGAAGCGCGTGCTCGAGCCGGACCTGGTGATCTTCGTGGGGGACGCGCTCGCGGGCAACGACGCCGTGGAGCAGGCCCGGACGTTCGACGAGTACGTGGGGATCGATGGGGCCATCCTGACCAAGGTGGACGCGGATGCGAAGGGCGGGGCGGTCCTGTCCATCACGAAGGTGACCGGTGCCCCCATCCTGTATCTGGGCGTCGGTCAGGGCTACGATGACTTGAAGGAGTTTCAACCGGAGTGGTTCGTCGAGCGCGTCGTGGGGGCTGAGTCGTCGTGATCGGAGGGTTGGGCGACCGTCTCTCCGCGCTCGTGGACAAGATCAAAGGCGCCCCGGTCATCGACGAGCGGCTCGTGAAGGAGGTCGTGCGGGACGTCCAGCGCGCGCTGCTCGAGGCGGACGTGGACGTGAAGCTCGTGATGGACCTCAGCAAGCGGATCGAGCGGCGGGCGCTGGAGGAGGAGCCGCCCGCCGGCGTGCCCAAGCGCGACTACCTGCTGAGGATCGTGTACGAGGAGCTGGTTGACCTGCTGGGCGGTGAGGAGACGGAGGGGCTGGACGTCGATCCCTCCCGGGACGTCAACGTCATCATGCTGGTCGGACTCTACGGCATGGGTAAGACCACCACGGCGGCCAAGCTGGCCCGGTACCTGCAGCGGAAGGGGTACAAGGTCGGGCTCGTCTGCGCGGACCCGTACCGGCCCGCGGCGGACGAGCAGCTGCGGCAGCTGGCGGAGGAGATAGGCGCCCCCGTGCACACGGAGGACACCGACGACGCGGTGAAGATGGCCGAGCGGGGCGTGGAGGAGCTTAAGGACGAGTGCGACGTGATCATCATCGACACGGCGGGCCGGGACCGGCTGAGCGAGGACCTGATCGAGGAGCTCAAGGAGATCGCGGAACGGGTGGAGCCGCACGAGGTGCTGCTGGTGCTGGACGCCACGGTGGGCCAGAAGGCGGGCGACCACGCGGAGGCGTTCCACGAGGCGGTCCCGCTGACGGGCGTGATCCTGACCAAGCTCGACACGGCGGCGAAGGGCGGCGGTGCCCTCTCGGCCGTGGCCCGAACCGGCGCCCCGATCAAGTTCGTCGGCACGGGCGAGCGGCTGGACGACCTGGAGGAGTTCAACCCGAAGAGCTTCGTGGCCCGCCTGCTGGGCATCGGCGACATCGACGAGCTGCTGCGCCGCACGGAGGAGATGATGGAGGAGGAAGAGAAGGAAGAGGACGTCCTGGAGGGCGAGTTCACGCTGAAGGACCTGTACGAGCAGCTGGAGGCGCTGAGCAAGATGGGACCCGTGGACAAGCTGCTGCAGTTCGTTCCGGGGATGGGGGCGGGACGGCGAGCGCGCGAGCTGTCCAGGATCACGGAGGAGCGGTTGAAGAAGTACAAAGTCATCATGGACTCCATGACCGAGAAGGAGCTGGAGAACCCGGAGATCATCAACAAATCCAGGATCCGGAGGATAGCCATCGGGTCCGGCACGTCTGAAAAGGACGTCGTAGAACTCTTAAACCACTACAGGATGATGAAGGAAGTCCTTGAAGACATACAAAGCGGCCGAATCCCGAGGATCGGAGGGGAACTCGGGAGGGTCATAAGAAACGTGCTAAGGGGGTAGATTAGGATTATGGTGAAGAAGATCTCGGAGCTCTTCGTGATCGGCCTGCAGGAGGCGCTCTTCGAGACGCACGGCAAGATGGCGCTGGCCCTGAACCGGATCGCCGGCCGCGCCATGCTCGACTACCTGAAGGATCATGACATGCTGGAGGCCTCGGGGCACTCGACGGAGTCGCTGGCCCACGACATCCAGGAAATCATCGACACGCTGGACTCGGTCGAGAACGTGGAGGCCGAGGAGGAGGGCAACGAGATTCGAGTGAGGATCATCGGATGCCCGTTCTCCGAGGCCAAGCAGGCGCTGCTGAGGCGCGACAAGATGCCGGTGGTCTGCCCGTTCGCCTCCTGCATACTGAAAATCACGGAGGAGACGTTCGAGCAGCGGATGCGGATGAAGGAGATCAACGTGGACGAGGACCAGTGCGAGTTCGTGATGGAGAAGCTCGAGTAACTGTGCCCCGCCCGACGGGACCGGGGCGTCATCGTCGGGCGCCAGCCCGCCTCCGCCCGGTCGGGCCAGCGGGGCTCATCGCCCGTGTGCCCCGACCGTTGAACGGTGGCTCATCGGCGGCTCCGGCCACCTCCCCACCGCCTGCCGCGCCGGGGCGGGCCCGCGCTCGGGCTCTCAGGAGCGTGACGGGGTGATGGTTTGCGTGGGACGGGTCGCGCCTACGCCGCCGGCACGGTCGTCAACGCCATTTCCGCCAAGAAGGGCTGCGCCTTCGCGCTGGATTTGAAGGTTACCGTCCGCGCCCGGGAGGCCGAGGAGGACGCCGTTCGGACGGACGTGGAGGACACGTCGCTGGTCGAACGCTGCGTGGACGTGGTCCGCGAGCACGTCGACGCGGAGGACGCGCGCTTCCGGATCGAAATCGAGTCGGAGATCCCGGTGGCCGTGGGCCTGGCCAGCAGCAGCGCGGTCTCCAACGCCGTGGTCGAGGCCCTGCTTCGAGCCTTGGGGAGGGAGCCCGAGCCGCTGGAGGTCGTCCGCCTGGGGGTCGAGGCCAGCCTCCGGGCCGGGGTGACGGCGACGGGCGCGTACGACGACGCCTGCGCCTCCTTCCTGGGTGGGATCGTGCTCACGCTGAACGATGAGCGTAGGATCGTCGACGTGCGCGAGCCACCGTACGATCACGCGGTGGTCCTCCTCCCCGGCGGTCGCGTGGAGACCCGGGAGGTGGACGTGGAGCGGTTGGAGCGCGTCGCCCCGGTGGCGGAGGCCGCCTTCGAGCGCGCGCTCGTCGGGGATTACCGTTCAGCCATGCTGATCAACTCGTCCGCGTACTGTCCGTTGCTCGGGCACGACCTGGACCCGGTGCTCGACGCGCTGGAGGCGGGCGCGTCGGCGGCCGGTCTCTCCGGCACGGGCCCGGCCTACGTGGCCCTGTGCGAGACGAGGTCCGACGCCGAGGCCGTGGAGGAGGCGTGGGAGGACGTCGGCAAAACGCTCCGGACGCGGGTCGTTGGTCTTGAGCGCGTTGGAGGGGCTCAGGCGCAAGATCGATGACATCGATAGGGACCTGTTGGACGCCGTGATCCGGCGGCTGAAGGTGGCGGAGGAGATCGGTCGGGTGAAGGCCCGGGAGGGGCTGCCGCTGACGGATCGGGAGCGGGAGTCGGAGATTCGGAGGAGATGGAGGGAGAGGTTTAAAGCTGAGGGTCTGGATCCCGCCCTTGCGGACCTCATCCTCGACTCCCTGCTTGAGGCAAGCAAGCGGGTGCAGCGCGGGGTGATAGACGATGGGTAAGGTGCGCCCCTCGTTCGTGAAGCGGCCGGCCCGCGAGATCGTGGAGAAGTACGAGGAGTACCTCACGACCGACTTCGAGCACAACAAGAAGGTCGTCGAGATCGTGGCGGAGCCCAAGACCAAGCGCCTGCGCAACCTGATCGCGGGCTACGTGACCCATCTGATGAGGCTGAAGGAGCGTCAGGAGGAGTCCGAGGAGTAGCCGGGAGGTCACGCCTTGACGGACGTGGACATCGAGGGCATCATCCCGGCTCTGATCACGCCGTTCACGGACGACCTGAAAGGGATCAACGAGGAGGGACTGCGCGAGAACGTCTCGAGGCTGATCGAGGCCGGCGTGCACGGGGTCGTGCCGGCCGGCACGACCGGGGAGTCCTCCACGCTGAGCCACGCGGAGCACCGGCGCGTGATCGAGGTGGTCGTGGACGAGGTGAACGGTCGGGTCCCCGTCATCGCCGGCGCGGGCTCCAACTCGACCCGGGAGGCCCTGGAGCTCTCCCGGTACGCGGAGGACGTGGGCGCCGACGCGATCCTGTCCGTGGTCCCGTACTACAACCGGCCCCCGCAGGAGGGCCTGTACCTCCACTTCTCCCGGATCGCCGAGGCGGTGGACTGCCCGATCATCCTCTACAACGTGCCCTCCCGCACCGGTTGCTCCCTGGACCCGGAAACGGCCGCCAAGCTCGCGGAGGAGTACTCCAACATCGTGGGAGTGAAGGAGGCGAGCGGGAACCTGGACCTCGTTCAGCGCTTCGTGGAGGAAACGCCCGACGACTTCATCGTGCTGTCCGGCGTGGACGAGCTGAACCTGCCCATCCTGGCCGTGGGCGGCCGCGGCACGGTCTCCGTCACCGCCAACGTCGCCCCCGAGCTGATGGTCGAGATGTACGAGGCCTGGAAGCGGGGCGACCTGGAGCGGGCCCGGGAGCTCCACTACCGGCTGCTCCCGCTGCACCGGGCCCTGTTCACCGAGACGAACCCGATCCCCGTCAAGGCCGCGGCGGAGATGGTCGGGCTGTCCTCCAGCCCGCCCCGACCCCCGCTGAAGGAGGCCCGCGAGGACACCAAGGAGCTCCTGAGAAGGGTGCTGAAGGACCTGGGCCTGCTGGAGGGGGAGTAGTCGCTGAACGCGAGGGAGATCCTGGACCGGTACCACATGGACGTGTACTCCCGGTTTCCGGTCACGCTCGTGAGGGGCGAGGGGGCCCGGGTCTGGGACGATCAAGGGCGCGAGTACATCGACCTCGTGGCCGGGATCGCGGTGAACGTGCTCGGGCACTGCCACCCGGCCGTGGTGGAGGCGATCACCGAGCAGGCCTCCCGGCTGATTCACTGCTCCAACCTGTACTACAACGAGCCTCAGGCCGAGGCCGCCAAACTCCTCGCGGAGACGGCCCCGGGCGACCTCAACCGGGTCTTCTTCTGCAACTCGGGCACCGAGAGCATGGAGTGCGCGATCAAGCTGGCCCGGAAGTGCACGGGCCGCACGAAGTTCATCGCGTTCGAGCACGGCTTCCACGGGCGCACGCTGGGCGCCCTCTCGGCGACCTGGAAGCCCGAGTTCCGCGAGCCGTTCGAGCCCCTGGTGCCGGGGTTCGAGCACGTTCCGTACGGGGACCTGGACGCGGTCGAGGAGGCGATCGACGAGGACACGGCCGGGGTGATCGTGGAACCGGTGCAGGGAGAGGGGGGCGTGCGCGTCCCGCCCGAGGGCTTCTTGCGGGGGCTCCGCGAGCTCTGCGACGAGTACGGGGCCCTGCTGATCGTGGACGAGGTGCAGACGGGCATGGGTAGGACGGGCCGGTTCTTCGCGTTCGAGCACGAGGGGATCGTGCCGGACATCGTCTGCCTGGCCAAGGGACTGGGCGGCGGGGTCCCGGTCGGGGCGACGATCGCGCGGGAGGAGGTCGCGGAGGCGTTCGAGCCCGGGGATCACGGGTCCACGTTCGGGGGGAACCCGCTGGCGTGCGCCGCGGTGGTGGCAGCGGTCCGCACCGTGCTGGAGGAGAACCTGCCGGAGGCCGCGGCCCGGAAGGGTGAGAGGGCGCTGGAGCTGCTGTCGGAGGCGGAGGATCACGTCGTGGAGGTGCGGGGACGCGGCCTGATGATCGGGGTGGAGGTGGGCGACGGGGACCGGGCCGAGGAGATCGCCAGGGAGATGGTGGACCGGGGCGTGCTCGTGAACGTCACCTCCGGGGACGTGATCCGGCTGGTGCCGCCGCTGGTGATCACCGAGGAGGAGCTGGAGACCGCGCTCACGAGGCTCGTGGACGCGATCGCCGGGCGGTCGGGCTAGTCCAGGTAGTCCCGCAGCCACTTCACCTCGTTCAACTTCTCCCCGATCCGGTCCCGGAGCAGCCCCTCCGGCTTCTCGTACCTGCGGTCGCACTCGTGGGTGCCCGTGGGCGTGTGCACGACGTCCACGGGGACGTCGTGCTCCTCCATCGGGATCTCCCCGGCGGGCAGCACCTGCACGTCGTGCACGGTCGTGTGGACGGGCGTGTCCTCGTCCACCAGCCCCAGCTCGGCCAGAATGCCCCACTCCAGGTCGAAGTACCCGCCCCCCTTGCCCAGCCGGGCCCCGTCCGGCGCCACCGCCACGGAGCCGGCCACCACCAGGTCCGGGGCGGGCAGCTCGTCGGGCATGACCCGGCGGCCCTCCCGGAACGCGCCCCGGATCGTGGAGGCGCGGCGCGGGTCGCGCGGGTTCTCGATCACGAGGAACCCCTGACGCAGCCGCGGCGTGGGCATGATCAGCGTCTTACCGTCCCTCAGGGCCCGCTCCCGCACCGGCCGCTGGGGCGAGTCCGGGTTCACCTTGATCACGTCCGCATCCTCGTACTCGTCGGTCGAGGTCAGCCGGCGGGCGGCGAGCTGAGCGCCCCGGAAGTTGGGGATCCGCCCCTCGACGGGGAAGGGTGGGGCGGCCTCCCCCGACTCCTCCAGCTCCCGCCACACCCGGCGGCGGATCCTGGCCTTCTCCACCTCCGACATGGCCCTACACCACCCGCACCGAGTCCAGCTTCCTCGCGTTCCTACGGACCGCCCGGCGAACCTCCCGGGCCACCTCCTCCATCCGCCTCCTCGCCTCCTCGGGGGGCAGCTCGGAGATCTCCTCCATCCTGCGCTCGATACGACGGGTGAGCTCCACGCTCACCAGCTCGGGGATCCGCTCCTCCAGCACCTCGATCAACCGCTCCCCGCGCCGGGTGGGCTTCATGCCGCGGCCCGCCCGCTTCACGTACCCGCGGTCGAAGAGCTTTTTCACGATCTCCGCCCGGGTGGACTCCGTCCCGAGCCCCAGCTTCTTCATCTTCGCCACCAGCCTGGACTGCGAGTACCGGGGCGGCAGCGGCTCCTTCCTGCGCTCGACCCGCACCCGGGCCCGCACCGTCTGCCCCCGTCGGGCGTCCGGCATCCTCCGCTCCTCCGGCCGGTCCCACGGGTAGACCGCGTACCAGCCCTCGGACTTCACCTCCTTCCCCTCCGCCACGAACTCAACGCCCGTGCCCGGATCGCGGGCTAGGATCCTCCACTCCACCACCTCCGCGTCCCGGGCGAGCGTGGCCAGGTACCGCCGGGTGATCAGGTCGTAGAGCCTCCAGGCCAGGGTTCCGAGCCGATCCTTGACGCGCTTCCGCTCCCCGGTCGGGGTGATGGGCGGGTGAGCGCCGTCGTACTCCCGCCCGGACACCGGTTCGTCGCGTCGCCCGGCCCGGCGGAAGTCCGACATCGCGCCCGGGTGGGCCCGCTCCAGCCGGCGCAGGAGGGAGTCGTGATCGAAGGTGGGCGGGTACCGGTTCGTGGCCGTTCGGGGGTACGTGATCAGCCCCTCCTCGTAGAGCCGCTGGGCCGTGTCGAGGGTCTTCTTCGGTGAGATCCGCAGGATCCTGCCCGCGGCCCGCTGCAGGTCGGTGAGGTTGAACGGGGCGGGCGGGGTCACGCGCTTCCGCCGGCGTTCCACCCGCTCGATCCTCAGCTCCCGGATTCGACGCGCCAGCCGTCGGGCCCGCTCGGGATCGCGGAGCTTCTCCCGGGACTTCAGCCGCCCGAGGGGCGTGTCCGCGACGAGCACCCAGTAGTGTCGGCGCTTCTTCTTGGCCTCCTCACGCTCCCGCTCCCTTTTGACCACCAGCTTGAGGGTCGGCGTCTGAACGCGGCCCACCGAGACGATCCCGTCGCTGCCCTGGGAGAGCTTCCGGGTCAGCGGGATGCCGTAGAGCCAGTCGGCGATGGTGCGGGCGAGGGCGGAGTAGGCCATGCTTGGGTCCACGCGCTCGCCCCGAAGGGCCTCCTCGAGCGCCCGGAGGATGTCCCGACGGGTGTAGGCGGAGAACCGCATCCTCCGGGCCCGCTCGGGGTCGTCCAGCCTCCCGCGCTTCCGGAGCCAGACGAGCACCTCCCAGCCGATCAGCTCCCCTTCGGGGTCGTTGTCGGTGGCCACGATCACCCGGTTCGCCCGACCGCCCGCGTACCGGTCGACGGCCCGCTCCACCGCCCGCAGGAACCGGCGCTTCTCCCGGATCGGCCGGACGTCGAACTCCCGGGGATCGGGGAAGTAGTCGGGATGGTTGAACCCTGGGTCGTTCCGGGGCCACCACTCCAGCACGTGGCCGGAGAGGCAGGTAACGGCGAACCGGCGGCCGCGGTGGCGGGCGAATCCCAGGAGCCGCCGTCCGACCCACCGACCGCCGAGGAATCGGGTGATGGTGGCGGCCAGGCTGGGCTTCTCGGCCACGATCACCATCGTCTCGCCCGACATGCCAGCAGGAGCCCCAGGACGATCGTCCCCGGGTGCGCGGGGGACGGGCTCCCTTCCCCGTCCTGGGCTCCGGCCGACGGCGCGCGCCGGACGAGCACCTGACAGTCGATCGAGTCGCTCCCGGCGGGCGATCTTAGGCTGATTCGGAGCCGGTGCGCGCCCGGGCGGACGTTCAGGGTGAGGGACTGCTGGAACAGCCCGTTGGCGTCCAGGCTTACGTCCCGCTGCAGCACCGTTCGGTCGTCGAGGGTCACGGAGAGGGTGCAGCGACTGGCGCGGTGGGGGGAGGCGACCGCCACGTTCAGGAGTGCGGGCCCCGAGAGCCGCACCTCCACGCGGTCGCGGACCCGGCGCCGGTGGGTGTCAGGGTCCACCCACGCGATCCTGGCGTAGTCCGACGGGGACTCCGCCTCCGGGGGCCCGAGGACGCAGTCCACGATCACGGGGTGGTCGTAGGGGAGCCTCTCGACGTCCTCCGGGGTCAGTACCTGGGCCGCGGTCGGGGTCAGGCAGAGGAGGAGCGCCGCGGTCGCCGCGAGGACTCTCAAGGCGTCAACCCCTGGTCCGGGCTCGCCCGTCCCGGAGGAACTATTTAGGGAGTTTCCGCAGACCGGGCTGGGGCCGGATCGATGCGGCCCAGGCTATTGGTGAGCCCCGTCGACCGGAACGAGGCGCTCGAGGCCGTGGAGGGCGGCGCTCACATCATCGACGTGAAGAACCCGAGGGAGGGCTCCCTCGGGGCCAACGTGCCCTGGGTGATCCGCGAGATCATGGAGGTGGTGCCGGAGGATCGCGAGGTCAGCGCCACCGTGGGTGACGTGCCGTACAAGCCGGGCACGGTGTCGCAGGCCGTGCTCGGGGTCGCCTCCATCGGGGTGGATTACGCGAAGGTGGGGCTCTACGGGGTGAAGACGTCGGAGGAGGCCGTGGAGGTCATGCGGGCCTGCTCCCGCGCGGTGCGGGAGTTCGGGTACTCGACCCGGGTCGTGGCGGCCGGGTACGCGGACGCGCACCGGGTGGGCAGCCTGGACCCGATGAAGGTGCCGGAGGTGGCGGCGGAGGCGGAGTGCGACGTGGCGATGGTGGACACGGCGGTGAAGGACGGGAAGCGGCTGTTCGACTTCCTGAGCGAGGAGGAGGTGGGCGAGTTCGTGGATCTGGCCCACGAGCACGGGCTGGAGGTCGCGCTGGCGGGCTCCCTGCGCCGGGAGGACATGCCGGTCGTGAAGGAGCTCGGGGCGGACATCGTGGGCGTCCGCGGGGCCGCCTGCGAGGGTAACGACCGGGACCGCGGGTCCGTCCGCAGCCACCTGGTCCGGGAGCTGGTCGAGGCGCTGGCCTGAACCCGATCGATTACCTTTTTACCGTGGCGCGCCGCCGGGCCGCGGGGGAGCCTCACCATGGGTGAGCTGGCGGATCAGATCCGGAAGCACGCGGTGCCGACGCTGGTGAACGGGCTGGGAGCGGTGCTGACGGTGGCGCTCGCGCAGCTGCTGGTGCCGATGCTCTCCTCGCTGGGCTCGGCGATCCCTGGGATCGGCGTCCCGGTGAACACGATGGTGACGGTCGGCGTGATCCTGCTGTTCTTCTACTTCCTCTACCAGACGATCCGGCACCTGGCTCCCATCGTGAACGCGGCGTCCGACCTGCTCTCTGAGCTGGTGCTGGGCGAGCGGGACGAGAACGTCCGGACCGCGACGTACAACCTGGTGCTGGCCATCGTCGCCATCCTGGCGGCGGTGCTGCTCTCCCCGCTGGTCGTCCCGCTACCGGGCCTGGGCGCCGTGCTGAGCGTCATCGTGCTGGTCGCGGGGCTCGGCGTGGGCGCGCTGTTCCTGGTGAAGGCGGCGAAGGGTTACTACAGCGCTTTCAAGGAGAAGATGGAGGAGCTCTCGGAGCGACTTGCGGAGTGGGCGGAGGAGCTGGAAGAGCGGGCGAAGCGGGCGAAGGAGGAGAAGGAGGAGAAGGAGGCCGAGGAGTAGGCGCCCCGGCTTTTTCTTCCCCTCCCGGCAAACCTTTAACGTGGTCGGTGCGGGCCCCGCCAAAAAGTGCGGGGCCCCGGCGGGTTGTCCGGTCGGTACACCCGGAAGTTGGAGGAGGCGGAGCTCGCGCTGACCTTTGACGACGTGTTGCTCGTACCGAAGCGGTCCTCCGTGGAGCCCGCGGACGTGGACGTGTCCACGCGCGTCACCGTCAACTACCGGATCAACATCCCGATCCTGAGCGCCGCGATGGACACGGTCACGGAGGCGGAGATGGCGATCGCGCTGGCCCGGTGCGGCGGCCTCGGCGTCATTCACCGGAACATGAGCGTGGAGGAGCAGGTGCGGGAGGTGCGGAAGGTCAAGGAGGCGCGCACGGTCGTGCGCCGGGACGTGATCACCATCCGGCCGGAGGAGAGCGTGAAGAAGGCGATCGAGCTCATGGAGCGGCACGGGATCGGCGGCCTGCCCGTGGTGGACGAGGAGAACCGGGTGGTCGGAATCATCACCCGGAGGGACGTGGAGCTGCTTTCGGACGAGGAGGTGGAGGAGCTGGACGTTCGATCCGTGATGACGGAGGAGCCGATCGTGATCCGGGAGGGCCGCAACCTCGAGGAGCGCGCGATCGAGACCATGAGGCGGGAGAAGGTGGAGCGGCTGCCGGTCGTGGACGAGAAGGGGAGGCTGATCGGTATCGTGACGGCCAAGGACGTTTCCGAACTACGTGAGGAGACCGAGGCCGCCACGGACGAGGAGGGCCGCTACCTCGTCGCGGCCGCGGTGGGTCCGAAGGACCCGGACCGGGCGAAGGCCCTGGACGAGGCGGGCGCGGACATCCTCGTCGTGGACTGCGCGCACGCGCACACCGAGACGGTCATGAACTTCATCCGGGAGATCCGGGACGAGGTGGAGGCCGACGTCATCGCGGGCAACATCGCCACGGCCGAGGCCGCGGAGGACCTCATCGGCGTCGGCGCGGACGCGCTCAAGGTGGGCATCGGTCCGGGATCCATCTGCACGACCCGGGTCGTGGCGGGCGTCGGCGTCCCCCAGATCACCGCGGTCGCGCAGGTGGCCGACGTGGCCGAGGAGCACGACATCCCGGTGATCGCGGACGGCGGGATCCGGTACTCCGGGGACATCGCGAAGGCCATCGCCGCGGGCGCGGACGCGGTCATGCTCGGCAACCTGCTCGCGGGCACCGACGAGGCCCCCGGACGGCTCATCCGGCTCCAGGGACGCCTGTACAAGCAGTACCGCGGCATGGGCAGCCTGGGCGCGATGATGAAGGGGGAGGCCGCGGACCGGTACTTCCAGCGGCGGGAGCGGGGCGGCCGGCACGTGGCCCAGTCCAAGTTCGTCCCGGAGGGCGTGGAGGGCGTCGTCCCGTACCGCGGGCCCGTCCGCGAGGTCGTGTACCAGCTGGTCGGCGGGCTGAAGTCCAGCATGGGCTACGTAGGCGCCCGGAACATCGAGGAGATGAAGAAGAAGGCGGAGTTCGTCCGCATCACCCGGGCGGGCTACGAGGAGAGCCACCCGCACGACATCGCGATCACGGACGAGGCACCGAACTACCCGATGGACCGGGTGCGGTAGGACCACCACTGATCCCCTCGTAGTTCCTCAGGTTGATCAGCCGCACCCCGTCCACCTTCTTCAGGTACGCGTACTGCAGCTCCCGGTAGTGGGTCAGCTCCCACAGCGTCTCCAGCGGGGAGATCAGGAACGGGGTGAACCAGCCCAGCGCGACCGCGGTCACCGCGAACGGCACGTTCCCGTAGTTGGCCAGGATGTAGTAGTACGGCTCGCACCCGCACCCCCCGTAGAGCAGCGGGAACCCATCCCGGACGGTACCGTGCCAGAACACCACCGAGCCCTTGGGCAGGATCGGTCCCGGGATGGGTCCGTCGTGCACCCACGTCGCGTTCCTCAGCCGGTCGGCGAACACGAGCTCCCTCAGGACCCCGCGCCAGTCCACCGGCGCCCGGTTCCCGCGCGGATCCAGGACCGCCAGGTTCCAGACCAGCACGCCCCGCTCAACCCAGTGCCCGTACAGGTTCTCGTACCCGGCGTTGTGCACGATCACCACCGCCGGGTACCCCATCCCACTCGCCACGCGAACCGCCGTCAGCTCGTGCAGCCCGCCCGGCCGGATGTCCGGGTCGTGTAGCTTCACGTACGACAGCCGGCCCAGCGGCAGGCAGTGCGTCGTCGCGTAGAACTTCACGAACCCGATCAGCGCGTACCCGAACCACAACAGCGCCAGGAGGGCCAGCAGCAGCGCCCCTCTCCCGAGCCCAAGTCCCGTCGGCACCATCCGGCATCCCCGACCGCGTCCCGAGCGACGCTTGAATAACCTCGCCCCGGCCCGTCGCGGGGCCCCTCGCTTGCCCACGGTGCGGGAGATCATAGAGTTCCTCGAGGAGCTCGCCCCCCTGGACCTCGCGGAGGACTGGGACAACCCGGGACTCCAGGTGGCGCCCCCCGACGGACTCTCCCGCCGGGTGAGTCGGGTCGTGGTGGGCCTCGACGTGGCGCACGTCGTGGACGCGGCCCGTAGCGCGGAGCTCGCGGTCACTCACCATCCGCTGCACCTGAGACCGCCCAGGAGGATCACGGGTCACACCTTCTCCCTGCTGCGCCGGGTGCTGGAGGCGGACGCCACCTTCTACGCCGCCCACACGAACTGGGACCGGGCCGATGGCGGCGTCGCGGACTGTCTGGCCCGCCGGCTGAACCTGCGCGTCGTGGACACCGCCTGCGACGGGTTCGGTCGGGTCTGCGAGGTGAGGGGCTCGGAGGACGAGCTGCTCAACGCGCTCCGGAACCTCTCCCCGCTGACCACGGTCTACGGGGATTGGGAGGGCGTTCGGACGGTACTGGTGGTCCCGGGGGCCGCCCCGGGCGAGGTGACGCGGGAGGCGGACGGGGTGGACGTCGTCGTCTCCGGGGAGGTGAAGTACCACACCAGGGCGGAGCTGCTGGATCTGGGCGTGACCGTGGTGGAGCTGGGTCACGAGTACAGCGAGCTCCCGGGCGTGCAGGAGCTGGCCCGGCGCGTCCGGGAGGAGTTCGAGGTGGAGGTGGAGGTCGTCCCGCCCCCGGACCTGACGGTTATCCGTTAAAGTCTAGTAACCCGGTTGCCGGGCCGGGCCCGATGATGTGAGTACAGCACGCCGAGCGCGGCCCGTGACGACCACGGGAGCGGCTGAGGGTGATCGCTTGGGTAAGAGGATCCTGGTGCTCGTGGGGGACGGGATGGCCGATCGGTTCGAGCCGGACCGAGGAGAGACGCCGCTGCAGGCGGCGGACGTGCCGAACATGGACGAGCTGGCCCGGCGCGGGTCGACGGGTCTAATGGATCCGATCCGACCCGGGGTCCGACCCGGCAGCGACACGGCCCACCTGGCGCTGCTGGGCTACGATCCGTTCAAGGTGTACCCGGGTCGGGGACCGCTCGAGGCGCTGGGCGCCGGGGTGGAGGTGAGGCCCGGGGACGTGGCGTTCCGGTGCAACTTCGCGACGGTGCGGAGGGAGGACGGTGACCTGATCGTCGAGGACCGGAGGGCGGGTAGGATCAGCGAGAAGGAGGGGACGCCGGAACTGGCCAGGGCGGTCAACGAGGAGGTCGATCTGCCGGTGGAGTTCGAGTTCCGGGAGGCGGTGGGCCACCGGGCCGTGCTGGTGCTGCGCGGTGACGGGCTCTCGGCGGACGTGACCGACGCGGACCCCAAGCGGCCGGGTCGGCCGGTGAAGGAGGTGAAGCCCACCTCGGACGACCCCGCGGCCGAGCGGACGGCGGAGATCGTGAACGAGTTCATCCGACGGGCGCACGAGGTGCTGGAGAACCATCCCATCAACGAGGAGCGCCGGAAGCGGGGGCTGCCCCCGGCGAACGCGATCCTGCCGCGCGGGGCGGGCCGGCTGAGGAGGGTGGAGGGGTTCGAGGAGCGGCACGGGATGTCGGGCGCCGTGGTGGCGGGCGCCTCGCTGATTAAGGGGATCGGTCGGATGCTGGACATGACGGTGCCGGAGGACGAGGGGATCACGGGGCGGAAGGACACGGACCTGCGTCGGAAGGCGGAGCTGGCCCTGAGGTGCCTGGAGGAGCACGAGTTCGTGCTGGTGAACTTCAACGCGGTGGACGAGATGGGTCACGACGGGGATTTCCGCGGGAAGGTGGAGATGCTGGAGCGGATGGACCGGGAGCTGGTGGGGAGGATCCTGGACGAGGTGGACCCGAGCGAGGTCGTCGTGTGCTTGACCGCGGACCACTCGACTCCGGTGACCGTGGGGGATCACACGGCCGACCCGGTGCCGGTGGCGATCTGGACGGACGACGCCCGCCGCGATGACGTGGAGAGGTTCGACGAGGTTTCCGTGGCCCGCGGGTGCCTGGGCCGGTTCCCCGGGCTCCGGCTGATGGACGTGCTAAAGGACCTGGCCGACCGGTTGGAGAAGTTCGGGGCGTGATTCGGTGGGGCTGCTGGGCCTCTCCGAGCACCTCGTCCTTTATTTCATGGAGTTCGAGCGGGCGATCGGGCTCCCGGGGATGCTCCTGATCACGGCGCTGGAGTGCAGCGTGCTCCCGGTCCCCCCGGAGCCGTTCGTGTTCCCGTACGCGCTGAAGATGAACCCCTGGGCGCTCGCGGGCCTAACCGCCCTCGCGTCCATCGCCGGGAGCCTGCTCGGCTACGCCATCGGGTACTACGGGGGTCGTCCCCTCGCCGTCAAGCTCGTCGGGGAGGCGAACCTGATCCGGGTGGAGGAGCGGCTCACCCGGCACCGGCTCGCCGCCTGGGCGTCCGTGTTCCTCGCCGGGCTTATTCAGTTCATACCGTTCAAGCCCTTCACCATCGGGGCCGGCCTCGTCGAGATGGACCTGCGCCTGTTCCTCACCGCCGTCGTCTCCGGCCGGTTCCTCCGGTTCCTGCTGTTGGGGTACGTGTCCCAGTCCGAGGCGGTCCGGTCCGCGATCTCCCACTACCTGGGGCCGAAGGTGCTGAAGATGCTCATGAGCGTGTAGGGGGATCGGTGGGTGCCGGACGTGCTCGTGGTGCTGGGAAGCTCCAGCGATCGAGACGTGGCGGAGAAGGCGGTGAAGGTGCTGGAGGAGGCCGGCGTCGACTACGAGGTGCGGGTGGCGTCGGCGCACCGCTCGCCCGAGCTGCTGGAGCGGATCGTGGAGGAATACGATGAGGAGGTGAAGGTGTACATCGCGATCGCCGGGCTGGCGGCGCACCTGCCGGGCGTGCTCGCGGCCCGGACGAGCAAGCCCGTGATCGCGGTGCCCGTGGACGCGAAGCTCTCGGGCCTGGATGCGCTCCTGTCCTCCGTGCAGATGCCGCCCGGGGTGCCGGTGGCCACCGTGGGGGTGGATCGCGGCGAGAACGCCGCCCTGCTGGCCCTCAGGATCCTCGCGCTGGAGGACGAGAGGGTGCGGGAGTTCCTGGAGGAGCACGCCGAGCGCATGCGGGAGGAGGTAAGGGAGGCCGACCGGCGGCTCCGGACTCAGCTCTCCAGCGCGTAATCAACCAGGGCGTTGAAGGCGGCGACGGCCATCGGGGTCCCGCCCCGCATCGAGAGGTTCGTGATCAGCGGGACCCCCCAGTCCAGCGCCGCGAACTTCACCTCCAGGGAGCCCAGGCCCACGGGCATCAGCAGCGCCACGCTGACGGACTCCCGGTACTCTCCCACCTTCTCGGCGGCCGTCGGCGCGTTGCCCACGACCACGGCCACGCGCTCGTGCTCGCTCAGGATCCTGCGCATGCCGTCCCCCGTGACCGTGTCCCGGGCGCTGCTTCTCCCCTCCCGAGAGGCCACCAGGGCGTCCAGACCCAGCCTTTTCAGGGAGCGGCGGATCCCGGCCCTCACCATCTCCACGTCG
Organism: Methanobacteriota archaeon; assembly: GCA_027064305.1. Taxonomy (GTDB): domain Archaea; phylum JAADCQ01; class Methanopyri; order Methanopyrales; family Methanopyraceae; genus Methanopyrus. The sequence continues at coordinate 25,810 of JAMOPY010000009.1, forward strand.
ACCGCCACCAGTTCCGCCCGCTTTAGCCCGCGCACGACCTCCCCCTCGGAGGGCACCACCCGGAGCGTCTCGGTGATGAACGGGTCCCAGGTCGCGTGGGCGAGGCGCAGGGCGAGGTGATCCTCCAGCCCTTCCGGCTCGCCCAGTCGCTCGATCCACCGGTCCAGGCTCCGCTCGGCGATCCGACGCCCCCGCTCGGTCCGCTCGCCCAGCGTCACCGCAGTACGGCCCCTTCATCCGCTCCCCGAACCAGCTCCCGGTAGCGACGCAGGTACCCGGTCACCTCGTCCTCGGGGGGTTCCCACTCCCTCAGCCGGGCCTCCAGCTCCCCCTTCTCCAGGTCGACCTCCAGCCTCCGCTCCCGGACGTCGATGCGGATGGTGTCCCCCTCCTCCACGACCGCGATCGGACCGCCCCGGTAGGCCTCGGGCGACACGTGGCCGATGCACGGACCGCGGGTCCCGCCCGAGAACCGCCCGTCTGTGACCAGGGCCACCGAGTCGTCCAGCCCCATCCCGCACAGGGCGGAGGTGGGGGTCAGCATCTCGCGCATGCCCGGACCGCCGGCCGGGCCCTCGTAGCGGATCACCACCACGTCGCCGGGGTCCACCTCGCCGCCGAGGATCGCCTCGGTCGCCTCCTCCTCGGAGTCGAACACGACGGCCGGACCCTCGTGCTCGTACATGTCCTCGGACAGCGCGGCCGTCTTGATCACGGCCCCCTTGGGGGCCAGGTTCCCGTACAGGATCCGGATCCCACCCTCCTCCTCGACCGGGTCGTCCTTCGGTCGGATAACGTCCCGGTCCCTGACCTCGGCGCGCTCGACGCGCTCCCGCACCGGACGGCCGGCGTAGTCCGGCCGGTCGAGATGGAGGTCCTCCGACAGCTCCCTCATCACGGCGGGCACGCCGCCGGCCTCGTACAGGTCGCGCATGGTGTAGGGGCCGCCCGGCCGCATCGCGCAGAGGTGCGGCGTGTCCCGGCTGAGCTCGTCGAAGTCGTCGAGGGAGAGGTCAACGCCCGCCTCGCGGGCGATCGCGAGCAGGTGGAGCACGGTGTTCGTGCTGCCGCCCAGGGCCATGTCGACGCGGATCGCGTCCAGAAAGGCCTCGCGGGTGAGCACGTCCCGGGCCGTGACGCCCTCCTTGACGGCCTCCACGAGCCGCGCGCCCGTGAGCTTCGCGATCCGGAGCTTCTCGGCCTCCGTGGCCGGGGTCGCCGCGCAGTTGAATTCCGACATCCCGAGCACCTCGGTCATGCACGCCATCGTGTTGGCCGTGAACATGCCGGCGCAGGAGCCCGGGCCCGGGCAGGCCCGGTGCTCGAGCTCCTCGAGCTCCTCCTCCGTCATCTCCCCCTCCTTCACCGCCCCGACGGCCTCGAACACGTCGATGAGGTCCACGCGCTCCCCGTTCGCCCGACCCGGCTCCATGGGACCGCCCGTCACCACGGCGGCCGGCAGGTCGAGCCGGGCCGCGGCCATCAGCGCGCCCGGGACCATCTTGTCGCAGGACACGACCGCGACGAAGCCGTCGAACCGGTGGGCCTCCACCACGGTCTCGATGGAGTCGGCGACGAGCTCCCGGCTCGGCAGCGAGTACCTCATCCCGGGCGTGTTCATCGCAATCCCGTCGCAGAGGGCGATCGTCTCCACCTCGAACGGGACGCCGCCCGCGGCCCGGATCCCCGCCTTCACCGCCTCCGCGACCCGGTCCAGGTGGACGTGGCCGGGGACGATCTCGGAGTACGTGTTCACGACGGCGATGAACGGCCCGTCGCCCTCCAGCTCCTCGTCGGTGAGCCCGCAGGCCCGGAGCAGCGACCGGTGGGGAGCGCGCTCGAGTCCCCGTCGGACCCCGTCGCTCCTCAACGCGGGCCCCGGTCGGTGCGCCGACCGGTGCAAAGATAAGCGTTCGGGACCGAGGGCGCCGGGGATGAGGAGGACCTTTGGGGCCGAGTTCGGGATGAGGTGAGGCCGGCTTTGCCGACCCCTAGCTCGATCCCCGGCCCAGGACGATCGTCTTCTCCTCCGTGAACTCCCGGACCGCCCACGGCACGCCCTCGCGGCCCACGCCGCTGGCCTTCACGCCCCCGAACGGCATGTAGTCGACCCGGTAGTTGGTCACCCCGTTGATGATCACCCCTCCAGCCTCGAGCTCCCGCGCGGCCCGCACCGCCCGGTCCAGCCGGTTCGTGAACACCGCCGCGTGAAGCCCGTACTCGGTCGCGTTGGCCGCGCGGAGCGCCTCGTCGAAGTCCTCGACCCGAAGCACCGGGAGCACGGGTCCGAACGTCTCCTCCCGCGCGACCAGGGCGTCCTCGGGCACGTCCGCGAGCACCGTGGGCGGGAGCAGCCGGCGCTCCCGGGGCTCGCCCCCCGTGACCACCTCGGCGCCTCGCTCGACCGCGTCCTCCACGTGCCTCATCACCTTCCGCAGCGCCCGGTCGTTGAGGAGCGGCCCCACGTCCGTGCGCTCGTCCAGCGGGTTACCTACCCGCAGGGACTCCGCGGCCCTCGCGGCCGCCTCCACGAACTCCTCGTACGCGTCCTCCACCACGATGGCCCGCTCCACGGCGATGCACACCTGACCGGCGTGGGAGCACGCCCCCCGGACGACCTCCTCGGCGACCCGTTCCAGGTCCTCCACGGTCTCGTCCACGATGACCGGATCGTTCCCGCCCAGCTCGAGCGTCTTCCTCGGGATGGGGGAGATCCGCAGCAGCCGCTCGCCCACCTCCCGGCTGCCCGTGAAGGAGAGCGCGTCGAAGTCCGAGCGCGCCAGCCGCTCGCCCAGCTCCCCGCCCGGACCGACCACGACCTGGACCGCCCGCTCGTCGACCCCGGCGTCCAGCAGCAGCTCCGCCAGCCTCAGCGAGGAGAGTGGGGTCTCGGAGGCCGGTTTGTGCACGACGGAGCATCGGGCTGCGAGGGCGGGCCCCAGCTTGTGCGCGGGCAGCATCAGCGGGAAGTTGTACGGGGTGATGGAGAGCACGACGCCCACCGGCTCCCGGACCGTGAGGATGAGCTCGGAGACGCGCCCCGGCTGGGCGTCGCCCGGCAGCGTCTCGCCCCAGAGCCGCTCGGCCTCGCCCGCGCACAGCCGCAGCACCTCCGCCGTCCGACGCACCTCGAACCGGGCCTCCCGGATCGGTTTACCGCCCTCGAGGGCGATGAGCCGGGCGAGCTCCTTCTCGCGCTTTCGAACCAGCCGGGCCGCCTCCTCGAGCGCCTCACGGAGCTCGTGGGTTCGGCGCTCCCTCCACCGTTTCAGACCTTCCTTGGCGTGTTTTCGAAGCTCGTCGACGTCGATCTCGGCGGGGATCAGCACGCGGCCGACCTCGGAGTCGTCGTAGGGGCTGAGGACCAGGAGCTCCTCCTCGCCCTCCACCCATTCACCGCCGATCAGGCAGCCGAACTCGCGCTCCGGCACGATGGCCCCGCCGGCGGGGGCGGGTCCCGGGACTCTTAATCCGAGCGGCTCCCCGGCATCGTTACGAGACGATTAACGATGGCCGGGGGCGGAAGGGGGCGTGGGCCTACTCGCGGAGCTCCTCGACCTTCTCGATGATTTCGTCGACCAGGTCCTTGGCTTCGCCCGGGTCGATGATGCAGGCGCTGGCGGCCGCCACGTCGATGCCCGCGGCGGCGCCCAGCTCGTCCTTGCTCGGCACGTACACGTACGGGATGCCCTTCTCGTCGCACAGCTCCGGCAGGTGGGCGACCACCTCCTCCGGGTCCACGTCCTCGGCGATCAGGACCAGCACGGCCTGCTCGCGCTCGACCGCCTTCGTGGTCTCGTTGGTGCCCTTCCGGATCTCGCCCGTGTCCCGGGCGATCTCGAGCGCCTCGTAGGCCTTCTCGGCGAGCTCCTCGGGCACCTCGAACTTCACGTACATGGGCTTGTCCGCCATAATCCGCACCCCCTCATCGGTTCATCCTCATCCCGGGCGTCGTCGCCTCGCGGTGAGCGCCGCAGGCTCAATATAAATAAGATTTCGCCCTCGACGGTCGGCGGCCCGATGAGGAGGAGCTGACGGGCGTGACGCCGTGACGAGACTCCTCTCAGCCGAGGGTGGTGCCCTTGGCCTACAAGCAGGTGATCGTCGTCCGGGGCGATCTGGACCTGAGCCGTGGTAAGCTCGCGGCCCAGGTGGCCCACGCGGCCGTGGGTGCGCTCCTGCGGGCCCGGGAGCTGGGGGCCCCGGTGGACGAGTGGTTGGAGGAGGGGCAGAAGAAGGTCGTCGTTCGGTGCGAGGACGAGCGGGAGCTGCTGGAGCGGTACGAGCGGGCGAGGGAGCTGAGCCTGCCCGCGTTCCTCGTTCGGGACGCCGGGTTGACGGAGCTGGAGCCGGGCACGGTGACGTGCGTGGGGATCGGTCCGGAGCGGGAGGAGCGGGTCGACCGGGTCACGGGCGACCTGCCGCTGCTGCGGTGAGGGGCCTCCGCTAGGACGCGGCTCTTCACCCGTCCGTGCCCAGGTTTCTCGTCATCGGCCCGGGCGCGCTCACGTGCCGTAGAACGGGTCCTCTCGGCGCTTGATCTCCGCGATCTCCTCCAGCACCTCCCGCTCGTCCTCGGTGAGCAGGTCCCAGAACTCCTCGAACATCAGCCTGGCGTGCTCCGACGGCACGTCCGTGTAGAGGATGTCGCCCTCCTCGAAGTGGCGGCCCACGATCGGTCCCTCGATCGAGATGGCCACCTCCTCGCCCCGCTTGGCCTCCTCCTGCGGCTCCCCGTGCGACTGGATCTGCTTGATCCGGCCCAGCTCCCGACCGTCCTCGCGCATGAGCGGGTAGCCGGGCTTGATGACGCCGCCGAGGACGCGGACGCCCACGATCGCCGGCTTGCTCTGGCGGAAGATGTAGCCGGGCAGGACCTTGACCTTGCCCGGGCGGACGAGCTCGTCCAGGCGGCGACGGCGCTCCCGCTCGATCCGCTTCTCCACCATCTCCTCGTACTTCTCCACCAGCTCGTAGATCACGTCGTCGATGATGATGTCCACGTCGTACTCCTCCGCCAGCTCCTCCGCCTCCTCGGTGATGCCCACGTTGAACCCCACGATCACGCCCAGGCGCGGATCCTTCTCGGCGACCGCGTGCGCCTCGATCACGTCCTCCTTCGTGATGTCACCCACGTCGGCGCGCCGGATGGGGACCTCCTTCTCCTTGAACTCGCCCACCACGGCCTCCAGCGTGCCGAGCGTGTCCGCCTTGATGATGATCCCGTCCTTGTCCGTCTCGATCGTGACCTCTTCCACCTCCTGCTGCACCTCCTTCACGACCTCCTCCACGTCCTCGTCCTCCCCCACGACCCGCAGCGGGGTCCCGGCGATCGCCCGGTCCAGCTCCGGCGCGCTGATCTTCACGCCGGCCGCGGCGCTCACCTCATCCACCTTCCGGAACCGGTCGCTCGGGTCGCGCATCTCGTCCATCGGCTTGGGCTTCAGCAGCGAGCGGACGCGGGTGACGATCGGCTCCTCTGGGTGGCCGATGACGATCCGGTCGCCCGTCCGGATGATCCCGTCGTAGAGAATCGCGTCCACCGTGTGGCCCAGGCCCGGCTCCTTCTTGACCTCCAGGATCGCGGCCTTCCCGGGACCGCTCACCTCGATCCTGAGCTGCTCCTCCAGGAACCGCTGGGCGAGCCCCGTCACGACCATGAGCAGCTCGGGGATGCCCTCCCCGGTGATCCCGCTCGTGGGGACGATGGCGACCGTGCGCGTGAAGTCCCGCACCCGGTCGAAGCGTTCCGCCTGGAACCCGTGCTGGTGCAGCTGGCCGATGAGCTCGTAGATCTTCTCCTCCACCCGCTTCTGCACCTCCGGGGACTGCTTCTGGAACGACTCCAGGAAGGGAGAGTCCTCGTGCGGCTGCCAGCCGGGGACCCGGTCCACCTTGTTCGCCGCGACCACGAACGGCGTCTTGTAGCGGCGGAGGATCCGCAGGGCCTCCTCGGTCTGGGGCATGACGCCTTCCATGATGTCGATGACCAGGATCGCGATGTCCGCGAGGGCGCCCCCGCGGCGGCGGAGGTTGGTGAAGGCCTCGTGACCGGGCGTGTCGATGAACAGGAGACCCGGGATCGTGAGCTCCACGTCGAGCTGCTCGAGCAGGGGCCCGCAAATCTCCTTTATCACGTCCAGCGGGATCTCCGACGCGCCGATGTGCTGCGTGATGCCGCCCGCCTCCTTGGCGGCCACGGCGGTCCCCCGGATCTTGTCCAGGAGGGTCGTCTTACCGTGATCCACGTGCCCCAGCACCGATATGATGGGTTGCCGGATCACCTTCTCACCCTCGCTCAACTTCAACCGTCCCCCAACGCCCTTTCAACGGTCTTCAGGCCGGACTGCACCCACAATTTAAACGTTGGGTGGGGGCGGCGCCGCTTGAAGATCCTCGTCGCCACCGGAAACCGGGCCAAGTTCCGGGAGATGAGGGACATCCTCCGGGAGCACGGGATCGAGGCGGAGCGCGTGGACGTGGACTACCCGGAGCTGCAGTCGGACAGCCCGGAGGAGATCGCGGCCCACGGGGCCCGGTACTGCGCCGAATCGCTCGGTAAGCCGGTGATCGTGGAGGACTCGGGCCTGTTCGTGGACGCGCTGAACGGGTTCCCGGGCCCGTACTCCGCCTACGTGTACGAGACGATCGGAAACGAGGGTATCCTCCGACTGCTGGAGGGCGAGGAGGACCGCTCGGCCCGGTTCATCTCCGTGGTCGGGTACTGCGAGCCCGGTGGGAAGCCCGTGACGTTCACCGGGGAGGTGCGCGGGCGGATCGCGGAGGAACCGCGCGGGGAGGAGGGGTTCGGGTACGATCCCATCTTCATCCCGGAGGGCCGAGAAAAAACGTTCGCCGAGCTGGGCGTTGAGGAAAAATGTAAAATGTCGCACCGAGCCCGGGCCCTCGAGAAGTTCGCGAGATGGTTCAAGCGCCACGCGGGGCGATGAGCGATGGCGCGCATGCACTCGCGGGACAAGGGCAAGTCCGGCTCCACCCGGCCCCCGCGCGTGGCCCCGCCCTCGTGGGTGGAGTACTCGCCCGAGGAGGTGGAGAGCCTGGTCGTGGACCTGGCCAAGCAGGGCTACGAGCCCGCGATGATCGGGATCAAGCTGCGCGACGAGTACGGGATCCCGGACGTGAAGCTGATCACGGGCAAGAAGATCACCGAGATCCTGGAGGAGCACGGGCTGGCCCCGGAGATCCCGGAGGACCTACTGAACCTGATCCGGCGGGCCAAGCGACTCCGCGAGCACCTGAAGCGGCACCCCAAGGACCTGCACTCGCGGCGCGGACTGCAGCTGATCGAGTCGAAGATCCACCGGCTGGTGCGGTACTACAAGCGGAAGGGCAAGCTGCCCGAGGACTGGCGGTACGACCCGGAGGCCCTGCACGTCGAGTAGGCCGACCCCCGGCCGAATCGTTACGAGCCGATTAACGATCGACGGGGGTGAAAAGGGGAGATACCTTGAGCGAGGACCGCTGGAGCGAGCTGGAGGAGCTGATGGGGGAGGGCGCCGACCTACTCTCCGACCTGAAGGGACACGCGGTCCGCGTGTACACGCACAACGACGCGGACGGGCTCTCCGCCGGGGCCATCCTGACCTTCACCCTCCGGTGCCTGAGGATCCCGGCCACCGTCCGCGTGCTGGACAACGAGTCCGACGTGCTGGAGCACGGGCTCGACGGCCCCACCATCCTCCTGGACATGGGCAGCGGCATCCTGCGCCACCTCTCCTCCGATCACCCGGTGCTCGTCGTGGACCACCACGAGGCGCCCGACGAGGCGCCCGACAACGTCACCCTGGTGAACCCGCGCCGGTGCGGGTTCAACGGCGGGACCGAGGCCTCCGCGTCCACCGTGACCTACCTACTCTGCAAGTTCTTGGTCAAGCTGGAGCGCACGGAGCTCCCCAAAACGGCCCTGGTGGGCGCCTACGGGGACAACCAGGCCGACCGGCGCGGGGTGCGCGGGCTGAACCGGATCCCGGAGCGGGACGGGGAGGAGGGCGAGGTCCTGGAGCCCCGGGACCCCGCGTACTGGACGTACGGGCGCGCCACCATGACCGTCGGGGAGATCGTGGAGACGCTGTCCGGCCCGGAGGTCCGGCGAGCGCTCGAGGCCCGGTTCGGGGAGCTGGACCGGCCCCCGGTCGAGCTGCCCCGGGAAGAGGAGTGCGAGATCGTGGAGGAACACGCCCAGCTGACTGACTTGAACGGGAAGACCGGGTACATCCACGTCTTCCGCGACGAGCGACCGCTGGCGGAGCTGAGGGATCCGCTGGAGACGGCCACCCTACTCAACGCCTGCGGGCGGTACGGTGAGGGTTGGGTCGGGCTGGTCGTCGCCATGGGATGCTGGGACCACCTGGACCGGGCCAAGCGCCTCCGACGCAAGCACAGGGCCGTGATCCGGGAGGCGCTGTCCAGGCTCGAGCGCGGTCAGGGCGTGCGGGACCGCGACGGCTACCTGCTCGTCGAGGGCGACCGGCTCGGCGTGCCTCCCACCGTGATCGGCATCGTCTCCCAGATCGTGTGCGAGAACGAGGGTAAGGTCGTGGTGGGCGTGTCCCGCGTGGACGATGACACGGTTAAGGTCTCGATCCGATGCCCCGAGGACAGCGGGGTGGACGCGGGCGAGCTCGCCAGCGAGGCCGCCGAGCGGGTGGGTGGCGAGGGGGGCGGGCACGAGCGGGCGGCCGGGGCCGAGATCCCGGCGGACCGACTGGACGAGTTCCTCAGGTGCCTGGAGCGGACGCTGTGAGGCTACCGCTCCTCGTACAGCCAGCCCTCGTCGCACCGCTCGTACTCCACGATCGGGGGCTCCTCCCCAAACACGACCTTGATCTCCCGCTCCGCGGACTCCGGCGAGTCCGCCGCGTGCACCACGTTCCGACCGATGTCCAGCGCGAAGTCCCCCCGGATCGTGCCCGGGTCAGCCTCCACGGGATCGGTGGCCCCGATCAGGTTCCTCACCACCTTCACCGCCTCCCGGCCCTCCACGATCATCGCCACCACGGGACCGGACGTGACGTACTCCACCAGGTCGTCGAAGAACGGCTTGTCCCGGTGCTCCGCGTAGAGCTCCTCCGCCGTCTCCCGATCGAGCCGCATCATCCGCATCGCCACGATCTTCAGACCCTTCCGCTCCAGCCTCCTGATAACCTCACCGACCAGCCCGCGGACTACCCCGTCGGGCTTAATCATCACGAACTCCCGCTGCACGTCCGGCACGCACATCCCCGGCCACGCGCCCGCCCGACCGGCTTAATCACCTTTGCGGACTACCCGCACCACCGGCACCCCCTCCGGCACCTCACCTACCCTAACGCGCAGCCGCTCCCTCACCCGACGACCCAGCTCCCCCACGAACTCCACCCCCACCACCCGACCCGACCGCACCCACCGCTCCAGCACCCGCGCGACCCGACCCGCGTCCACCTCCTCGCAGTACCCGCCCGAATCCCCACCGATCACCACCCCGAACCGATCCCACCGGTCCGAGGCCACCCTCAGCGCGTACTCCACCGTCTCCTCATTCACCGCCGGATGAACGTCCACGAGCCCACCGTCCCGAGGCTCCAATCGACCCCGCACGAACCCGCGCCCCCGGGCCGCCGACACGTCCTCCCGATCCGCCAACCCGGAGAGCACGGCGACCACCGCCGCCAGCCCGAAGCAGCGGTCGTGAAAGTCGATCCCGAACGGTTCCCACCCCAGGGACAGGCCGGGGGCCCGAGCGCGTCCGGGACCCACCTCCACCCGAATCACCCCGGGCCCGCGCAGGCCGACCCTCACCGCCTCCCGGGACTCAACAACGACCCTGGATCCCACCTCCACCGCCTCTCGGATCGTGCGAACCTTCGCCCGGACGGCCGACCTCCGACCCCCCGCGATCCGGTAGTCGTACGGAGCCCCGGTGAACACCGCCCAGTCCGCCGCCGGGGTGACCCCCAGCGAGACCTCGCAGACGTAGGGCGGGCGGCAGTCCCTCACCACCTCCAGCACCCGGGCGGGCGTGACCGACGGCCGACCCACGGGCGACTCGTCCGTCGTCGACACGGCCGGATCGTGGCCCGCCTCCTCCAGGATCCGGGCCAGGTACGTGGCGGTCGTGGTCTTCCCTCTCACCCCGGTCACCTCGAACAGCGGGCCCTCCTTGAGCCCGCCCGCCAGGGCCCCGGACAGCGCGTGGTGAGTGACCCTCGGGCCGCGCACGGGCCCGTAGTCGACGCCGCAGTGCACGGGCACGGCTACGAGATCGTACGACCCGAAGGCGCGCCGGACCACCGGGTACCCCCGCGGTTCCCGGAACGTGCCGTACACGTCGACGAGCACGACGTCCAGGCCCAGCTCGTGCAGGAAGTCGCTCAGTACCACCCCTCCGTGGGTGGCGTCGACGACACAGGCTCGAGCCTCCGGAGCACCCACCGCTCCTCCCGCTCGGTCAGCCGCAAGGCGGCGGAGGGCGTCGAGGAGCAGGCGACCACCGTGCAAACGGGCTCACCTCCCGGCACGATCGTGCCCGGTCGGACCCGATCCCGGGCCCGGGAGAGACGGCCCGCGCGGACGGTCCCGGGGGCGTAAACGACCCGCTTGCAGGCCCATCCCCGCACCCGCACCCGCTTCAGGCGCAGCTCGCCCCGGCAGGCGGAGGAGTGGACGGTCATCGGGTTGACGTCGGCGACCCGGGCGAGGCACTCGGTGGCGGCCGTGGGACGGGGGTTCACCTCCACGAGGTAGAACGTGTCGCCCTCCAGGACCCCGTCCACCCCGTTCAGCCCCACCAGGCCCAGCTCCTCGGTGACCACCCGGCAGACCCGCTCTAGCTGCCGGCGCACCCTCGGGACGAGGTGAAACGGGGAGGGCACGAGGTTCCCCCGGTAGGCGTAGCCGTCACCGTCCAGATCCACCAGCTGGTCGTTGACGGAGAGGAGGACCGCGTCGGAGCCGTCGGACAGGAACAGGGCGCTCACGTGACGACCCTTGAGCAGCCGCTGGAAGATCACCCCGGGCCGGGGCTCGGCCCGCTCCCGCTCCACCCGACGGACGCCCACGCCTCCGGCCCCGCTCACCGGCTTCTCCACGATCACCCGGCCCGGGACCTCGCCCGGGTCGCGGGAGGTCTCGGGCATTGGAACGAGGTCCGAGAGCCGCCGGTAGAGCTCCCACTTATCGCCGGCCCGACGCACGACCCCGGGCGGGTTCCCCAGGAACTCGGCTCCCAGCCGCCTGGCCACCCGGTGCGCGGGTTCGACGGCGAACTCGGACGTGGGGACGATCGAGTCCGGCTCCAGCTCCCTCAGCCGCTCCTCCAGCCAGCCCGAGGGGGGCGTCCGGAACGGGGGCAGGACGCGACCGGGGCCCTCCCGAACGTACGGGACCACCCTCCCGGGCTGATCCTCCGGGTCGTAGAACTGCACCGAGCACGCGGGTCCGCCCGGATAAAGCTCGCAGAACTGCCGGTTGACCACCCCTACGAAGGCCACCTTACAGGAGTCGGAGGAGCTTGAGCGCCCGCTCGGCAACCTTCAGGTCCCTCAGGGCCTCCTCCGGATCCTCGGTACTGACGGCCCGGTCCAGCCACGTTCGAACCACGGACAGGACGACCTCCCGAAGCTCCTCCTCCGACTCGACCGGTCGCGCCTGGGGCTCACCCTCCTCGACGACGGCCTCCTCCCCTTCCTCCCCCTCGTCCTCACCCTCCTCGGCCTCCTCACCCTCGCCCTCTTCCGACTCCTCGGTTTCCTCTTCCTCCTCCGACGTCTCCTCGACCTCCTCCGCCTCCTCCGGCCCGGACCCGGGCTCCGGACCCTCGACCGACCCCGACTCGGCCTCCTCCCGCCGGCCACGCTCGACCATCGTGAGCTTACCCTTGACCACCTCGAACTTGGCCCCGCAGACGGGGCACACGACCCGCTTGGTCTTGGGGTGCTGGAAGAGCGGCGCCTTGCAGTCCGGGCAGTGGATGCCGAGCATCTTGTACCCGGCGAGCAGCTTCTCGGCCATCCGGTTCAGGTCGGTCCGGCGGATGCTCATCCCGGTCCGCTCTCCCCCTATGGGGCGAGCGCGGCGTACGGCGTTCGCATGATGAACATGGGAACCCGGTCTCCCACCTCCTCCTCGATGATCTCTCTAACCTTATCCTCATCCTCCGTGATGATAAATAGGACGGACTGCTCCTCTCCCGTGTACCCACCCCGGCCCGTCATCTCCGTTACTCCTTCCCCTTCCTGAATCAATCGGTTAATCACATCCTCCGACTTATCCACCGGAACTATGGCGATAACCAGCGCCGGACCTAAGCTAACTTCAAGCCTTCCCACGATCCTTGCTATCTCGAAGTCGTTGTCGACCTTCATCTTCATCCTAGCCTGCTCTAAGTGGTTCCTAACCCCGGAAACCGTAATGCCAAGTTCCTCCGCGATCTCCCGGTACGACATCCCCTCGGATCGCATTACGGAAACCGTGGCTTGCCGTTCCGTAAGCCCGTACACGTCCATCAGCACCTCGACGACTTCCCGGTTAATCTTCGATTTCACGCCGGAGGGCCCCCGGGGCCGTAACTTCCAAAAAGTTTTTTCAAGGTTACCTGGGGCGGCGACCCAGGAGGGGGGTGGCGACTTGTCGGACTACGAGGAGAAGTTCGAGCAGTGCTGCACGCTCCTTGAGGAGCGAATTGTTCAGGATGACCAGGTGCCCAGGAACGTGCGCCGGGCGGCCAAGCAGGCGATCAAGGCGCTGAAGGAGGAGGGGCAGTCGCCCGGGGTGAGGGCCAGCACGGCCATCTCCACGCTGGAGGAGGTGGTCAACGACCAGAACACCCCGGAGTACGTGCGGCCCGTGCTGCTGCAGGTGATCGCCACGCTGGAGCAGGTTAAGGACGAAGTCTGACGGACAGCCGCGCCGCCTCCTCCAACGCCTCGGCGAGGGAGAGCGCCTCCATCGGGTTCTCCCCCACCACCAGGCCCCCGTGCCGCTCCAGCACGGCCGCCATCGGCTTCCTGGCCACCCGTCCCACCGCCCTGGCCAGCTCCTCGCTCCCTGGAGGGTGGTACTCGATCCACTCGACCGACCCCACGCTCCTTCTCAGGCCCTCCGTCACCCTGACCTTCCGGAGCGCGTGGGCCGCCTCCGTGACCCACGGGGAGTGAAAGTGGAGTACCACCCCATCACCCACCTTCTCGTACACGGACAGGTGCATGGGTAGCTCCGAGGTGGGCTCACGCGTCCCCACCAGCCGCTCCCCGGACCCGGCGTCGACCACCGTGACGTGGCGCGGCCTCACGTCCGCCAGCCGGAACCCGGAGGGGGAGACGGCCACCCGGCCCTCCCGGCACGCGCTGACGTTGCCCGAGCCCCCGGCGGTGAGACCCCGTCGGTGCAGCTCGAGGCACAGGCGGGCCACCGTCCTCCTCAGCCCCGCCAGGGACCCCTCGGGCACCCTCATGACTTACGCTCCACCTTCTTGAGCCGTATCGAGTTCGGGTCGACGATCAGGTCGCCGCTCTGATCGAAGACCCCGGAGGCCTCCGCCTCGATGTAGTACGGGGTGGAGTAGATCACGATCGTCTCCCCCTTCGTCTTCACCCGTTCCACGTACCCCACCGCCTTGATCAGCACGTGGGCCCGCCGTCCGGGCTCCGGCCGGGTGTCGGCGTAGGCTCTAAGGCGACCCCCGGCGATCTCATCGACGTGCGTGAGCCGGGTCAGCCGGTCGCACACGTCGTGGGCGTTGGCGATGTTCACCCGGTACCGGAACTCCACCTTCCGCTTCACCCGCTCCTTGAACTGACTCGCCTTGTACCCGGTGTACTCCAGCAGGGTCTTCACGCCGCTGCTGAAGCTCGTCATGAACTGGACGTAGGCCATCGCGAGGTCGTGGGCCAGCGCGTCGTAGTCGCCACGGGCCAGGTCGGCGGTCGCGCGGAAGATCAGCCGGACGTCCACCGGCGACTTGCCGGACAGCGATATGGCGAACAGGAACCCGGAGACGGAGGACACCGAGAACACGATCACGGCCGCGAGGATCCTGGCCGCGATCGCGGTCGCTCGGGCCACGGTGCCCGTCCCCCGTGGGGTGAGGACCGTGGAGGAAGAGCGGTTGAGGATCGTGCGTGAGGTGGCGGAGCGGCATCGGGTGCTGCTGGACCCGGAGGCGGTGGAGCGGCTCGTCTCCTCGGAGGAGGAGCCGGAGGCGCTGGAGCGAGCGGATGAAATAGATTTGCCCGTGCTCACCGGCGAGCTCGTCTCCGGGGAGCTGGATCCGGAGTTCCTTGAGGGGATCGACGGGAGCGTCTACGAGGTCCTGGAGCGGGGTGAGGGGGAGGGAGGCGAGTCTGAGGAATCCACCGAGGTCGTGGTGGAGCACCGCTCGGAGACGCCCCCGGCGGCCGAGGTGGACGCGGAGGTGGAGATCGTTCAGGAGGCGCAGAGGGTGGACGCGGAGGGTAACGTGGAGGGTTTCGTGCAGCACTTTCGGGACCGGTTGGAGAAGCTGAAGCCCAAGGTGCGCCGCCTGTTCGACGGCGAGTGGGTGGACTCGCTGCGGGAGCTGGCGGCGAGGGCGCGGGAGGAGGCGGGCGTGTACTGCTTCGCCGGTCTGGTGACGAACGTGAGGGAGTCGGAGCGGGCCCAGGTGCTGATCCTGGAGGACGGAACGGGCGAGGTGCGCGTCGTGGTCCCCAAATCCAAGGCGCCCCGGGCGTTCGAGAAGGTGAAGCGGGAGGTGGCCCCGGGCGTGGTTCTCGGCGTGAAGGCGTTCGTCAAGGTGCAGCGTGGGACCACGGCGTTCGTGGGGGATCGGTACGGGGAGATCCTACTGCCGGGGGAGGGCGCCAGGAAGACCCGGAAGGCGCGGATCGAGGACGACGTCCGGGTGGTGTTCATCGGCGACGTGCACGTGGGCTCGAAGCGGTTTCGGGAGGATCTGTTCAAGAGGTTCATTGAGTGGTTGAACGATCCCAGCGATCCGGTCGCGGGTAAGGTGAAGTACGTGATGATCACGGGCGATATCGTGGACGGTATCGGGATCTACCCGGGGCAGCGCGAGGAGCTGGAGATCCTCGACATCGACCGGCAGTACGAGCGGTTCGCGCGGTACCTGGAGGAGTTCCCCGACTGGGTGGAGGTGGTGATCATCCCGGGCAACCACGACGCGATCCGGCAGGCGTTACCGCAGCCCAGCCTGCGCTCGTCGGACCCGGCGCAACCGCTGACCGAGCTGGACGGGGTGCACCTGCCCTCGAACCCGGCCCTGGTGCGGCTGCACGGGGAGCTGGAGGTCCTGATGTTCCACGGGCAGTCGCTGGACGACATCATCCTGAGCCGACCGGACGCGGAGCACGATCCGAACGGCGTCCGGACGGCGGCGGAGGCCTGCCTGAGGGCGCGGCACCTGGTGCCCATGTACGGGGAGTCCGTGCCCATCGCGCCGCTCCCGGAGGATTACCTGGTCATCAACCGGCTGCCGCACGTGTTCGCCGTGGGGCACACGCACATCAGGGCCCTGCACCACTGGCGGGGCTGCGACGTGATCTCCACGGCCACCTTCCAGGAGCAGACGGACTTCCAGCGGAAGGTGGGAATCGAGCCCACCGTGGGAAGGGTTATAGTCTACGACCCCACCCACGGAGGCCGGGACCCCGGTCGAAGGATGACCGTGATCAACCTGAAGGAGGCGTAGCGTGGGGCTGGTTGGGGTGGAGCATCCGAGCGTGGACCGGGCCGTGCTGGTTCCGTTCACCAAGGTGGCGGCGGGGATCCTCCGGTTCTCGGACGTGGACGTCGTCGGAGCGTGCGACTACCGGGACCATCGGGTGGGGAAGAAGACCACCGAGGTCGT
>JAMOPY010000010.1 GCA_027064305.1 Methanobacteriota archaeon
TCCAGTTCGTCAGCGTCAACGGGAAGGACCTGTCCGAGTCCGAGGTGCGCCGCTTCTGCCGCGAGGTGGAGTCCGAGCTCGGCTACCCGGCGGCGGATCCGCTGAAAATGCCCGAGGAGTTCCGGGAGCTGGTGCTCGACCTGATCCCGCCCGGCTAGTTCCGGGCCGCTCGCCTACCCACCCTCAGGTACACCCGGGCGCACCGCCGCACGCTCTCCACGTCCACCCACTCGTCCGGCCCGTGGATGTTTCCGCCCTTCGGCCCGAAGATCACGGAGTCCACGCCCGCCTCGTGCACCAGGTACTCGATGTCGCAGTGACCCAGCTTGAACCCGATCCGCCCCTCCATCCCCTCCCTCCGGGCCGCGCGCACCACCCACCTCACGACCCGGGAGTCGGCGTCCACCGCCGTCGCCCGGGAGGCGTGCCTCACCCGGACCTCCACCTCGTAACCGGGGGCGGCCCTGCGGGCGGCCCGCTCCACGCGCCGCCGCACCGAGTCCGGCGTGTCGCCCGGGATGGACCGGTAATCGACCGTGAGGCGGCACTCGTCCGGGATCACGTTGCTGGGACCGTCCGCCTCGATGCGCGTAACGCTTAACGACGACTCGACGCGCCCCACGCCCCGGACCCGGCGCCGGGACGGTTCCAACCGGGAGAGCTCCTCCACCACCCTCGCCGCGGCCTCGATGGGGTTCTTCCCCCTCTCCGGCTGGGAGGCGTGCGCGCTCCTACCCCGGATGACGACCTCCAGCGTGATCCGTCCCCGGTCCCCCACGTGCACCTCACCGTCCGTGGGCTCGCACACGATCCCACCGAGCGCGTCCAGCCCCCGCCGGCACGCGTACAGCGTGCCGTTGTCCTCCTCGCTGGGCGACTCCTCCCCCACGGTGGCCAGCAGGCCGAGCGGCAGCCCCTCGTAGCGCGCCTCCACCACCGCCGACACGGCCGCGGCCAGGCCGCCCTTGCAGTCCGCGGCCCCGCGACCGTACAGCCGCCCGCCCACCGTGCGGGGCTCGTACGGGTCGGTCACCCGCCACCCGTCGCCGGCGGGCACGGTGTCCATGTGCGCGTTGAGCACCACCCCGCTCAGGTCCCCGGCCAGCACGTTGCCCATCCCGTCCACCTCGTACGGGACCCCGTGCTCCTCCAGCACCTCCACGATCAGCCGCCGGACCTCCTCCTCGCGCCCCGTCACGCTGGGCGTGGCCACGAGGTCCCGAAGCAGCCCCTCCGGGTCCACCTCCATCCGGTTCAAGTCGACCTGGGTCCCCTTCGCCGGGCCCCCAGGCGGAATCCTTAGTTGATCGTATCGCGTTCCCGGAGGGAGAACGAGTTCACAATCCGTGCACTGAGGTTCACGAGTCGTGGGGGCGGCCCGCGTGCGCGAGGAGCTGACCCGGTTCGAGGTGACCCGGATCCTGGGCGCGAGGGCCCTGCAGATCGCGATGGGTTCCCCGGTGATGGTCGAGGTTCGGGGGGACGAGAGCCCGCTGGAAATTGCTAAAAGGGAGTTCGAGGAGGGGGTCATTCCAGTCGTGGTGATAAGGGAGAGGTAGGGGGAGTCGAGTGTGCCGGAGCCGGTCATCGACTACGACGCGTGCCGAGGCGTGTCCGAGTGCGGCGAGTGCATCGAGGCCTGCCCGATGGACGTGCTGGACGAGGAGGACGACAAGCCGGTGGTCGTGAACGCCGACGACTGCACGGGCTGCGGCGTGTGCGAGCAGGCCTGCCCGGAGGGCGCGATCGAGGTAAGGGATTAACGCACCGCGGGGCGCGACCGAGTCGGGGTCTGGGGGTGAGAACCCTTGGCGGAGGACGACGAGCTCCTCGTGCCGCTGAACGACTACCTCGCGGCCGGCGTGCACATCGGCACGCAGCAGAAGACGAAGGACATGGAACCGTTCATCTACCGGACCCGACCGGACGGGCTGCACGTGATCGACGTGAGGAAGACCGACGAGCGGATCCGGATCGCGGCCAACTTCCTCTCCATGTACAACACGGACGAGATCCTCGTCGTGTCCCGCCGGTACTACGGCCAGCGGCCGATCACCAAGTTCGCCGAGGCGACGGGCGCGATGGCCATCCCCGGCCGGTTCGTGCCGGGGACGCTGACGAACCCGGAGTACGACGGGTACGTGGAGCCGGAGATCATCGTGCTCACGGACCCGCGCGCCGACTTCCAGGCGCTGGTGGAGGCGCAGAGCGTGGGCATCCCGATCGTCGCGCTGTGCGACACGGACAACTTCACGGGCAACGTGGACCTGGCGATCCCCACGAACAACAAGGGACGCAAGGCGCTGGCGCTGGTCTACTGGCTGCTGGCGCGCGAGCTGCTGAAGAAGCTGGGCCGGCTGGAGGAGGACGAGGAGTTCGAGTACGACCCGGAGGACTTCGAGGGCCCGCCACCCCGCTGATTCCCCGGGGCCCCACCACACATGACCTACGGGATCTCCAAGCACCTGGAGCTCAGCGGGGAGTACAGGGACAAGCTGCTTCGGGGCGAGAAGCGCGCCACCATCCGCGTGGGCCGGGTGCGGGGCGCGCGCCCGGGTAAGGTCGTGTACCTGCACTGCGGCGGTTACGTGTACGGCAAGGTCCGGATCACGAACGTGCGCACGAAGCGGGTCCGCGAGCTGACCGACCGGGACGCGAGGCTGGACGGGTTCGAGAACCGGGAGGAGCTGATCAAGGCGCTGCGAGAGCACTACCCGAATCTCCGGGACGACGACCTGGTCACGATCATCGAGTTCGAGTGGGTGGAGAAGTTCGACGAGCCGATCCTGTCCGAGCACCTCCCCTACGACGGTCACGACCCGGTCGAGATCGCGAAGCGGGCGCTGGAGGAGGACGTTCCACTCTCCCCGAGGGAGCGGGAGCTGCTGGAGCTGCTGGTGGAGTGCGGCAGCATCCGAAAGGCCGCCAAGGCGCTGGGCGGCCTGGGTCACCGGGACAAGATCCGACGGGCCGTCCGCAAGGCGTACCGGCTGCTGAAGTCCCGGGGCCTGCTTAAGGGTGAGAAAGAGGATCGGTGAACCCCTAAACCGAATTCAATAAAAACCGAGGATTTAAGCCCAGCCCCAGGGCGTTCGGATTGCCGGAGGACGTCGAGCGTGAGCGGGTCGGGCTCCGACGGGAGCTGACGATGCTGGGTTTCGTTTCCACGATCTGCTGTACGGTGATCGGCGGCGGTATCAACGTACTGACGTGCATGATCCAGGCGAAGGCTCCCGGCGTCGGGCCCTACGTGCCGCTGGCGTTCCTGATCGGCGCCGTCCCGAGCCTGGTGGCCGGCATCGTGGCGGGCGCGCTGAGCGCGGCGGTGCCGAGGGCGGGAGGTCACTACACCTACGTGAGCCGGCTGTTCGACCCGTTCCTGGCCTACTTCAGCTCGTGGAGCCGCTTCGTGGGTGAGATCGGCGCGTTCGTGGCGATCGCCATCGGTGACGTGTCCCTGCTCGCGGCCATGTGCAAGTTCTGGGGCGCGCCGGGCGCGGCGGAGTGGCTAAATTCGCACACGCTCTCGGTCGCCACGCTGATCATCATCTTCACGTGGCTCGTGAACGTCCTCGGCATCCGCATCTACGAGGCCGTGGTCGACACGATGTTCTTCATCCTCTTAACGGGCTTCGCGATCGTCGTCGCCGCCGGGTTCGCGGGTTCCCCGGAGCTCACGCTGAAGGCCATCGGGGGCAGCGCGGCGCTCCAGTCGCTGATCAAGCAGGCGGGCGGCCTGCCGAAGGACGTGGGCTCGCTGAGCGCGATCTTCTCGGCCGCGGCCACGCTGGTGTTCGCCTACGTGGGCTTCGAGACGGGCACGCAGGCGGCGGGCGAGGTCAAGAACCCGGAGAAGACCGTGTTCCGCGGGATGCTGATCGCGCTGGGCATCATCACGGCGTACTACCTCCTGTACTCGGCCGCCGTGTACCACGCGGTCCCCTGGGAGTACATCTACGCCAAGGCCGTGCTGGCCAAGCAGGCCGGCTCGAACTTCACGGTGCCCGAGGCCATCGCGCCGGTCCTGAAGACGCTGTCCCCCTCCTGGGGCTCGGCGCTCGCCGGCTACGTCGCGTTCGTGGCCGCCATCGCCCTGCTGAGCGACCTCCCACCGATGTTCCTGTCGACGAGCCGAATGACGTTCGCCTGGGCGTACGACGGCATGTTCCCGAAGTTCCTCGCCAAGGTCCACCGGCGCTTCGGCACGCCGCACTGGGCGCTCACGGTGCTGATGATCGCCTCCGTCGTCCTCGTCTGGACGGTCGGGGAGTTCCTGAAGGCGGTCGACATCACCACGGTGGCCCTGCTGTTCACGTACACGTTCATCTGCATGACCGGCGTCGTCTGGAGGTTCGTCCGGCCGGAGATCTACGAGAAGGCGCCGCTCGGGGACAAGACCAAGCGCGCCATCCCCTGGCTGGGAGCCATCGGCACGGTGCTGAGCCTGCTGTTCCTGGGCGAGATCGCGATCAGCGACCCGAAGAGCTTCTACTGGTGGATCGCGCTGATGGTGCCCGGACCGTTCATCTTCTACTACGCGTACAGCCGCACGGTGAAGCGACTCGGGCCCGAGAAGGCCAGGAAGCGACTGATGGAGATCCCACCGGAGTAGGGGGGCCTCCCTCCCCATCCGCTTCGTCATCGAGCGGCTCATCGACGTGCTCCTCGACATGGAACGGCACCGTCACTCCCTGAAGGCCGCCCTCCGCAACGTGCTCCAGGGGATCACGGGGCCCCGGCGTCGGTTCATCCAGGCCCTGGCCCACGACCTCCTCCGCGTGCTGGGCAACGTGGACCTGGTGCTCAACGAGGTGCTCCGAGGCACCACCGTCGAGGAGCTCCACCCCGTCCTCCGCAACGCCCTCCGCGTCGGCACCTGGGAGATCCACTGGCGCGGCGAGCACCCCGGCCCCGTGACCAAGGTCGTGGTCGACATCGTCAAGGACCGGCTCGGCCGCCGCGACGCCGACTTCGCCAACGCCGTCCTCCGCCAGGTCGAGGACGTGGACCCGGACCGGGTGATCCGACGGATCAGCGACCCCATCGCCCGCCTCGCCGCCGAGCACAACTTCCCCAAGTGGTACGTCGAGCTCGTCCGGCCCGCCTTCCGCAACCTGGCC
Source organism: Methanobacteriota archaeon (assembly GCA_027064305.1). Lineage (GTDB taxonomy): Archaea > JAADCQ01 > Methanopyri > Methanopyrales > Methanopyraceae > Methanopyrus. The sequence continues at coordinate 5,121 of JAMOPY010000010.1, forward strand.
GAGCTGCGCCGCTTCCTCGAGGCCTGCAACGGCACCCCGGAGCGCTACGTCCGCGTGAACACCCTCGTCGCGGACCCGGACGAGGCCATCGAGCGGCTCGAACGGCGCGGGATCGAGGCGGAGCGGGACGAGGACCTCCCCGACGTCCTCCGGATCGTCTCCGCCGACACCCCGATCATTCGGACCCCGGAGTTCGAGCGGGGCGTGGTCTTCCCCCAGACCAAGGCCTCCGCGGCCGTGGCCCACGCGGCCGAACCGGAGCCCGGGATGACCGTGGTCGACCTGTGCGCGGCCCCGGGCGGGAAGACCACGCACCTCGCCCAGCTCATGGAGGGAGAGGGCGAGATCATCGCCATCGACATGCACCCCAAGCGGTTCAGGACGCTGCGGAAGCGCGTCCGACAGTTCCACGTGGACGACGTCGTGGAGGCCTACCGGATGGACGCCCGGGACGCGCCCGACCAGTTCGGCGAGCACTTCGCGGACCTCGTCCTCGTGGACCCGCCGTGCACGGGCACCGGGTCCGTGTACTCCAAGCCGGAGAAGCGCTGGGACCTCGAGACGACCGGGCAGCCGACCAAGTGGGCCCACCTGCAGTGGGACCTGCTCAAGACCGCGATGCGGCTCGTCAAGCCCGGGGGCCGGATCGTCTACTCCACGTGCTCGATCACCCTGACCGAGAACGAGCGCCTGATCGAGCGGCTCCTGCGCCGATACCAGCACGCGAGGCTGCGTAAACCACCCCTCGACTGGGCCTCCCCCGGCATCCGCATGCCGGAGGCCCGGCGCACCTGGCCCCACCTGCACCGCACGGACGGGTTCTTCATCGCCCGGGTGGAGGTCGAGTAGGGTCACGATGATGAGGCCTGCCGCTCGTGACGGGACTCCCCCGATGATCGGGACAGGCGTACCGCGGCGGCTGATCCCCTCACGCTCACGCCGATGAGGAAACGCCCCCACTGGGGACCCGATGACCGGAACGGCGGTGCCCGAGGCGGGATGACCGGGCGAGGCGGGGACCGACGGGCCGGATGAGGAGGCGCCCCTTGCGGGACCCCTACAGCTCCACCCTCACCGCCAGGGGCACGTAGCCCGGCTCCCCGCCCACGCGATCCGCCAGGTAGGCCGACTCCCGGATCCCGGTGCAGTGGCAGGCGTACACCCGGCGGACCCCGTGCTCACGCAGCGTCTCTACCACCCGGTCCAGCCGCTCCCGCGGCTGATCCATCAGGTGCAGCCCGCCCAGCACGCGGCGCGGCTCGTACCCCTCCAACAGCTCCCCCAGCTCGAAGTGACAGCACCCGACCAGGGCCAGGTCACCCACGACCAGCGACCGCTCCGGCATCACCTCGCCGTCGTACGTGCCCTCGAACGTCTCCGTCGCCACGATGACACCGTCGAGCAGGTCCACCTCGCCCCCGCCCGGCTCGATTACCCGGCCCCCACTCACCGCCTCCAGGCCTCCCGTGTGATCCCAGTGCTCGTGCGAGATCACGATGGCGTCGAACTCGGGGTCCATCCCGGCCACCTCCAGGTTGTGCCTGAGGACGTCCGTCGACGGGCCCGTGTCGAAGAGCACCGCGAAGTCCTCCGAGGGTACCTCCACCACCACCGCCAGGCCGTGCCGGGCCAGGTACGGCTCCCGGACCATGCCCACCCGGTTGTCCACCAGGATGCGCACGATCGCCTCCAAGCCGCTCACCCCGGGTTCCCACCGCCTCGGGAGGAGGCCAACCGGATCAAACCCTCGAGCACGCCCCCGTCCGAGCGCACGTGCAGGTGCGTGTACGAGGCCACGGTGTTCCCCTTCACCAACCCGTCCCGGCCCTCCTCGATCCCGCGACCCCGCTCCAGCCGGTACGCGAACTCGACGTCCTCCCGGACCTCCACCTCCGAGTAGTGAAACTCGTGTCCCCGAACGACCCGGCCGGGGCGCCCGAACGGGTGATTACCCGTGATCCTACCCTTCACGTACCCCAGCGCGACGAGCCGATCCCGCATCCGAGCGACCGCGTCAAACACGCCCACCATTTCGTGCTCCCGGCCGTCCGCATCCACCAGCTCCGAGCACAGGTACATCAGCCCGCCGCACTCACCCAGGATCGGCCCACCCTCCTCGTGGAACCCGCGCAGGTCCTCCATCAGCCGCCGGTCGAGCCGCTCCGCGTACACCTCCGGGTACCCGCCCGGCACGTAGACCGCGTCCACGTCCGGCAGCCGGTCCCCCTCCGGATCCACGTGCACCACCTCACCCGCCCGATCCAGGTACCTCAGGTTCTCCCGGTAATAAAAGGTGAAGACCCTGCCGGACACGACGGCCACCCGCACCCCTTCCCGGGGAGGGCTCGGGGGCGGGACCGGCTCGGCGTCGGGCTCCCCCGCCTCCAGCCCGGCGATCGCGTCCAGGTCGAGGTACTCGGACGCGACCTCGCCCCAGTACTCCGCCACCCGCTCGGCGAACTCGCGCCGCTCGTCCGCGGGGATCAGCCCCAGGTGCCGGTCCGGGATCACGGCGTCCCGCAGCCGGGGCACCACCCCGAGGACCCGCACCCCGGGACAGTATCGCTCCAGGGCGCGGCGCAGCAGCCGCTCGTGACGCTCACTACCCACCCGGTTGAGGATCACCCCGGCGAGCTCCACCCCCACCTCCCGGGCCAGGTCCAGGAACCCGCGCACCTCGGCCGCCACGGTGGTGGCGTAGCTGCGACAGTCCACGACGAGCACGACCGGGGCGCCGATCAACCGGGCCACGTGCGCCGTGCTCCCCTCCACCGTTCCCTCACCGTGCCCGTCGAACATCCCCATGACCCCCTCCACCACCGCCCCCGTGAACCCCCGGGTGGCGCGCCGGAAGGTGTCCACCACGCCCCCCTCGCCCATCATCCACACGTCCAGGTTGTAGCTCTCCGCCCCGGCGGCCACCTCCAGGTACGTGGGGTCGATGTAGTCCGGCCCCACCTTGAAGGGCCGGACCCGGTACCCCTCCTCCCGCAGCGCCCGGAGCAGCCCGATGGTGAGCGAGGTCTTCCCGCACCCGCTCCGGACGCCCGCGATCACCACGCCCATCACGGGACCCTACCCCCGCGGGTGGAACTCAACGGTCACGAGGACGGCGGAGGGAAGCTCGGAGCGCACGCACCGGATCACCCGCTCCCTCAGCCTCCACAGCTCTCGGAGCCGCAGGTCCGGGTCCGCGGCGACGACCACGTCGATCTGGTAGACGGGGCCCATCTTCCGCCCGCGGACGATGACGGGCTCGGCCTCGCGCCCGGACAGCTCCCGCTCCAGCGCCCGGTGGATCCGGTGGAGCAGCTCGGGCGGCGGGGCGACGTCCATGAGCTCGTGCACGCACTCCCAGCCGACCTCCACTCCCATCTTCACGATCAGCCCGGCGACGAGGAGCGCGGCGACCGGGTCGGCCCACGGGTACCCCGCCAGGGCCCCGAGGATCCCGGCGGCCGCGGCGAGCGAGGAGAGCGCGTCGCTGCGGTGATGGTGTGCGTCCGCCCGCAGCGAGGAGCTCTGCGCGCGCTCGGCCAGGCGGATCGTGTACCGGTACATCGCCTCCTTGACCGCGGCGGAGGCGAGCGCGACGAGCAGGGGCAGCGTCGAGACCACCGGGGTCGGGTGCCGGAGCCGCTCGACGGACTCCCACCCGATGGACGCGCCGGTGCACGCCACGAGGACGGAGACGACGAGCCCCGCGAGCACCTCCGCCTTGTAGTGACCGTACATGTGCCGCTCGTCGGGCGGCCTTCGCGCGATCCGGGCCCCCAGGTAAACCAGCGCGGAGGCGACGACGTCGCTGGCCGAGTGCATCCCGTCCGCCACGAGCGCCCAGCTGTTCGACAGGACGCCGATCGCCACCTTGGCGGCCGCCAGACCGACGTTACCCACCACGCCCACGATCGCGCCCGTTTCGATGCGATCGAACCGCTCCTCCAACCCCGAACGTCCCCACCAGCGCGGCCAGGCTCAGGGCGCCGGAGACCGCGGACGAGAGCGACCATCCGTCCCAGCCGCCGGCCGTGATCGCGCCGATGAGGGGCTGGTTGACCGCGTACCCGACGCCGATGGCCAGCGAGATCGCCCGTACCCCCCGGCCGCCTCCGCTGTATATGTTGGCCGCGTAGTACATCAGCCCGCAGGCCACCCCCGCCAGCAGCACGCTCGCGAGCGAGTAGCCCAGCAGCCCCGCGACCCCCGCCAGCAGCCCCGCCAGCGCCGCCGACAGGTCCTCCCCGAGCGAGGGCCCCAGCAGCTGCGCCAGCCCGCTGGCGGCCGTCATCGCGGCGATCACGGGCCCGTAATGGGGCTCCACCCGGGGAGCGATCAGGGTGACGGCGGAGTTGGGCAGCGTGGAGGCGAAGGTCAGGAGCAGCGCGGCGGGGAAGGAGCTCCGGTACCCGTGCTCCCGCGTGACCTCCTCCTGGGGTCGAAGCCGCACGGACAGCAGCGGCAGGCCGAACACCGCGGAGCACGCGCTCAGGACCAGGCACCACCGGAACGGGTGACTCAGGGAGGAGGAGACCGCGTACCCGACGATGAACCCCAGGTTCGAGGCGAGGTTGTTGATCGACACCACCCGGCGCCCCATCTGCACGGCGGCCGCCACGCTCGACGTGAAGGAGAACGCCGAGCACGCGCCCTGAAGGGCGCGCGCGATCCCCAGGGTGTCGATCGAGGGGGCGAGCAGGAACGGGGCCAACGACGCCCCGTACCCCAGGCACCCCAGCGCGATGGGGATCCCGGCCGGCGTGCCCTCCAACCTCCGAGAGACCGGAACGGAGACCGCCGCCATGGTCACCGAGAACAATGAGAGCACGAGCCCGGCGACGAGCTCGCTGCCGCCCACCCGGTACACGTAGGCGGGGACGTTCGGGAGCACCAGGGCCGACGCCACCGAGATCACGAAGGAGTTCACGTACAGGCTCACTCGGGTGACGGTCGCCCGCGAGTCCAACGCCCCCCGGGGGAGGTGCCCGTTGAACGACCTCGAGCGGCTCGCTCGACGGTTGGAGGGGAACCTGTCCCGACTGCTCGGCAGGAGGATCGTGATCCCGGTGGCGGAGGCCTACGCCCGTAGGTGCGGGTGCCGAGGGCACGCGCTGTACGTCCGGGGTCTGACCCGCGAGGACGTCGAGGTCCTGGCCGACGTGCTCGCGGAGGAGCTCAAGGGGCTGGGAGAGGGAGAGCCCGCCGCGGAGCTCGATCGCGACCTGGTTCGGGCCCTACGGGTCGGGCGATGGTGCGAGCGGCACCGGCCCGGCCGGCACCCGGCGCTGATGCCGCTCCGCTAGCGGCGCACGTGGACCCCGTGCCCGGGGATCACCGTCGGGTAGGAGAGCACCCGCTCCAGCGACTCCCTCGCCCGCTCCCGGTCCCACGCGACGGCGGGCGGCACCCGCTCCACCGCGTTGTCGGGCGTCGGGCACGCGTCCCCGGCCACGATCAGGTGATCCTCCACCGCCACCGACACGTGACCCGGCGTGTGGCCCGGGGTCTCCACGATCTCGACGCCCTCGGGCGGGTCGAGCCGGTCGACGTCGTCCACCTCCACCGGGATCGACCCGGCCTCCTTCGGGTGGGCGTAGAAGTCCGGCTCGAAGGCCCTCCGGACCTCCTCGGCGTTGCCCACGTGGTCGTGGTGACCGTGGGTGAACACCACCGCGTCGACCCCGTACGGCTTCAGTCGCCGGATCAGCCGCCCCGGCCGCTCGCACCCCACGTCCACGAGCAGGTTCACCTCGTCCGTGATCAGGAGCACGACGGTGGAGTCGGCCCGGAGCACGCTCCCGTCCGCGCCCCGCTCCAGGTATCCCGGGCGGACGACGACCACCCCGACGGGCACCCTCCTTCACCCCTCGCCGTAGTCCCCAGAGTAGGTGCCGGCCCCCTCGGCCCGGATGAAGACGGCCTGAACCACCCGCTCGCCCCGGGCCAGTCGGTACGGCTCTCGGTGATGGTTCACCGCGAGCACGCGGATCCGCCCGCGGAACCCCGGGTCCCCCACCGCGGTGTGCACGGCGACGCCGGACCGGATGAGGGTGGAGCGCGGAAAGAACAGGGCCACGGTGTCCTCCGGGATCTCGAGCCTCGGGGACAGCTCGAGCACGTAGGGCTCGCCCGGCTCCAGCCGGTACACCCCGTCCTCCGGCTCCACCTCCCGGTACCCCGGCAGCCGTTTCTCGTCCCCGCGGAACAGACCCGCCTCGCCACGCAGCCGGTACGCGCGCCGCAGCCGCAGGTCGATCCCCGCGGGCTGGTACTGTTCCTCATCGAGCCCGGGGAACAGCCGCCGGAGCAGCCTCTCACCCAGGATCATCCGGATCCGTCCCTGGGCTTGACGGGGCGGAACACCTCGAAGAACCTCTTGGGGTTCCTCAGCGACTTCCCGTCCTTGGGCTTGATGATCACCCGGTTCCCGGTCAAGGTGGACGCGATCATGCCGCCGTCCTCCCGCCAGCCCTGGAAGATGACCACGTCACCCCTGGAGAGGCCCGTGCTGATCCGGCTCGGGTCCTTGATCTGCAGCATCGTGCCCTCCTTGAGCTCCTCCGGGTCGCTGATCGGCAGCCGCGAGTAGTCCCCGAACCGGCTGGAACCGCCGCCGAACGCCGTGGTGACGCGGCGTCGGATCCGATCGCGGTCCACGCGCTTCCGAACCCGGCGACCCAGCTGCCCGCGCCGGGCGATCGCGAGCGCGGCCACGCCGTGATCCCGGAGGTCCCGGGACTCCACGTTCTCCAGCTTGCCCGAGGAGAGCCGGTAGAGCGCCTCCTTCGTCGTCTCTCGCTCGTCCACGAGGATCACCTCGGCGTCCTCCAGCACCCCGCGCACGGCCCTGACCGCGACCTCGTGGCCCGGCCCGTTGCCCACGTACACCAGCGAGGGCTCCTCCCGCCCCGCCAGGAACATCTCCAGCGTCTTCCGCAGCTCCCGGACCTTGTCCTCCTCCGACGGGCCCATCAGCTTGACCGAGGTCACGTCGCACGGGCCGCGCCGCGGGATGTACGCGAGTCCGAAGTTCACCTCCCCGGGATCGATCGACAGGATCGGCCCCTCCACGCCCGAGGACGAGAGCAGCCGGACCCGGGCCCGACCCGACGTCTCCCGCATGAGCTCGTCCACCAGGTCGTTGAGCCGCGGGGCCGGCACCACCGCCTTCAGGCTCCGCTCGTCCGACTCGATCACGTGACCCTCGTGCTTGTAAACCAGCGAGGCGGCCTTGCCCACGTTCCCCACCTCGATCAGCACGTTCTCCAGCGGGTACAGCTCGAAGATCCCCGCCTCCTCCACCGCCGCCGCCAGCGCCTCCGCCAACGCCTCCGGCTCCGCCTCGCCCTCACTGAGGATGTTCACCACCAGCCCGTCGAGCCCCAGCTCGTCCGCCACCAGGTGCGCCGTCGTGATCTCGTCCGTCGTCGCCCGATCCTTCCCCCGCCGAAACACCCGCACCCCCTCCGTCGCCCGCGGCAGGACCTCCACCTCCACCGGACCGTACCGACCCCGCGCCCGCCGGCCCACCGTCTTCACGCCCTCAAACTCCCGCGACCGCACCTCCACCCGCACGCCCGCCTCCTCCAGCTCCGACCGCACCCGATCGAAGTGCACGTCCCCCAGGCACGACACGACCAGCGTCCCGTCGTCCCGCACCTCGTACTCCAACCCCATGTTCCGGCGGGAGAGGTCCCGCAGCACCTCCACCGCCCGCTGGGTGTCGTCCACGTCCACCACGAAGCGGACGCACGGCCGCACGTCCTCCGGGTTATCCACCCGGTAACCGCCGCTCTCCGTCAACAGGTAGCCCGTCTCCGGCGCCCGATCCAGGGCCGCCAGCACGATGTCCCCCGGTCCCGCCGACTCGACCCGCTCCCGCTCGGGCGAGAACACCGCCTTCACCCGGAACTCCTCGTCCCGCACCCTCAGCGTCATGCCCGGCTCCAGCGTGCCCGCCCGCACCACGCCCAGCGCGGCCGCCCCCACGCCCTTCATCCGCCGCACGTCCACCACCAGGAACTCCGTCTCGTCGTCCGGATCCCCGTACCCGCACGGCTCGATGTGCTCGACGATCGCGTCCAGCAGCTCCTCGATCCCCTCCCCCGTCTTCGCCGACGTGGGCACCGCCGCCTCCGGCTCGAGCCCCCGCTCCCTGACCTCCCGCACCACCCGCTCGAAGTCCGCACCCTCCTTATCCATCTTGTTAACGGCCAGAACGACCGGCAACCCCAGCTCCTTCGCCTCCTCGATGATCACCTCCGTCCGCGCCTGCACCCCCTCGTCCGCCGCCACGACCAGGACCAGCCCGTCCGCCAACAGCAGCGCCTTCCCCACCTCCTCCCGAAAGTCCGAGTGACCCGGCGTGTCGATGAACCGGATCTCCACGCCCCTCCACTCCGCCGGGATCACCTTCATCACGGCCGTGATCCCGCGATCCAGCTCGAACCCCTCCGAGTCCGGGAACTCCCCGGTGATGCACTTCAACAGGGACGACTTACCGTGATCCACGTGACCCGCGATCGCCACGTTGACCTTCCTCACCCACCGCGCCCCCAACGACCGTTAACCAGGGTGACTACTACTTGACCCGAGTTTACATCGTCGGGGCCGGGCCCGCGGGCTGCTGGATCGCGAGACGACTCACCGAGTTGGGCCACCGCGTCACCCTCATCACCGGACGCGGACCCAGGCTCGTCCGCGAACGCTTCGACGAGTGCCTCGTATATTACGGGCTGGGGCCCGGCGGATCCGCCCGCTACTCCATGGGCAACCTCGGCTTCTGGGGCCCCAAACGCCTGGAACGCCGCTTCCAGCGCGCGATCACCGACCTATCGACGCCCATCGAACGCCCCCCGGACGACGTCCTCACCGACCACGACCTCAGGCTCGAGCGCGCGGCGAGGGACCTCGGCCTCAAGGCCGAACGCGCGCCCAAAGCCATCGACTTCAACCGCTGCACCGGCTGCGGCCGCTGCCTGGAGTGCCCCCACCGCGCCAAGTGGGACCCGACGCGCGAGCTCCCCGACGACGTCGAGGTGATCGAGGACCACTGCCTCGAACTCCGCACCGCCTCCGGCCGCGTAACCGAGCTCATCCTCGAGCGACGACGACTCCGACTGGACGAGGACGACGCGGTCGTGCTCAGCGCCGGGTGCCCCGGAACCCCGGACCTCCTCCGGCGCAGCGGCATCGAGACCGACGCACCCCTGTTCGCCGACCTCTACGTCCACGTCGTCTCCAACCTGAGGACCCCACCCGGGCTCCAGATGCCCGTGATCGTCCACGAGGACGAGTACATGCTCTCCCCACACCGCACCTCGCGGCACCCCGACCGGTACGCCCTCATGGTCAAGATCCGCGACGAGCTCACGGGCAGCGTCGCCGAGCGACGGAAACCGGTGACCGCGGCGGACGCCACCCGACTCGCCGAAGGGTGCGCCCTGGCCGGCGAGCTCCTCCGCGAGCTGGGCGCCCACGTCGAAACCGTCACCCGACCCGCCGGCGCCCACCCCGGCGGCGCGCTCGCCGAGCGCCTGGACCGCGAGTACGGGCTGGAAGGGTTCGAGAACCTGCACGTCGTGGACGTCAACGCCCTGAACGAGGCCCTCGGCCGCCCCACCATCGGCGCGATCCTCGCCCTCGCCGAGGACTTCACCGACCGCTGGCCCGGCTAGTCCTCCTCGATCAGCTGCCACTCCGCGTACCCCGGCACGTCGAACCGCCTCCGCCTCAACCGCACGCACCGCACGTCCGGCCGCGTCTTCACCGTCACGAACGCCCGCAGGACGTTCGAGACCGTCGCCTCCTGAAAGACCAGCCGCCGCCCGTCCCGCATCACCAGCTCCGTCCTCACGTGCCGATGACCCTCCGGCACCCCCACCCGCGCCCGCTCCACGTCGTAGTTGCTGAACACCTGCTCGTACAGCGGACGCAGCAGCCCGCTCACGTCCTCACCACCCACCCGCACCTCCCCCAACGGCAACCTCCGCTCGTACGCCCGCAGGAGCACGTCGAACGCCGTCAGCACGTGCCGCCACGACCGCGCGCACTCCCCCAGCTCGAACTCCAACCGCGACGGCCGCTCCTCGCTCAACCGGCGCATCACGTCCGCCAGGTACTCCTCGTACGAGCCCCACCGACTCACCGCGCACCCCTCCACCCGACCGTAGCACACCGTCGGCACCCTCAACGCGAACCCCCCAACCACCACACCACCACCGGCACCGTCACCAACGCGACCACCGTCGTCGTAAACACCAACGTCGCCACCACGTGCGGCCGCAGCCCCAACAGCTCCGCCAACACCAGGTTCATCAACGCCGGCGGCATCGCCGCCTCGAGCACGACCACCCGACCCTCCCACCCCGACGGCCCGACCAACCACCCCAACACCGGCGACAGCCCCAACTTCACCCCCCACACCACCGGCAGCGCCCGACCCACCGCCACCTCCCACCGCAACGACGCCCCCAACGACACCATGATCACCGGCACCGCCGACGCCCCCAGCGTCTCCAACGCGTGCCGCGCGACCCCCGGCAACGGCAACCGCAGCAACGCCCACACGATCCCGGCCAACGCCGCGAACGCCGGCGGAAACCGCAGGCTCATCCTCAACGGACACCCACCCCGCGCCAGGAGCAGGTACGCCCCGATCACCGACAGGGTCGTCCCAAAGTCGTAGAACACCGCCGCCTCCAACCCACCCCGCCCCAGCACGGACAGGCAGACCGGGTACCCCAGGAACCCCGTGTTCCCCAACCCCGACGCCAACCCCACCGCCACCGCGTCCCGACGATCCAACCCCACCCACCGACCCACCCCGTACCCCACCAGACAGCAGACCGCCGCCACGCCCACCGACACCAGGACCAGCAGCGCGTAGCGCACCACCTTCCCCGGCGGCAGCCGCGCGACCGTCGCGAACACCAACGCCGGCATCGCCAGGTACACCACGTACGCGTTCAGGTGCGACGGCGCCTCCTCCCCCAACGCCCCCACCCGACGCGCCACGCACCCCAACCCAACCAACGCCAACAGCTCCAGGAACGCCCGCAGCCCCTCCATCCCGCTCCCCCTCGAAATAAATTTGAACGTTTCAAATCTTACTGAAGAGGGCCGAGCCCATGACCGAAGAGCCCAAGGTCACCGCCGAGGTCCTGGACAAGGGCCACTGCGCGGTCGAGTTCGCGGGCGAGCGGAAGAGGCTCACCAGCAGCAAGATCGCGAAGGGAGACGAGGTCACCCCGGTCCACATGTTCCTCTCGGGCCTCCTCGCCTGCGTCCTGATGAACGCCGACGCCGCCCTCCGAGAGGAGAACATCGACGCCGAGGTGACGGGCGAGGCCATCGGAGAGCGCGACTTCGACCGCGGCGCCATCACCGACATCCGCATCAAAATCCGCGTGAAGCTGCGCGACGACACCGACCCCGAGGAGGCCAAGAAGATCGCCGAGCGCGGCGCCGACCGGTGCATCATCAGCCGCACCCTCGGACACGCCATCGTCCACAAGGAGGTCATCGTGGAACCCGGGTAGAACCGCCCGGCCAAAAACCCACCCACCGCACCGCCGCGCGGCCAGCGGGCCGAACGCTGCCCCCTCCTTTCAACGCACCCAGAACGGCCTTCAGGGTCGGAAAACCACGGCCCCTCTCCCCCTACTTCCCTCCGGGATCACCGCCCGGCTCCGAGCGTGGATAGCCTCCTCTCATTGTAATCGCGGGAGATCGAGGACTGCAGGACCGAGACTCAGGGTGACCGAGTGGGTGAACTCGCCTCCGTCCTCCGACCCCTACTCCTACTGATTACAATGGGAGAAGGCCGAGATGATCGTGACCGTGCAGGCGGAGTACCGGTACCAGGAGTCCCAGGACCACGTAGCCGGGAGGCTCGAGTTTCCCAACCTCCCTGCCGCCGAGCCCGTCGAGTCAGAACGTTTTTAAGCTCCGGGGTGATTACAATAATGTGGGCGGGCCCTTGGGGGTGCCGGGGTCGTGACCTGGGAGGGCGTGCCCATCCCCCAGGACCCGGTCGAGCGTATCCGCGTCCTGCGCGTGCTTCGGGAGGTTTACCGCCGCGAGGTCAAGCCCGAGCTGAAGGAAACGTACCGGCGGGTTGGCGGTCGGACCTACGGGCCGTATTACGTGGCCTACCTCAAGCGCGTGCGGAGCAAGGGGTTCGACCTGCCCCGGGTTTTCTACCTGGGGAAGGAGAACGAGAGCGTGAGCTTCGTCCGCTGGCTCGAGGAGCGGTCCGAGGGGTTCGTACTGCGGCTCGCTCGATTGGCCGTTCGGCACCTCCGGGCCGCGCTGGAGAGGCTGGTCGAGGAAGCGTCGGGCGGTGAGGTGAGTCATAAGCGGGTGGCTCGGGTGCTCTCGCTCGCGTTCGAGCTGCGGCCCTCGGGCTCGGCCAAGCTCAAGAGGTTGTTGGAGAAGGCGCCCGGGTTTGCTCGGTCCGTGCTGGGTCCGTGGCCGGCGTGGTTCGCGGATCGGGTGCTTCGGAGGCTCCTCCTGCATCGGACTCGGGACGGGGAGTGGGTGCGGGACGTGCTCTGGGAGCTGGAGCGGTGGCGGCTCCGGCACGGGGAGTAGTGCGTCCGTAACGGGTTGATCGAATCGCATGCCCCTCCGGGCAGGTACGACGGTCCGTGCGAGCAAGAGGTGGTTGGCCTTACGGTCGAAGGGTGATCAAAGGGAAGCGCCCACCCTTCCTCGATCATCACCGCCAATGCCGGGACGGGAGGAGGTACGGTCTCTATCACCGACTTCGACCCCTACCTCGGCAAGGGTTGGCGGAGCTCAGTGAGGAGGCGCAGCGCCTTCGGGACGAGTTGAAAAGGCTGGGAAGTGCTGGAAGAGCCCGCCGACTGGATAGGGATGTTTCGAGGAAGGCTTGAGACCGAGAGCACACTCCGTAAGTCCCGAGGACCCTGAGACCGTGAAACCAACGCCTCGCGCGTTAGGGCCGGCCTTGCCGGCTCGAGGACTTTCCTCTTGGGCCGCCAACCGCTCCACGAACCACACCGGATTCGCCCTCCACGGGTGAATCAGACGCGGGTGCGGTGCCTACGGGAGCGCTTGAGGTAAGCCGCGCGGTGCGACCTCGACGGAGTTGGTGGTGAGGTCGAGGAAGGTGTGGAACCAGTCCACGAGGCGCTGGTTCTTGCCGACTTCTTCCCGCCCCCGTTCCCTGACTTTGAGACCGCGAAGGAGAGGCCGATGAAAAACCCAATGTTCCAGGCGGCGGTACGGCTAGCGTACTGGGTCGCCACAAACATCCCGTACTTGTTGGTACAACTGGCCGTGGACTAATTACGGCGACCGCATCAGCTGCTGTTACTACGAGGGCCCGGCGGCAGTACTCTTGCGCCCAACTCACGGCTGGAACTGCGTAGACCACGCCGTGCTTACGGTGGCGCTGTATCGAGCCGCAGGGCTTCCAGGGTACGTGGTCGGTGAGTGGTTGGGAGGCGAGGCGCACTCCTGGACGGCGGTATTCGTGCACGACCCGGACAGCGGGAAATGGCACGAAATCTTCATCGACCCGACCAGCCCGTTCAACCACGGCATTCAGCCGAGGATCTGGGGATACTACCACTACGACTACGCCTGAACTGTGAACACAGCCCCGGGCGACGATGACGAGGTGAAGGAGTACAGGCCCAGACCAGTGGGCGTAGCGGTGGCGGCTGTGGCTTTGACACTGCTGGCCCGACGCCCCTCCTCTTAACCTCTAACACCTTTTTCGGGGGGACGCGCTCTTGCTGCTGGTGCTGGTCGCGTTGTTCGCGCTGGTCCAGCCCGCTGGAGCGCTGAC
>JAMOPY010000011.1 GCA_027064305.1 Methanobacteriota archaeon
GCTGCTCAGGCACCTGGAGGAGGAGAAGCCGGCGGCCGTCCTGAACGATCAGATCGTCTTCTCCCTGTACCTCCCTCCCCTCCCCAGCAAGGCCTTCATCCGGATGGTCAAGGCGCGGCTGAAGTCCGAGCTGCTGAGACGCCGGGTCCCGGAGGCCGTCACCCTGGCGGTTACGGCCCGGTGCCCGTGCAACTGCGTGCACTGCAGCGCGGCCCGACGACGCCCGGAGGAACTGTCCGCGGAGGAGTGGAAGGGGGTCATCCGGGACGCCCTGGACCTCGGCACGTACAACGTGACCTTCACCGGTGGCGACCCGCTGGTCCGGGAGGACCTGCCCGAGCTGATCTCAAACGTGGATCCGGCCCGGGCGATCGCGGCGGTGTTCACGTCCGGGTACCTGCTGAGGGAGCGGGCCCGGGAGCTCGTTGAGGCCGGCGTTTACGCGGTGCACGTGAGCATCGACAGCCCCGACCCCGACGAGCACGACGAGCTGCGGGGGACCCCGGGGCTCTTCGAGCGGTGCCTGGAGGGGATCCGGTCCTGCCTAAGGGAGGGCGCCCTGGTGGGGATCTCCACGTACGCCACTCCCGAGGCCGTGGAAACGGGGAAGGTGGAGGACCTGCTCCGGCTCGCCCGACGCCTGGGGGTGCACGAGGTCACCGTGTTCGACGCCGTGCCGACGGGACGCCTGCTGCACCGGGAGGACGTCATGCTGTCCCGGCGACACCGCGAGGAGCTCGCGGACCTGCACCTGAGGTGGAACCGGGAGCGGCGCTCTGGCCCGCGGGTGTCCGTGATGTCGTACGTGAACAGCCGGCGCGGGTCCGGGTGCTTCGCCGGGTACGTGCAGTGCCACGTGACCAACGACGGGGAGGTGACCCCGTGCGATTTCACGCCGATCTCGTTCGGCAACGTGCGCGAGATCGGGTTCAAGCGGGCGTGGAGGCGGCTCACGTCGCACCCGGAGTGGCGACGCTGGAGCGAGCGGTGCCGCATGCAGGATCCGGAGTTTCGAAGGAGGTACATCCGGCGCATCAGGCCGGACGAGCGGCTGCCCGTGAGGATCGAGGAGCTGGAGCGGAGGGCGGGTGAGAAAGGCTGAGGTCGTACAAGGCCTACCCGGCGAGGTTGGGGGAGCGACTGCGAGAGCTCGATCCGAAGACCTCGCTGCGGGTCGAGCGGTTCCTGGAGGATCTGACCGAGCACCTCCGGGAGACGATGGGAGAGGAGGAGTTCGATCGGCTGCTGAGCAGGGTCGTGCGGGCCGAGATCGACCTGGACGGGCTGGTTGAGGTGGTCGAGCTGGAGGAGAAGGTCCGGCGGCGGGTGGCGGGGCTTCGGCGCGAGGCGGACCGCATCCGGACGGAGCTGAAGCGGTCCAAATCAAAGATCGACTCGCGGGCGGAGGAGCTGGAGAGGGAGCTCGAGCGGATCGAGGAGGAGCTGGAAAACGTGATCCGGGACTTCGCCGATCGGGCGGTGAGAAGGCTGTCCGAGGTCCTCGGGGAGGTGGGCGAGGAGGACCTGAGGGAGTTCGTCGAGGGCAGGATCAACCCCTGAGGTACGGGTAGATGTTCGGGAGCATCAGCACCTCCGCCCATTCGCACCCCTCCCGGCGCAGTTCCGCCTCGAGCCTCCGCAGGAACGCCCCGCGATCGCGGGCGTCGATGGCGTAAAGGTCGCCCCCGACGGGCCTGGCTCCGGCCCGAACCAGCGCGGATTTCGGGCCGCTCAGCCGCACCAGGAGGATCCGGTCCCACCGTGGCCCGTAGTGCCTCGCCGTTACCGCGGTCCCGAGCACCAGCTTGGCGTACGGTGACAGCGCCGCCGCCAGCCCGAAGGTTAGGGAGCCCGCCGCTCTGCCCCTGAGCGCCTCGGATACCGCCATTATCCAGCACCCGTGGATGTAGGGCAGTGAGAACCCGCCGCCGTCCACCGTGCTCATCGTCAGGAGTGCGCCGGCCAGGCACGTCGCCGGACCCCGGCTCACCGCGGCGGCGGTGGTCAGCGAGGCCGCGACGACGGCGAGTTCAACCGCCCGGATGGGGACGGGGTGGACCCGACTCAGGGAGAGGCCCGAATGCACGGTGGGGGGCGCGAGCGGTATCACCGAGGACACGGCGGACTTCCCCAGGTGCGTGTGGAAGGGAGAGTCACCCTCCAGCTTGACGCCGTCGAACGTGAAGATCTCGGCGTCGGGTGGAAGGCCGGAGAGGATCGCACCGACGCAGTGGAGCGCGTTCGACAGGAACGGTAGCAGCAGCACCGCCACCCTGAGCGCCGTCCGGTCGGGCGTCCTGACGACCGAGGACAGCAGGGAGACCGCCGCCACCACGAGGAGGAAGGACGCGACCTTGGGCTTGCTGCCGCCCTCAAGGAGCGGAGTCGCCGGGCTCAGGTAATCGGGACCGTACGGGATCAGAAGGGTCAGGAGGATCAAGGAGGCGGTTGCGGTGAGGGCCCGCCCCCTCATCGGTTCCACCACCACAGCAGGAACAGGGCCACGGCGACCGGGACGACGATGTTGTCGTTCAGCCTCGGCACGGTCTCCGCGGCGGATCCGACGAGGGAGGCCAGCACGGAGACGACCGGGTCCCCGGTCCACAGTGCGGTAAGCGTCGCGGCCGAGGCGAACCCGGCCAGGCTCCCCTCCAGGCTCTTTTTGGGGTTGTAGGGGATGGGAGTGCTCCCGAACCTGGTTCCCACGATCGTGGACACGCCGTCCCCCACCGACAGGACGATGATGGCCACGTCCACGATCCTCGCGTCCCTGGTGATGAGGGTGGCGAGTAGGACGCCGGCGAGGAAGTGGATCGTACCCTGACCCGGCATTCTCATCTCCTCGGGCCGCTCGAACAGCTCCACCAGCTCGGTGATGATGGGTACGTAACTACCGCGTCGAATGCGGTATGATACCCACAGGCCCACCAGGATCAACGAGAGCAGGAAAATGGAGTACCAAAGTGGGCCAAGAAGGTGCAACGGGACGATGAAGAGGAGGCCGAAGAGGATGTGGATCAGCTGACGGCCCAGTTCACGGCGATCCTGACATCGTTTCCCGGATGATGCGGGCAGCTCGGACGGCCCCCTTGCCGTCCATCAACCTGATCCTGGGAACCCGGATCCCCATGGCCCTTCGGATGGCCTCGGCCACCCGGTCCGGCGAGAGGTTTTGGGGCTGGAGGGCCACCCCGAGCCCCCGCTTTTCCGCGCGAAGCGCGTTCATCTGCTGCTCCGGGTGGTTGGGTAGGGGGATGGAGACGACCGGGGTCCTCAGGCAGGCGCACTCGGAGATGGTGGTGTGGCCCCCGTGCGTTACCACCACGTCGGCCGCCCGGATCAGCTCCAGCAGGTTGTCCACGTAGTTGAACGCCAGGCCCGAGACCCCGCGGAGCGCGCCGGATCCGACCCCATCGTCCACCACGATCACGTACACGTCCTCCTCCAGCCTGCGGATTCCCTCCATCGCGAGCCTCACGATCCTGCCGCCGTACCGGGAGCCGCCGGCGGTGATCAGCACGATCGGCCGCTCCTTCGGCAGGTTGAGGCGCTCCCGGATCGACTCCCTTCCGGGGAGCTCGTCCGGGCTGGCCCGGAGGATGGGTCCCACCCAGACCACGTCCACGTCGGAGGGGGGCGACTCGCCGTCCGGGACGTCCGGTACGATCACGAGGTCGGCCAGCTGGAGGGTCTCCCTGAGGAACCAGTTCACCAGCCGGGAGGACGGGTCGTCTCCGGGGAGGCGGAGGACGTTCGTGATCATCACGGAGGGTACGTCCAGCATCCGGGCCGCCGCCAGGGCGTGGAACTGGCAGTCGGACACGACGACGCGGCATCCGTGGTGCCGGATGATCTTGAGGTCCAGGCCCACCCCGGCGTAGAACCGGATCGGCAGGTCCGGGCACCGGCGCAGGATGTGGGAGAGTTTGAAGGAGCCCGAGGTGGAGATCACCTCGATCGTGGGCACCCGGTACACGGGGACGTCGGTGAACTCCCTGGAAAGCATCCTCCACCCGTCTCCGAAGGAGCTGAGCACCACGCTCGCTCCCGTCCTGCGGAGCTCCTTGGCGACGCCGGTCACCCTGGAGGCGTGTCCGAACCCGATGCCGAACGCCGTGCAGTACGCGTCAGCTTGACGCCCAGAGGGCGATCGCCGTGGAAAGGACGATCACCCCCAGGAAGGTGGCGGGCAGCAGCACCTTGATCATCTTCAGCGCGACCTTCACGGAGTGGGAGAGCTGCTGAAAGCTGCCGGGCCCGGTGACCGTGAGCTCGACCCACTCCTCGACCTCGACGACCTCGCAGGGGGCGATCCGGTCGACCGCCCGCTCCGCCGCCTCCCGCACGGCCCGCACGAGCCGCGTTCCGGCCTCCGCCAGCGCGTCGCCGACCGGGTTATAGCCTCGCGGGTTCACCTCGTGCGAGTCCGAGGTGCACACCACCACCTCGTCCGCCAGCTCCGAGAGCTCCCGCTCAAGGCGCTCCTTCAGCTCCCGGACGATGCTGTTGGAGTCCAGCACGACGTAGAGGGTGCGCTGCCCCTCGACCTCCACCGCGGCCACCGAGATCCCGCCGCTACCCACCCCGGACTCCGGGCCCAGTCCCGGGTCGGAGTGGGCGAAACCGGCGCGCAGGTCCCCGACCGCCTCCACCCGCTCCGCGATGAGGCGCGCGTCGTCCAGCAGCCTCCAAAAGTCCCGGGAAAACGCGTACACGCGCCCCTTCTCCGGGTCCCCGAAGCAGTTGTGCCCGTCCGCCACCCAGGCCCCGGTCCTCGATTCGATGAAGATCCCGGTCGCCGGGTCGATGTCGTCGCTGGGCTCCGGGTACTTTGAGAGCACCAGGAACAGCCGGTCACCGAGCACCTGGCCCACCGAGTCCGTCCGCTCCCCGCGCACGGCCCGGGACGCGCGCCGAGACCCCTGCGCCCCCCGAACGCGGCGCACCATCCGCTCCACGGCGTCAACGATCCTACCGGCCTCCCGCCGATCCACGGGATTGAGGTCGTGGGTGGTGGTGGAGTGGAAGACCAGCGGCACGACCCCGAGGTCCAGCAGCCGCCTCACGATCCGCCCGGGCAGGTCTCCCCCGCCGATCCGGCCCACGGGACCCGGGTGCACCCAGGGGATTACGAAGCAGCCCACCACCTCCCCGGAGCGGAGGAAGGCGAGGACGCGCACGGGCACCGTCACGCGCGTCGCCGTGCGTATCTCGCGGAACACCGCGTCCAGCGAGTGCTCGCGGCCGGACTTGAACTGGAGGAACTCGGACAGCGCCTCGATGGTCCCGACGCCCAGCGTGGAGCGAGTGACCGTGTCCAAGATGGCGATGGAGACCAGGGTCACCGACCAGCCCACCGCCGAGGGAAGGAGGGTCAGGGACGCCGGGGCTCCGGCGGCCAGGGACAGCGGGAGCGCGCTCGCCAGCAGGTAGAGGAGGACGAGGGCGCTCCTGATGGGGGAACACCCTACCGTACCCAGAAGTGCCATGGTCAACAGCGTCGAGGACAGGCCTCGGATCGCGGCCAGGAGCGAGGGCGAGGGGGAGAGCGCGGCGGCCAGGTCCATCGCGCCGGAGAGGGCCCAGATGAACGCCCACCGGTTGGGAGGCACGTCCCGGCCCTGCAGGCGGTCCGTCAGCACGGTGATCAGGCATCCAAGCACCGGTATCGGGGCGTACACGGCCAGTCGTGGGGCGAGCGCGGTCGCGGCCAGGGTCACGAGGGCCCAGGCCGCCGCGCAGGTCCTCGTCCCCGGTAGCCTGAACGACAAACGCATAAGCCCGCTCACGGCGCCGGGCCCCGGGGTGCCGCGTGAGGGTTCACGTTTACGTGGGTCGAGGCGGCAGGCTGATGCTACTGCCCGACGAGGACGAGGAGGAGGAGAATCGGTCGATTCTCAGGTTCACGATCCGCCGCGAGGGGGACGCGATCGTCGTCGGGCCGGACGACGAGCTTCCTAAAGATTTGCCCCCGGAGCGCGTGTTCGCGTACGGAACGCTCACCGACCCGGAGACGGTGGCGTCCGTGGTGGGTCGGGTCCCGTACATGGTCTACCCGGCGGTGCTGGAGGGGTACGAGCTGGCGCTGGAGGATGTGGGCAACCGATACAACACCGTGCGGGAGAGGGAGGGTTCGCGCGTCTCCGGGACGCTGCTGGTGGGGCTCAGCGAGGAGGAGCTTCGTGAGGTGGACCGGTACGAGGGGTACCCGGTGCTGTACGAGCGTCGCAGGGAGCGGGTGGAAACGCCGCTCGGGGAGGTGGATGCGTACGTGTACGTCGCCCGTGAGTAGCGGCCTAAACTATTAAATCGCGCCCGTGCTCACGGGTACCGGCGGCGGGCTAGGCCGGCGGGCTGGCGGTCCGCTGTCACCCGAAATCCGCCTCATGCGGGGGCCGAAGCCGAGGGGGCGGCCCGGTCCCCTCGGGTGTCCGGCCCCCCGGACCGGCCGATGACCCTCCGGCCCCCCGGGGGCCCGGGGTGGCGGGGCCGCCGCCGGAGGGCGGCGCGCCACCGCCTTTGCCGGGGCACCGGGTCAGGCCCGAGAGGGAGCAGCCCACCCCGGACCCGCGGCCGCTCGGGGGTCGCCGGAGGCAGGTCGGCCGGGGGAAGCCGGCCCCGAGGGGGCCGGGTCCACCCCTCGGCGCGCCCGCCGCCGTCGGCCCGAATCGTTACGATAATCGTAACTATTGACGGCGGCGCGTGGGTCAGCGGAGGCCCAGCCTCTCCTTGATCCGCTCCGGGTCCGGCTCCACCGGCTCCGGCAGCTCGCAGGTCTCCATGACGATCTCCGGGTCCTTGAGCCCGTGACCCGTGGTCACGCACACCACCGACTCGTCGGGCTCGATCTCCCCCGCCTCCACCAGCCTCCGTAGGCCCGCGATGGAGGCCGCGCTGGCGGGTTCCACGAAGATTCCCTCCCTCGTGGCCAGCTTCCGCTGGGCCCTCAGGATCTCGTCGTCGGTGACCGCCACGGCCCAGCCCCCGGAGCACCGGATCGCCCGCAGCGCCTTCACGGCGTTCACCGGGTTCCCGATGCGGATCGCCGTGGCGACCGTCTCCGGGTCCGGGTCCGGCTCGATGTCCTCCCGACCCTCGAGGACGGCGTCCACGATCGGGCGCGCCCCCTCCGCCTGCACCCCGTACATGCGCGGGAGCTCGTCGATCAACCCCAGCGCGCGCAGGTCTAGGAACCCCTGCCAGATCGCGCTGATGTTGCCCGCGTTGCCCACGGGCACCACCACGGCGTCCGGGACCTCCCACCCCAGCTGCCGGCAGATCTCGTAGGCGATCGTGCGCTGGCCGGACAGGCGGAACGGGTTCACCGAGTTCAGCAGGTAGACCAGCCCCTCCTCGGCCAGCCTCCGCACCACCGCCAGCGCGTCGTCGAAGTTGCCGTCCACGGGCACGACCCGGGCCCCGTGGAACAGGGCCTGCGCGAGCTTGCCCAGGGCGACCTTCCCGGCCGGCAGTAGGACCGCGCACGTGAGGCCCGCGCGCGCCGCGTACGCGGCCAGCGAGGCGGAGGTGTTACCCGTGGACGCGCACGCGACGACCTCGGCCCCCAGCTCCACCGCCTTCGTGACCCCGACCGTCATCCCGCGATCCTTGAACGAGCCCGTGGGGTTCTCCCCCTCGTTCTTCACGTGGAGCGAGCGGACCCCCAGCTCGTCGGCCAGCGTCGGGCACGGGTGCAGCCCGGTGCCGCCCTCCCCCATCGTCACGGGATCGTCCGTGGAGACCGGCAGCAGCTCGCGGAACGCCCACACGCCCAGCTCGCGCCGCTCCAGCGTCCGCCGGTCCACCTCGATCGCGTCGTAGTCCAGCGCGACCTCCAGCAGGCCCCCGCACCTCGGGCACCGCAGCAGGGAGTCGTCCGAGAAGGTGCGGCCGCACTCCACGCACTCCAGCGCGTAGTGGGACACGCCGCGAACCCCCTACCGGAAGAGGTCCCGCTCCGGGTCGCGGATGAGCGCCGAGGCCCGTTCGGGGCCCTCGAACCTCTTTAACCTGTCCTTGAGACCCCGGAACACGACCGCCGGCGTCCCCTCGTCCGCCTGACCCATGAGCAGCTCGGCCGCGGACGCGATCAGGTCGCCGACGGCCACCACGGTCACCCGCAGCTCGCGCCCGTACAGGTCCCGATCCCCGCGCCGATCGACCAGCACCGGGACCCCGGAGGCCCCCACCGCCACCCCGATCACGCCCTCCCGGAAGGCGCGGCCCTGGGTGTCGGTGATCACGACGCCGACATCGACCCCGGCGAGCTCCCGGATCCTTCGGCGGAGCCGGTCCGCGCTGCGGTCCGGGTCCTCGGGGAGCGTCACCACGTGCCCGGGGGGCGCGTTCGACTCGTCCACCCCGGCGTTCGCGCAGACCATCCCGCCCCTGACCTCGGTGATGATCACGTCGCGGCCCACCTTCACGATTCCCTCCGCCTCCCGCAGGATCACCTCCATCACCCGGGGGTCCTTGCCCAGCCGCCTCGCCAGGCGGCGGGCCAGCGGGCTGGGCTCCACCTCGCTCAGGTCCACCAGGGCCCCCTCCGCCTTGGACACGATCGTGTGGGCCACCGCGAGGACGTCCCCGTCCCTGGGGTCGGCCGCCTCCGTCAGGATCCTACCCAGGTCGTCCCCGGGTCGGATCTCCCGCTCGAGCTTCACCGGATCAGCCCGGAGCACGGGGCAGGCCCCCGATGATCAAGGCCGTGCTGTTCGACCTGGACGACACGCTGTACCCCTCGTCGAAGCTGGCCGAGGCGGCCCGGAAGAACGCCATCCGGGCCATGATAGAGGCCGGTCTGGACGTGGACCTGACGGAGGAGGAGCTGTACGAAGAGCTGCAGGAGATCGTTCGGGAGTTCGGGTCCAACCACCCGCGGCACTTCAACCTGCTCCTGCGGCGGATCGGTCGGGACCCGGACCCCAAGCTCGTGGCCGCGGCGGTCGTGGCGTACCACGATACCAAGTTCGCCTACCTGAAGCCCTACCCGGACGTCATCCCGACCCTCATGAAGCTCCGGGAGATGGGGCTTAAGCTCGGGGTGGTGACGAGCGGGCTGGCCGTCAAGCAGTGGGAGAAGCTGATCCGGCTGGGGCTGCACCACTTCTTCCACACGGTGATTATCTCGGAGGAGATCGGGGTGGAGAAGCCGCACCCGAGGATCTTCCTCGAGGCGGCCCGGAGGCTGAAGGTGAAACCGGAGGAGTGCGTGTTCGTGGGGGATCGGCCGGACCGGGACATCCGGGGCGCGAACCGGGTGGGCATGGTGACGGTGCGCATCCGCAAGGGACGCTACCGGGACCGGGAGCCGAAGAACGAGGAGGAGGTACCGGACTTCGAGATCTCCCGGCCGGGCGAGCTCCTGGACGTGGTTCGGCGGCTGCTCCGGGAGTCCGAGGGGGACGGGAAGGACTAGGAGAACACCAGGATGCGGACGTCCAGGCCCCCGTGACGCGCCCAGCGCTCGTGCCGCAGTCGGAACCCGTGCTCCTCCATCGCGTCGACCATCCAGTCACGGCGCGGGGTAACCGTGGCGACCACGTCGACCAGGTCGGACAGGACCCGGGCGAGCCCGTGGTACAGCCGCTCGACCACCCTCGGGTTCGCGATCTTGAGCCCGTACGGCGGGTTGAACACGGCCGCCTCGAACTCCCGGTCCCGGAGCTCGGGCACCTCCTCGAACAGCCGGGTTGAGTCGCCCAGGTAGACCTCCGCCTCGACGCCCGCGGCGAGGACGTTCAGCCGGGCGCCCTCGTAGTGCGATCGGAACTTCTCGACCCCCACCGCCTCGCGGTTCGGGTCGCTGAGGAGGGCCTCGATGGGGATGGTGGCACCCCCGCACGTGGGGTCGATGAGCGACTCCGGGTCCCCGGCCAGCCTGAGCAGCCCCTGGGCGAT
>JAMOPY010000012.1 GCA_027064305.1 Methanobacteriota archaeon
CCCTCGCTGGCCAGTCGCGCCTTGAGCACCACGGAGCAGGCCCGCTCGCCCAGGGCGTTGATGGCCACGGTCTTCTCCTCGCGGTACTCGTTCGCGAGCCGGCGGACGCGGCGGACGGCCTCCCGGACCTCCATGAGCTCGCCGCCGTAGAAGCTCTCCGACACCCTAACCTCGCGGTCGCCCGCCGGGAGCCGCCTCCCCAGGAGCTCCTCGTCGCAGAGCGCGATGACGAGGGTGTCGGGGGTCCCCTGGACGTTCACGGAGACCCGGGGCATGCTACTTCAGCCTCCTGACCGAGGACCACGCCCCGCACGCCTCGCACTTCAGGATCCACTGCCGGTCCTCCCGAACCAGCTTCGTATCCGGGCGGCCGCACTCCGGGCACAGGACGAACTCCTCCACGTACTCCTTGAGCTCCTCCTCGATGAGCTTCGGGTGGTACGTACCGTGCAGCACCAGGCGGTCGCCGTCGATGTGCCCGGCCGTACCCAGCTCCTTCAGGAAGAAGCGCGAGAGGTGCTCCGGGTCCCGGTTCAGCTTGTCCGCGATCTCCTTGAAGTTCTGGATGATGGTCATCTTGCCCTCGATCGAGACGCGGGGCTTCGGGACCTCGAACCGCCGGTCTTCCAGCACCTCCTCCGGGAGCTGCTCGTAGGCGCGCTCCAGGAGCTCCTCGTAGTCGTACTTGAGCGGCACGGGCTACACCCCCCACTCCACGACGACGGACCAGTGCTTGCCGCTCGGCAGCTTGATCGGGAAGATCAGGTCGCGCTTTTCGAGCTCCCTGATCACGCGGTCGCAGAACTCCTCGTCCGCGTCCGGCACGACCTCGGCGATGATCTCGTATAAGTCTTGCTTAGAGAACATGTCCTCCTCGTGCTCGACCAGCCGCTCGTACACCTTGCGGACGACGTCGTCGAGGTCCTCCGGGCGCTCGGGACCCTCGGCCTCCTCCTCGGCACCCTCGGACGGTTCGGCCGCCTCCTCGGCCTTCTCCACCATCTTCCGGGCCTCCGGCTCGGCCTCCTCGGGCGCCTCGCCGGCGCGTTTCAGCGTTAGCTCGTACTCCAGCCGGCGCAGGAGCTCCTCGTGGTAGGAGGAGGGTCGGATGATCTCGGCCCGGAGGGGGACCGACCGGCCCTCCTCGCGCGGCTCCATGGGCCGGCCGACGACCTTCACCTCCACCCAGCGCTCCAGCTCGCTGGCCGTCTCGAACCACTCCTCGAAGGCGAAGACGTCCACCGAGCCCGTGTCGTCGGTGATCGTGAGGACGGCGAACTCCCGGTCCTCGTCCACGTACTTGGACGAGACCACGCCGACCACCAGGGCCCGGTGGAACCGTACCCCGTCGGGCGTGACGAACCCGTCGTCGGTCGGTGAGGAGCGGGCGAGGACGCCCGCGGGCACGCGCACCGCGGGGTATCGGCGCGAGAGCTCCTCGGACTCGCTCACCGCGGCTCACCACCGCTACTTGATGGGCGCGTAAACCCCGGGTCGGGGCTGGATGAGGTCGCCCTCCTCGAGGAGGTCGTTCAAGATCTCTTCGATCTTCTCCCGGCTCACCCGGTTCTTGACCGCGTTGATGATCTCCTTCTTCGGCACCCCGTCCTCGTACTCCTTGGACAGCTTCCGCACGACTCGGAGCACGTACTCCCGGGCCTCGCGCACGGACTTGGGCTGGCCCGTCTCGATGACGTCCGCGTCCAGCGTCCCCTCGTCCCGCATCACCTCGTTCATGAACTCCTCCATGATGGACAGGGCGACCTCGACGTCCTCCGGTTCCACCGTGTCCGAGAGTCGGGCCCGGGCGGCGGCCCGGGCCAGTCGGATGGTGGAGCCCATCTGCCGGCGGGTGACGGGGACGGTCCGGAGCTCCCCCTCGTCCGCCATGTCCGCGGCCTTTTGGCGCACGGAGACGAACCACTCGGACAGCTTCTCCCGGGCCTCCGGGGAGATCTCCACGCGCTGGTACTCGGTGGTCGCGTACAGGATGTAGCGCTTGTAGAAGCCGTAGTCGTGGTCGAGCTCCTCGACGCCCCCGTCGAACGCGTCCATCATCGTCTCCGCGATCCGGCGATCCTGGTCCGGGTCCGGCTCGTCCCGGGTGAAGAGGATCACGTCGAAGCGGGAGAGGAGGGCGGGGTCGAGGTTGATCTCCTCGATGGGGTGGTCGCCCTGCCAGCGGCCGGCCTCGGGGTTGGCGGCGGCGAGGACGGCGCAGCGCGCGTTCAGCGTGGCCGTGATCCCCGCCTTCGCCACGCTCACCTTCCCCGACTCCATGGCCTCCAGGAGCGCGTTCAGGTCGCTCTTGGTGGCCTTGTCGAGCTCGTCGATGGCGATGATCCCGCCATCGGCCATCACGACCGCGCCCGCCTCAAGGGCCCAGCCGTCCTCCGTGCGCTCGGCGGCCGCGGTGAGGCCGGGCCCGGTCACGTGCTGGGCGCTCACGTACACGCCCTTGGGTGCCACCCGTTCGGTCACGTGCTGGAGGATCTGCGACTTGGCGGTGGCGGGGTCTCCCACGATGAGGACGTGGATGCGCTCGCGCATGTGGGACTCCTCGACGCAGGAGAAGAGCTGGAGGGCGACCGCCCGCTTGATGGCCTCGTGACCGTGGATGTGCGGGGCGACCGCCCTCGCGAGCTCGTCGATCGGTGACGACTGGGCGAACTCCTGGAACTCCAGGAGCTCCTTCCGGCCGAAGCTCACGTCCTCCGGGAAGTGGAGGGATTCGGACTTCTCCACGCCGTGCGCCTCGAGCACGATCTCCCCGGTGTCGCCGGGCCGCGGTCGACCGCGCCCGAGGCGGATCCGGGGAATCCCGGTGATCTTGACCCGGTCGCCCGGCTTGATCCGGTTGATGTGGTCGTACCGCAGCTCGACCTCCACGGTCGCCGGCTGCTCCGTTCCCTCGACCTTCTCGGGGGGCTCCTGCAGGATGGCCTCCTGGTAGTCCGTGTAGAACAGCTCGTCCGGATCGACGGCCGAGCCGCACTTGGGGCAGCGGACGTCGGGCCGGTAGTCCCGCTTGCCCACCTCGAACTCGTGCTTGCAGTGGGGGCACCGGGCCACGACCCGCGTCACCTCGGCCGCGACGTTGTCCACCCGCCGCACGATCCCCTCGATCGTGACCAGCTGGTCCTTGAACTCGACGCTGAGGTCGCGGGCCCTGAGCTCGATGGGCGAGGAGCGGAACTCCACCCAGACGCCGTCGACCTCGGGCCGGTCGCGCTCGATGAGCCGCATCGCCTCCTCCCGGGCGATCCGGACGGCGTCCCGGACGTTCTTGGCCGCGTCCATGGCGACCTCCGGCTCGTCCAGCTCCCCGAGGTCGACGACGACCGTCCTCCAGCGCGGGTACTCGTCGATCACGCGCTCCACGGAGTCCAGGAACGCGTCGGACTCGCGCAGGAACGAGCGGAACTCCTCCTCGTACTCCACCGTCTCGGCTCCCCTCTCGGCGGTTTCAGTAGGGCGGTAGCACCCCGGAGATCCACCGGGCCGCGTTCAGGGCCCCGCCGATCGCCAGCGAGACCCCCATCACCAGGTCGATGATCAGGTGCTTCACGACGAGGAAGGCGCGGAGGAGGCCGGCGGGTCCGGCGCTGGTGACGTACCAGGAGAGCACCCAGGCGAGCCTCAGGATGGAGTGCCCCGCGACGCCCAGTTGGGGGATCGAGCACGCTAGGAGCAGCCAGGTCGCGTACCACCCGCACAGGCTCAGCGTCATGCAGGCCAGGGAGATGAAAACGACCAGGGCGGTCAGGGCGCGAGGGGGCCGGTTCAGGGCGCGCAGGACCTCGTACAGCAGGACCGTACCCAGCAGCGCGACCGTGAGCGCGAGCTCGGCGCACTCCACCGGGAGCATCGGCGGTCACCCGGGGAGGAAAACGACGGACGCGTACCCCACCACCTGCGCCCGGTCCCCGGTCACGTCGCCGCTCGTGGCGTACTTGAGCAGCTCGCCCCGCCGGGCCCCCAGGAGCCGGGTCGCGACGATGGTGGCGGCCGTTGGCCCCACCCCGCACATGCTGACGTTGTACCGCTCCACCACCTCGATCATCCCACGCTCGTCCATCTCCACGATCCGCTCGAGCACCTTCCGGTCCTTCTCCTGGGCCACGTCGTGGGGCTCGTAGTGCGTCAGGTCGGTGCTCGCGAGCACCACCACGTTTCTGCCCAACCGCTCGGCCACCTTCGCGATCGACTCGCCCACCTCACGCGCCGTCCTCAGGTCGTGCATCGCCATGCACACGGGCACGAACCGGAACGCGTCCCCGTACAGGTACTGTAGGAAGGGCAGCTGGACCTCGATGGAGTGCTCCTGCGCGTGCGCCTCCAGGTTGTCGTCCACCACCCCGCACGCCTCCACCAGCGCCCGCGCGAACTCCGCGTCGATCTCGACGGAGCCCAGTGGGGTCCTCCACCGGCCCGAGGTCATCGTGGCCACGGCGGTGCCCAGCCCGGTGTGATTGGGACCGAGGATGACCACGGTCTCGGGCGTACCGGACTCCGCCAGCGCCCGGTAGGTGTGCGCCGCCACGGGGCCGGAGAACTGGTAACCGGCGTGCGGCACCACGCCCCCGGGGATCCCGCAGGGTCCGGACGAGACCTCCGGCACGTCCCCCGGGCCCAGGTCGTGTCGAAAGCACCACTCGATGGTGCGCCTCAGCTCCTCGGGGTCGGAGGGGTAGAATTGACCCGCAACCGCGGGGGATCGAACCAGGGTCAAGCCCGTCACCCTCGGTACTCCCTGTTGTCCGGGTCGTAGTACCGCTCCAAGTAGTACCCGAACTCCCGACGCTCCACGATGCTCCGGACTCCCTCCCTCTTAATCTTGCTCTCCAGGTCCCGGGCCCGTTCCTCGTCCAGCTCGCCCCGCCTGAGCAGGTACCGGATCACCTCCAGCGCCTCCTCGTCCGTCTCGCACCGGGCCAGGTAATCCTCCACCCGGGGTTCGTACCCGCGGAGGGGGTCCTTGGACACGTGAAGGTCCCCCGGGAGAGGCTCTCCAGGTGGCTGGAAAGGGAGGACGAGAGGGCCCGCCGTGCGGCCGCCCGGTACCGGGACTGGGCCGAGGGGCTGCGGCGGTTTGAGGTTTTTCAGTACGTTAAAAAGCGCACGGGGGGACTCGGGCACGGGGAGGGGCGCTTCGAGGCTGGCAAGATGGGCGTCAAGGGGTACGTGATCGCGTGGCCCGAGCGGGCCCGGGGCGCCGTGCTGGAGATCGGCACCGGACTGGGTCGAACGGCGTGGGCCCTCCTCGAGTGGGGGCGACCGAGGCTGCTCGTCTCGATCGAGGTCGACCCCAGGATGCTGGCCATCGCCCTGTACCGAAACCCGGTTCGGGAGTTCTCCGAGGCGCTGCGCGACGAGCGGGTGAGGCTGGTGCTGGGGGACGCGCGCCGGGTGGTCCCGAGGCTACCGAGGGGAGCGTTCGATCACGCCGTGCACGACGGGGGTCCCTGCCCCCGACGCAACCCATCCCTGTTCTCGGAGGGGTTCCTAAGGGAGCTGGCGGGGAGGCTCAGGAGGGGAGGTACCGCGTCGGTCTTCGCCGGGCGGGATCCGGGGTGGCAGGATCGGCTGTACGAGGCGTTGAACGGGTTGTTCGAGAGGGTGTGGTCGGAGCGGTTTCCGGACACGCCGACCCTGGTCCTGCGGTGTGAGGGGAGGCGTTAGTCCCCGCCGGGCTCGCCCAGCCGTTCCCGCAGCAGCCGCATGGTCACCTCCGGGTCGGCCTGACCGCGGGTCTTCCTCATGACCTGGCCCATCAGGTAGTGGATGGCCTCCTCCTTGCCGGACTTGTAGTCCTCCACCGCCTGGGGGTTCTCCTCCAGGACCTCCTCCACCACCTCGGCCAGCCGGTCCTCGTCGCTGACCTTGAGGAGTCCCTCCTCCTCGATCACCTCGACCGGGCTCTTGTCGGAGTCCACGGCCTCCCAGAGCGCGTTGAGCGCGTTCTGCCGCGTGATCTTACCGTCCCGGACCAGTCGCATCAGCTCGATCAGCTCCTCCGGCTCGATCCGGGCCTCTCGGAAGGACAGCTCCTTCTTGTTGAGCACTTTCTTCAGCTCCTTGCGCACCCACTGGTCGATGAACTCGATCTCCCAGTCGTCCGGGGCCTTCTCCGCCACCTCCTCGAAGAAGTCGGCCCACTCCCGCTCGGTGACCAGGGCCTCCGCCGCCTCCTTGGAGATCCCGTACTCCTCCACCAGCCGCTCCGCGCGTTTGTGCGGCGGCTCCGGCGCCCGGGCCACCGCCTCCTCCCACATGTCCTCGGTGATCTCGAACGGGGGCAGGTCCGGGTCCGGGATGTACCGGTAGTCCTCCGCCGTCTCCTTGGCCCGCATCGGGACGGTCGTGCCCTGGTCCTCCCGGAAGGCCCGGGTCTCCCGGCGCACCTCCCGCCCGTGCCTCATCAGGTTCCGCTGGCGCTGGATCTCGAACTTGAGCGCGCGGTACACGCCCTTGATCGAGTTGATGTTCTTGATCTCGACCCGGGCGCCCCCCTCCACCGACACGTTGGCGTCGACCCGGATGCCGCCGTCCTCCCGGACCTTACCCGAGTAGCGCAGCACCTGCAGCAGCCGCCGGAGGAAGTCGCGCGCCTCCTCCGGGGACCTCATGTCCGGCTCCGTGACGATCTCGATGAGCGGGACGCCGCTGCGGTTGTAATCCACCCGGCCCGTGGACGGGTCCCAGCGCCCTGGGTCCTCCTCCACGTGGATCTCGCGGATCCGGACCCCGTCCAGCTCCCCGTTCACCGCGATCGGGGTGCTGGTTCGCTGATACCCGGAGGGCAGGTCCGGGTAATCGTAGTGTTTCCGCTGGAAGTACAGCCGTTTCCCGATCACCGGCTCGCAGCCGAGCATGTGCGCGATCTCCAGCGCGATGAGCAGGGCCTCGCGGTTGGGCGGCAGGGGTTTGGCGCCCGGCATCCCGGTGCAGATGGGGCAGGTGTTCTCGTTGGGTTCCGCGTCCTCGTAGTCCGCGGGGCACCGACAGAACAGCTTGCTCTCGGTGTCCAGCTGCACGTGCACCTCGAAGCCGATCCTCACCCCGGGCACGGACCGGGCCCCGAGGTGGGGGAGCTGGTCACCGACTTATGGGTAGCGGAGAGTTCAGCCCCTCGCGCAGCGCCAGCGTCCGGAAGAGCGCCGCGGTGACCAGGGCCTTCTCTGAGAGGTGGCGGGTCTTGGGCGGGTTGGGCACGGTGAAGCAGAACCGTCGGTGATCGGTCAGCGCGCCCGGTACCAGGTTGATCTCCCTGGGGGCCGGGACGTCCTTGGGCCACGGGATCCGGACGGAGACCGGTATGCACTCCAGGTCCTCCTCGGACCGCCGGACCAGGAGCGACGCGTACGCGGCGTCACGCTTCCGGTGCTTGAACTTCCGGCTCGTCAGCAGGTTGGCCTCGGCCACGGGGACGTTCAGCACGAGCTCCCGAAGCTCCACGTCGTCCTCCGTCAGCGGGTCGAGCTCCAGGGCGCCGAAGTACCACTTGTCCTCCCGCCGGGGCCGTCGTCCCCACCGCGGTTCGTAGAACCGCTCCAGGAGCCGCGGTAGCAGGTACACCCGGTACGGTGACCCCACCGTCCCCACCCCGCGCCGCTCGAGGTCGCTGGCGGTTTGC
This sequence comes from Methanobacteriota archaeon, assembly GCA_027064305.1. Classification (GTDB taxonomy): domain Archaea; phylum JAADCQ01; class Methanopyri; order Methanopyrales; family Methanopyraceae; genus Methanopyrus. The sequence continues at coordinate 7,637 of JAMOPY010000012.1, forward strand.
AGGCCACCCCGAAGTCGTTTACCGTACAAACGTAACTAAACCCGACCGAACGTCACGAGGTTACGCGTTTCGGCGTCCGGACTGTGTACGCTGATGGTTAACTCATCCCCACGCGGCACCGCACCAGCGCGTGCGGCGCCCCCGTGGATCCGATCCGACGCACCTCCCGCGAGGCCTCCAGAAGATCGGTCAGCGCGTTCCCGCGGAGCGAGCAGGGCTTCACGCGGCGCCCCTCGGGGTCCTCCACCCACAGCCCCGTGACGGAGAAACGGCCGCTCACGTGGCTGGCCGTGTGCGCTCCCATCACCCTCCTCACCAACAGGTCCGCCTCCTCGAGCAGCCCCTCCCGGCTCGATTCGCCGCGAACGATCACGTTCCCGGGGCACGGTTCCGGGCGCCGGCTCCCCAGCCCGCTGCCGGTGGGTTCGAGCCCCAGCCTCTCGGACGAGTAGAGGTCGGTGTAGAGGCCTCGGAGCCGGCCCTCCGACACCAGCTCCACCCGGCTGGGGCCGACGCCCTCGTCGTCGAACCGGTAGGAGCCGGGCCACCAGTCCCGGAGGGGGTCGTTGAGCACGGTGACGCCCGCCTCGATCGCCCGGTTCCCGAGGTCCCGCCGCTCGAAGGCGCTGGTTCCCTTGGCGACCTCCAGCCCGGACAGGGCCGGCACCAGCGTGTGGTTGAGCAGGTCGCTCAGCGCCACCGGGTCGAACGCGACGAGGGCCCTCCCCTCCGGCGGGCTCACCTCCGGCGACCTGGAGGCCATCGTTGCGGCCTCCTCGGTGAGCGACTCCGCGTCCAGGTCCCGCGGCCTCACGGCGGCGTCCCAGGCGAACCCGGAGAACTCCCCGATCACGTCCACGGACAGGGACACCGTGGACTCCCGCCGCTCCACCCAGTCCTGGCCGGGGACCCGGATCCTCACGCGCCGGAGCGTGCCCGTGAGGGAGACCGCGGAGAGGGTGACGTCCTCCGGCACCGTCGCCTCCACGGTCTCCAGCAGCTCCCGCAGCCGCTCCGGGTCGGTCGCCTCGTCGTGGTGGGCGCGGACGTCCTCGGGTCGCACTCGGTCCGGGTACGTGACCGGGCGCCCCGCCCCGAGCCCCGCGGATCGGCGCGCGAGCTCGATCAGCTCGTCGTACCCGTCCCGGCCGGTGGACGCCGCCACCCCGAGTCCCTCGTCCGTCACGACGCGGGCGACCCGGGTGACGGTCTCGGAGCGGCTGACGCGGTCGCCCGACTCTCGCAGCCGCTCCAGCTCGATCCTCTCGGACCGCACCTCGAGCAGCAGGGCGCGGCCCGGCTCGAGGTCCGCGAGCGGGTCGGTCATCCCGATCACCCCGATCTCAGGTTGAACGGCCCCTCGATGAGCGCGTGCGGGCCTCCGTCGGACACGGGGACCAGCTGGCCGCCCTTGCCGCAGTACCCGGCGTGCAGGCGCCGCTCCCTGGAGAGCAGGAGGACGCCGCGGAGGAGTCGCAGCGTGTGCCCGGTGAGCCCGACGTCGCGCACGGGGCGGGCCGGCTCGCCGTCCTCCAGAACGTAGCCCATCTTGGCCGAGAACTGGAAGTGACCCGTGGTCGTGTCCGTCTGGCCGCCCTTGGAGCCCAGCAGGTAGACGGACCCGTCCCCCGCCTCCTCGAACAGCTCCTCCCGGTCCGCGTCCCCGGGCTCCACGTACGTCACGCTCATCCGCACCTGCACGTGGTCGCCCAGGGTCTCGGCCCGGCCGTTCCCGGTCGGGGGCGCGTCCAGCTCCGCCGCCGTGGTCAGGTCGGTCAGGTAGGCTCGGAGCACCCCGTCCTCCACGAGGACGGTGCGGCGGGCATCGACCCCCTCGTCGTCGAACGGGTAGGCCCCGAAGGGTCCGGGCTCGGTGGGGTCGTCCACGATCGTGACGGCCTCGGATGCGACCCGCTCCCCGAGCCTGCCCCGCAGGATGGACTCGCCGCGGGCGACGAGGTCGCCCTCGGTGGCGTGTCCGAACGCCTCGTGCACGAGGACGCCGAGGAGCTCGGGGTCGAGCACCGCGCGCTCGACTCGGTCCGGCCCGGGCTCGGCCCTCAGCAGGTCGCGCAGCCGTCGGGAGGCGCGGTCGAGGAGGGTCTCGGCGCGCTCCAGGAACCGCTCCGGGCCCGCGGCGGTGGCCCCCTCCCGCTCGTGGTACTCCTCCCGCCCGTGCTCGCCCCGGTCGCTGACGCGGACGCCGAAGGAGGTCTGGTGCAGCCGGGCCTCCACCTCGGTCCCCCAGGTGGTCAGGATCCGGTACCGGAGGGCGAGGGAGACGCAGCGGACCTCGCAGTCGTGGGGGGAGTTCCTGGAGAGGTCCAGGGCGAGCTCGGTCACCTCGTCCAGGGCGTCGAGGGGGTGGGTGCGGCCGGTCCAGTCGTGCCGCCCGGTCGCGGCGGGGGGCTCGTCGGGGAGGTCGGCGGTTCCGCGGCCCGGGACGCGGACGGCGGCCTTAAAGGGGTCCCGCCCGTCGGGTTGGTCGGCGTGGACCACGCGCCAGCTCCCGTCCTTTAGGAGCCTTAGCGCGGCGCCGCGGTGCCGCTCCGGGTCCGCCAGTCGCAGCTCGCCGTTCACGGCCTCCACCTCGATGCGGTCGGCCCGGAGCTCGTAGGCGATCGCGGCGTCCGCGTGCTCCTCCGCTCGGTTCAGGAGTCGTTCCGCGTCCACGGGGGTGCCCCCGGTGGAGCGGTACGTGCGGATCGTGGAGGGGATCCTGGCGTATCAGTTCGGGAGGGCCGCGGCGCGGGCGATGCTGGATGGGGAGGTAGAGGTGAGGGTGTGTCGGGGTCGGCCTCGTGAAATTTTCGTGGACGGGAGGCGCCTGTGCACGATCCGGGCGTCGGACGGGTTGGCGTCGTTGGCGCCCGAGGGGGCGCGTCGGCTGCACGAGGTGACGGAGTTTCCGGAGCACCGGGTGGTGTGCTCCGAGGAGTGGGCGGACGCGGTTCGGCGGGGTCGGGACCTGTTCTGCGAGTACGCGGTGGAGGGGTGGGAGGAGCTGCGGCCCGGGGACGAGTGCCTGGTCGTGACGGAGGATGACGAGCTGCTGGCCGTGGGGCGGGCGCGCCTCTCCGGGTGGGAGGTGCGGTACTTCGAGGATGGGGTGGCCGTGCGGGTCCGGCGCGGGCTGGGCTGAGTGGTTTTTTAGGCCCGGGATCGTTGGGTACGGGGGCGTCGCGCTTGTTCCCGGGAGGGAAGATCGATCCCCGGAAGCTTCAGCGGTTGATGCGGGAGATGCAGGAGGCGATGGAGCAGGAGGAGGTGAAGGTCGAACGGGTCGTCATGGAGCTGAAGGATGGTTCGAGGCTGGTCTTCGAGAGGCCTCAGGTGGTCCGGATGAGGCTGATGGGGCAGGAGTTCTACCAGGTGGCCGGGAAGGCCCGCCGCGAGGAGCCTGAGGAGTCGAAGGAGGAGCCGCCGTTCACGGAGGAGGACGTCAAGCTGGTCGCGGAGCGCGCCGGCGTGTCGGAGGAGGAGGCGCGGAGGGCGCTGGAGGAGACGGGCGGGGACCTGGCGGAGGCCATCATGCGGCTGCAGGAGGACTGACCGTGCCGCTTTTAACGGTCGGGGGCGGCCACCCGCCCGACCGGGGGTGCGCTGGTTGTCCGAGGAGGGTGAGAAGATCACCGTAAGCGTGATCAAGGCGGACGTGGGCGGCTTCCCGGGTCACTCGGAGGCGCACCCGGACCTGCTGGAGGCGTGCGAGGGCGTGCTGGAGGAGGCGAAGGACGAGATCCTGATCGACTACTACGTGACCCGGTGCGGCGACGACATCGACCTGATCATGACCCACACGCGCGGGGTTGACGACGAGAAGGTGCACGAGCTGGCGTGGAACGCGTTCCAGGAGGCGACGGAGGTCGCCAAGGACCTGAAGCTGTACGGTGCCGGTCAGGACCTGCTGTCCGACGCGTTCAGCGGGAACGTGCGCGGGCTGGGTCCGGGCGCGGCCGAGATGGAGCTCCTGGAGCGGCCCAGCGAGCCGATCGTCGTGTTCTGCTGCGACAAGACGGAGCCGAGCGCGTTCAACCTGCCGCTGTTCCGCATCTTCGCGGACCCGAACAACACGGCCGGCCTGGTGCTGGACCCGAGCATGCACGACGGGTTCGAGTTCGAGGTGCACGACGTGATCGACCAGAAGAAGGTGATCCTGCGGTGCCCGGAGGAGATGTACGACCTGCTCGCCCTGATCGGGCAGACCCAGCGTTACGCGATCAAGCGGGTGTACAAGAAGGGTGACGGGCCCGAGGAGGAGCGGATCGCCGCGGTGACCAGCACCGAGCGGCTCAACCTGATCGCGGGCGAGTACGTGGGGAAGGACGACCCGGTCGCGATCGTCCGCTGCCAGAGCGGGTTCCCGGCGCTCGGTGAGGTGCTGGAGCCGTTCGCCCTGCCGCACCTGGTGGCCGGGTGGATGCGCGGCAGTCACAACGGCCCGCTGATGCCGGTCTCCGAGGACGACGCGCACCCGACCCGGTTCGACGGGCCCCCAAGGATCATGGCCTTGGGTTTCCAGCTGCGCAACGGCGAGCTGATCGGGCCGCAGGACCTCTTCGACGATCCCGCCTTCGACCGGGCCCGGAGGCTGGCGAACGAGATCGCCGACTACATCCGCAGCCACGGTCCGTTCCAGCCGCACCTGCTGTCCGAGGAGGAGCTGGAGTACACCACGCTGCCCGACGTGCTGAAGAAGCTAGAGGACCGCTTCGAGGACCTGGAGGACTAGACCAGCGGGGCCAGGAAGGCCAGCAGGCCCAGCAGCATCCCCGCCTTGACCGCCCGCTGCGCCCTTCCCACGTCCCACCCCCGGCACGCGAGGAGGGACGCACCGAGGATCACCGCGGCCGCCGGCAGCGCCAGGACCGGGTAGGGCCAACCCACCGCCCCGCGCAGGTAGGGGACCGGGGTCAGCGCCAGCAGCACCCCGGCGATCGCGGCGGCCGTGCGCAGGGCCACCCGCTCCCCGCACACGATCGGCAGCGTGCGCAGGCCGAGGGCCGCGTCCCCCTCCACGTCCTCCACGTCCTTGAGGATCTCCCGCACGAGGTTGGCCAGGAACGCGAGGGCGAACATCCACGCGGCGGGCGCCGGCCGCGCGCCCACGGCCGCCCCGAACAGGAAGCACGAGCCCACGAGGTAGGAGACGACCGCGTTCCCCACCAGGGGCGTTCCCTTCAGCCGCGCGGAGTACGCGTACAGCAGGACCGAGTTCACCGCGGCGATGAGGAGGCACGTCGGGTTGATCGCGGCCGCTAGGAGGGTTCCGAGGGCGAAGCAGCCCAGGGCGAACCGGTGGGCCGCCCGGCGCGAGACCCGACCGCTCGGGATGGGTCGGTCGGGCCGGTTGATCGCGTCCACCTCCGCGTCGAAGTAGTCGTTGATCGCGTTCCCGCCCGCGCACACGATCGCCGCCGCGAGCGGGGCCAGCGCGGCCCGGACCGGATCCTGCACCCCGGCGACCAGCTCCCCGATCAGCACCCCCACCGCGGCCATGGCGCAGTTGACGGGGCGGGCGAGCTCCAGGTACGCCCCGAGGCTCACCCCGTCCACCCCGGGTATGACGAGTGTGGGCCGTCTGGAGCCGCCGCGCGATGAAGACGCCTCGATTGGCCGACCCCGCTACGTCACGAAGTGCAGCTTCGCGCCGCAGTACTCGCAGTGGAAGTCCTCCGTCACGTGCATCTCCGTGACCGCGAAGCCGCGGCGCTTCACCACGGGCCGCTTGCACTCCGGGCAGTACGTGTGCTCGTACTCGTGACCCGGCACGTTCCCGGCGTACACGTAGTACAGCCCGACCTCGTACCCGATCCTCACGAACCGCTCGATCGTCTCCACGGGCGTGGGCGGCCGGTCCAGCATCCGGTAGTCCGGGTGGAACCGGCTCACGTGCCAGGGCGTCTCCGGCCCGAGCTCCCGCTTGATCCAGCGGGCGAGCCTCCGCGCCTCCTCCTCCGAGTCGTTCAGCCCCGGGATCACGAGCGTGGTCACCTCCACGTGGACGCCCATCCTCTTCCAGATCTTGCAGGTGCGGAGCACCGGCTTCAACCGTCCCCGGGCCACCTCCCGGTAGAACTCGTCCGTGAACGCCTTGAGGTCGACGTTGGCCGCGTCCAGGTGCTCACCCAGCAGCTCGGCGGTGGACCGGGTCGCGAACCCGTTGGTCACGTACACGCGGCCGAGCCCGGCCTCCCGGCACCGCTCGAACACCTCGATCGTGTACTCCAGGTTGATGATCGGCTCGTTGTACGTGAACGCGACGCTCTCGCACCCGGTCCTCCGGGCGCCCCTCACGACCCGGTCGGCCGGCCACTCCTCCATCGGCACCTCCTCGGGGCTCGCCTGGCTGATCTGCCAGTTCTGGCAGTGGCGGCACCGGAGGTTGCAGCCCACGGTCCCGAGGGAGAACACGTCCGTCCCGGGCTTGTAGTGGAACAGCGGCTTCTTCTCGATCGGGTCCGGGACCGCCGTGCTGGCCCGGTTGTACGTGAGGAGCTTCAGCACGCCCCCCTCGTTCTCCCGGACGCGGCAGAACCCGCGCTCACCCTCCGGGATCGTGCAGCGGCGCGGGCAGACCAGGCACCGGACCGACCCGTCCTCCGCGCGCTCCCAGGAGCGTCCCTCCCACTCCTCCAGCCGCATGAACTCACCCCTGCGGTGCCCGGCGGCGGCGGGTGGGTACTTAAGTCCCCCGTCACCACCGGTCCCCGCGCCGTGACGACAGTCCCGCGCTGTAGAGGCCCGCCGGGCCGATGATAGGGCGGCTCATTGCCGAGCCCCTCACAGCAGCCGATCGTACTCGGCCAGCAGGTCCCGCGGCTCCGGCTCCGACACCAGCCACAGCTTCGGCGGTGGGACCGTGCCCCGCTCCACCCGCCGATGGAACGGGTCCCGCAGCGCGTGCAGCCAGGGGGCCAGCAGCACCCTCGGGTACCCGGAGGGCGGGTCGAGCTCGGTGCAGCTGTACGCCATCTCCACCATGTCCACCCACGCCTCCGTCCCCTCCAGGAGCGCGACCGTCTCGGCCACCGTCCAGAGCCGGAGCAGGAGCCGCGAGCGCGCGGCCCGCCTCGCGAAGTCCAGCGGTCGCACCAGGACCCGGCCCCGGCCCATCCCCGCCAGCTCCCGGGCCCACCGGGTCCGGGCGTTCGGTGAGTAGGCGGCGGTGGGGTACCGAACGCCCAGCGCCCTGACGGCCCGCTTGTGCGCGTCGATCAGCCCGCGCAGCAGCCGGCGATCCCGGAGGACCTCCGCGACCAGCCTCCCCGCCTCCTCGACGTCCCTCCGGGTCCGGAAGTAGTGCAGCGAGGCGGCCACCGCGAGCCGCTGGCGCACCCGGTCGCGAACCTCCCTCAGCGCGCGCTCGTCCGCCCGTTGGGGTTCCGGGACCCCGGCGATCAGCTGGACCCGGGAGAGGAGGCTCAGGTACCGGCGGCGCGGGAGCTCCGGGGGGCGGTCCCCCAGGATGTGCGTGGGCGGGCCCGCGGCGTCCTCGGGCGCGCACTTCTCGGCCGGAACGCGGGTGGGTCCGGGCTCGCCCGGGGGCGTGGTGTACAGGAGGGCGTGCTCGCGCGTTCCCGGGCCCAGCAGCAGCGCGTGACCGCGGACGTTCAGCGCGAGCGCCGCGGCCGCGATGGGGTCGTACAGGATGGTGAACGATTCGAACAGGTCGTGTGGGCGCGGGGGACCGTGTCGGGCGTACCACAGCGCCGTCAGGTAGGCCCTCAGTGGCAGCCCCGCGGTGACCAGGTACTCGCCCTCCCGCTCGACGCCCGTCAGCACCAGGGGCTGTCCGGGATCCCAGTGCACCACGGCCTCCGGGTGGAGGCGAAGCGGGGAGCCGTTCACGCGCGACCGGTCGTCCGGGGGCCCGTGCACGCGCGCGATGAAAGGTCGGACGGGGCGCCCGCGCTCGTCCTCGGTCTCGGGCAGCTCCCTGACCCCTTCGGAGCGGGGCGGTCGAGCCACGTAGAGGGCGCCCGGGAAGACTGGGAGGGTGTCGGATTCGGGGTCGACGGCGTACAGGCCCCGGTGGAGGCGGCGGGCCCGGGCCCCCGTCATTCCGCCGGTGACCCCTGGGCTCGGTACGCCTGCCCCTCATCACGCGTCAGGGCCCGAATGGTTCCTCATCGCCGGGTCGGTTAGCGGCACCGGTCTTCATCCGGTCCGTGGCCTAAAGGCTCCTCATCCCCGGCCGGGTCCCCGGCCGCGCGGGCCGGCGGACGTCACGCGTTCGGCGACCCGTTTCGTTCATGGTTTTCTACTTAAATGATGCCGCTTCTAACGTCCTGTTAAGCCCGAGGTAACCTTAATATTTCCGGGAAAATCCGGCCCCGGAGGGGGTGAGCGACCGTGGTTGAGGAGGACGTGGTCAAGGTCACCTCCCAGTACCTGCGGCGCAGCGAGGATCAGATCGCGGAGGTGTACGAGCAGCTGGGGATCGAGACGCTGAGCGATCTGGCCGCCTCGAGGCCGGACGAGATCGCGCGCGCGTTCGGGATCAGCGAGAAGACGGCCAGGAACATCGTCCGGGACGCGAGGAAGGAGGCGAGCAAGGGGATCGCGGAGCCGAAGACGCTGGCCGAGCTGCTGGAGGAGGAGGCGGAGCGGGACGTGATCCCGACGGGCATCGAGAGCTTCGACGAGCACATGGGCGGCGGTCTGCCGACGAAGACGATCGTGGGCATCTACGGGCCGCCGGGGGCGGGGAAGTCGCAGTTCGCGATGCAGGTGGCCGCGAACGTGCTGCGGGAGGGCGGGTCGGTGCTGTACGTGGACACGGAGAACGCGTTCAGCCCGCGGCGGTTGATCGAGATCGGCGGGTTCGACGAGGAGGAGGCGAGGGAGAAGATCGGCGACCGGTTCGTGCTGCGCCGGATCGTGGAGGCCGCGGCCCTGACGCAGTATTTCGACGAGGAGGAGGGCGAGTTCCTGGGGGAGGCGCTGAGGCTCGCCCCGAAGGTGGTGGTGATCGACTCGATCTCGCAGCCGTTCCGTCCCTACGGGGCGCGCGATAAGCTGCCGGAGCGTTCGCGGATGGTGGCGAAGATCCTGAACGCGGTGCTGAAGTACTGCACGCGGCACAACGCGCTGGGGCTGGTAACGACGCACGTGCAGGCGAACCCGGACGCGTTCGGTAAGCGGTGGCAGGACGTGGCGCCCACCGTGCTTAAGCACATCGCCACGTACCGGTTCAGCATCGAGTTCAAGGGCCGCACGGAGCGGGTGATCGCGCTGGAGGACGCGCCCGACAAGCCGCCGTTCGAGGTGGAGGTGGAGCTGACCGACCGCGGCCTGGTCGGTTAAGCGGAGGGGCCGGATGAGGAGACAGCCGGGACCCCGAGTCGGGATGCGGAGTGTGGCCGTAGCCGACGGCTACCTCCGCAGCCTCACCCTCATTCCCTCGGCGGCCACGAGCGCGTTCGGGAACACCTCCCGGGCCCGCCGGAGCGCCTCCGCCTCCTCCACCTTCGGGGACAGGTGCGTGAGCAGCAGGAGCGTCACCCCGGCCTCCCGGGCGACCTCCGCGGCCTCCCGGGGCGTCGAGTGACGGTACCGGCGGGCCTCCTCCGGGTCCAGGAAGCAGGCCTCGTGCACCAGGACCTGACAGCCCCGCACGGCCTCCGGGTCCGCGGGCCGCCCATCCCCGGTGACGTAGACCGAGAGCCGGCCCGGCCGGGTGATCGAGTAGGGCCTCCTCCCCTCCAGCAGCACCCGGCGGCGCTCCTCCGGGGGCACCTCCTCGATCAGCTCCGGGTCGGCCCGGCCCGGGATCCTGGGGGTCTCGAGCCGGTAGCTGACGGTGGGCACCGCGTGCCGCGACTCGTGCACGCGTACGGTGAGCTCCCCCACCTTCAGCCGGTCCCCCGGCTCGACCTCCCGGTACTCCACCTGGTCCAGCCCGGACACGTCCACGGCCTCCTCCCCGGTCACCGGAGGGCCGTACACGCGCACCCGGCGACCGTGCAGCATGTCCAGCGTGGTGACGAGCGGTGGGATTCCGGCAACGTGATCGGTGTGATGGTGCGTCACCAGCACGGCGTCCAGGTCGTGCAGCGACTCGCCGTACCGGAGCGCCCGGCGCTGCACTCCCTCCCCGCAGTCGATCAGCAGCTTGGTATCCCCGTACCGGACCAGCAGACCCGGGTGACCGCGGTCCCGGGAGACGACCGCGCCCCCGGTGCCCAGGAAGAGGAGCTCCAGGGTCCGGGCCGTCATCGCGCCACCTCCCGGGCCGCCCGCTCGAGGGCGCTCACGCCCTCCCTCAGGAAGTCCAGCAGGTCGTCCACCCGACGGAGCCTGCGGCGCCCCAGGCACTTGGACATCTCGTGAATAATCTCCTTGACGTCCCGCCGGGAGATCCCGCGGCCCTGGTGCACGAACGCGTGCCGTAGCCTGCGGAGCTTGGAGCACGAGAGGGCCCTCAGCCGCTCCATGAGCGGCCCGAACACCGACTCGTCCACCCGGCGGAGTCGGATCGCGGCGGCGGTCACCCGGGAGGAGAGGTGGAGGAACGTGAGCACGGCCCGACCGCGGCCCTCCTCACCGTGCAGCTCTCGAAGGATCCGTGACGGGTCCTCCTCGTCCCGGAGGGACTCCTCCAGGAGCTCACCGTCGCCCTCCAGCAGCCGCGCCATGCGCCGCGCCAGGTGCTCCGGGTCCGTGCTCTCGACGGGTTCCCCCGTGAGGGCGCAGTGCAGCAGCGCGTAGGTGGCCTGGGCGTAGTTCTCGTGGAACATGGTCATCCGGAGGATGAAGTCCCCGTACTCGCCCCGGACCCACTGGTACCGGGCGTTGTCGAGGATCACCCGCATGTGGTGGAGGATGCGGGCCATCGGGTCCTCGCAGGTCCGCTCCAGCCGCCGGAGCCGGCGGCGGGCGTCGTGTCGCAGCCGCTCCGACCGGGCGGATCGTATGACGCCCCGGTACAGCTCCAGAGCCTCGTCGTAGTTGAAGTTGAGCTCGCAGTCGCGGGCCCGGAGGTACTCAGGCTCGGTCGGGTCGTCGTACGCCGAGAACTGCTCGGCAACGTTGGCGGCGACCTCGAAGAGCCCGTGCCTCGTCAGGAAACCCTTCATAACCTTGGCCGGAAGGATCAGTGGCGAGGGTTCGGTCCGCACCCGTCGGCCCTCGACCCGCACCGCGTGGAACTCCCGCCAAAGGGAGGCGCCCAGGAGGCGGACGGCCCATTCGAGGTAGGTGTCGGTGTCCAGGACCGCGTAAACTTCGCTCTCGCGGAGCTCGGGCCGCTCCTTGAGGCTCCTGAGCACCGACTCCACGTCGTGGAAGACGCTGAAGTCGTGGGGATCGCCCTGGATGATGATGGGGTCCTCCACGCGCAGGTTCCTGACCCTGCGCGCGTACTCGGCGAGGAGTCGGGCGCAGTACTCAGTGTCCTCGGGGTGGTGACCGCTCCGGTGCCCGAGCCGCCGGTAGCCGAGGGGAATGAGCAGGACGCGGTCCTCGCGGTGCCCCTCCTCCTCGGTGATGAAGCTCAGGACCACGTCCGGGCGCTCCGAGAGGAACTCCTCAGGGTCGGCCTCTCCCGACGTCACCCGATCGAGGGCCCGGCGCGCGGCCCGGTACAGGTCATCGGCGTCCAGGCTCACGTCTCGGGGCTTGACCACGTAAAGCAGGGTGGCGCTGCACCGCAACCTGCGATCCCGACTCCCCCAGCGGTCGGGTCGGGGTGACGGGGTTTGGCGGAGGGATTCGAGGCGCTGCCCGAGGACGTTCGCGAGATCGTGTACTCGCGGTTTGAGGAGCCCACGCCCCCGCAGCGGGTCGCGATCCCGGAGATCATGAAGGGTAAAAATGTGCTGGTGATCGCCCCCACGAGCTCCGGGAAGACGGAGACGGCCGTGCTCCCCGTCTTCTCGATGGTCCGGGAGCTGGACGAGCCGGGGATCAAGGCGCTGTACATCACCCCGCTCCGGGCCTTGAACCGGGACATCCTCCGTCGGATTAAGTGGTGGGGCGAGAAGCTGGGGCTGGAGGTCGCGGTACGGCACGGGGACACGCCCGAGAGCGAGCGGCGGAGGCAGGCGGAGGACCCGCCCGACGTGCTCATCACCACCCCGGAGACGCTGCAGGCCATCCTGCCCGGCAAGCGCATGCGGGAGCACCTCTCGCACGTGCGGCACGTGATCGTGGACGAGGTGAACGAGCTCGCCCTGGACAAGCGGGGCGTGCAGCTGACGCTCGGGCTGGAGCGGCTCGCCGAGGTGGCGGGGGACTTCCAGCGTATCGGCCTCTCCGCGGCGGTGGGATCGCCGGAGCGCGTGGGCCGGTTCCTGGCGGGCGATCGGGACGTGGAGGTGCTGGAGATCGAGGCCGAGCGGTACCTGGACGTGTCCGTGGCGCACCCGACGGGGCCGCACGAGGTCAAGGAGCGGCTGGAGCTGATCCGGGACCTCGCCCGGGAGCGGGAGTCGGTGCTCGTGTTCACGAACACCCGGCAGATGGCGGAGCTGCTGGCCACCCGGCTGAAGACGGAGTTCGACGATCTCGAGGTGGAGATCCACCACAGCTCGATCTCCCGGGACCGACGGACCGAGGTGGAGCGGCGGTTCAAGGAGGGCGAGCTGGACGTGCTCGTGTGCACGAGCTCGCTGGAGCTGGGCATCGACATCGGCCACGTGGACCTGGTGATTCAGTACGGCTCGCCCCGCCAGGTGACGCGCCTCGTGCAGCGGGTGGGGCGCGCGGGTCGGCGGCGCCGGCGGGCGGAGGGGCTCGTGATCACGGGCAACCCGGACGACCTCATGGAGGCGGCCGTGATCTGCCGGCGGGCGGTCCTGGGCGAGCTGGAGCCCACGGAGATCCCGGAGCGCTGCCTCGACGTGCTGGCGCACCAGCTCGTGGGGCTCTGCCTGGACGGGCACGAGGTGACGCTCGATTACGCGCTCCGGGTCTTCCGGCGGGCTTACCCGTACCGGCACCTGGACGAGGACACGCTCCGGGAGGTGGCCGAGTTCCTCGACGAGATCGAGGTGATCCGGCTGCGCGGGGACCGCGTGTACCGGACGCGGGACGCCTGGCGGTACTACTACGCGAACCTCAGCATGATCCCGGACGAGCGGCACTACCGGGTGGTGACGGAGAAGGGTGGGCACGTGAGCGTGCTCGACGAGCCGTTCGTGCTGGAGTACCTCAAGCCCGGGGTCAAGTTCATCTGCGCGGGCCGGCCTTGGATCGTGCAGGACGTGGACCACGACCGGTACGAGGTGGTGGTCACGCCCGCGGAGGCCGTGGAGGGGGCGATCCCCTCCTGGGTGGGCGAGGAGATCCCGGTCCCCTACGAGGTCGCCCGGGAGGTGGGCGAGAGGGTCCGCCGGGTGGCGGAGCGGCTCGAGGAGGAGGGGTTCACCGGGGCGGTGGAGGAGGCGTCGGAGGCCTTCGGACTCGAGCGCCGGGAGGCCAAGGTGGTGGCCGATCTCGTGCGACGGCAGCGGGAGGTCTCGGAGGTCCCGCTCCCGGGCCGGCCCGTCATCGAGGACCTGGGCGGAACGCTGGTGGTCCACGTGTACGGGGGCACGCGGGCGAACAAGACGCTGGAGAAGGTCTTGGGCGCGCTCCTCTCGGGCCGGACGGGCTCAGCCGTGCGGACGTACTCCACCCCGTACAAGATCGTTCTCTCGGCGGACAAGGCGGCGGGGCTCGACGCCGAGCTCCTGCGGGAGTGCCTGGAGAACCTGCCCGACTCGGAGAGCGACTTCCGGGCGCTGACCCTGAGGATCGTGGAGAAGTCCGAGGTGTTCAAGCGCCGGCTCGTTCACGTGCTGAAGCGGTTCGGCGCGATCGAGCCCGACGCGGACTACCGGGACGTCTCCCCGCGCCGGCTGCTCAAGGCGTTCAAGGGCACCCCGCCGTACTACGAGACCGTGAGCGAGGTCGAGCGGGAGGTTGACGCGTCGCGGGCCCACGAGCTCGCCAGGGAGCTGCGGGACCGGGCCGTGATCGTGAGGTCCAAGGCCCCGTCACCGTTCGCCGAGCACGCCCTGGAGGGGCTGGGCGAGGTCGGTCGCGTCTCCTCCGGGCTGCTGGCGGCCCAGATCGAGACGCTCAAGCGGGACCTCCGACGGCGCCGGCTGTGGTTCGCCTGCCCGAACTGCGGCTGGAAGGGGCGGCGAAGCGTGAAGCGGGCCGCGGAGGAGGGGATTGAGTGCCCGGAGTGCGGGGCCAGCTACCTGGTCGCCGCTAAGTCGAAGGAGAAGCTGCGGGAGCTGCTGGAAAGGGAGGGGTGGCGCCGGGTCGCCGACCTGATCGAGTCGTACGGGGAAAAGGCCCTGGAGGCGCTCGCCGCCCCCGGGATCGGACCCAAGACGGCCGCCCGCGTGCTCTCCCGCACGAACGGTCGGGAGCCGGAGTTCTACCGGGAGCTGCTGAAGGAGCGCCTGAAGTACCTCAGAACCCGGAGGTTCTGGGACTCCTAAGGGATCGGGATCACCGCCAGGCCCAGGTAGGCCAGCACCAGGAGGAGCAGTCCGAACCCGCCGATCACGGTGCCGGTGAACGGGATGGGTAGACCGAGGGGCGGGGCGGGCCCGTCCCCCGGGCCCACCCGGGGCGCGGATTGAGTCACCCGATCCCCCTCCAGACCGCGGCGGGCTTCGACGGTTCGAACCCCCGGCGTCGACAGGAAGGGGTGCCGGACGGCGACCACCACCGGGTACCCCTGCAGGGCCAGCTCCCACAGCCGTCGGGCGAAGGACCGGAGGGCGTCGTCCGGGAGCCCGGTCAGCGTCACCACCACGAGCCGGCGGTCGGACCGGGAGGCGGCCACGTAGAGCAGCGGGTTGATGAAGGGGCTCACGGCCTCGTACAACCGGTTCACCGCGTCCACCGGCCCGAAGAACTCGAGCAGCTCGCCGTACAGGTTGTCCACGAGCGCCGACAGGGGGACCACCAGCAGCCTCCCCACCTCCCGGCTGGACTCGTCGTCGATCACCAGGTACCGCCTCCCGTCCCGCTCCACGGCCCCGAGGACGAGCACCGTGTGGTAGTCCGACGGGGTGTTCAGCAGCGACACGATCTTGACGTCGAACACCTTGGACAGGGCCCCGCTCGAGAGGCACCGGAACGCCTCCAGCACGCCCGCGCTGTCGTCCTCCACCTCCGAGCCGGCGGACCGGAGCTCGTACTGCAGCGGGGTCACGGGCGGGCCCGACCACCAACCCATGGCCACGCCCAGGTTGTACAGGTCGATCGCGCACGCCTCCCCGCACCAGATCGTGTCGGCCCGCCCGTCCCCGTCGACGTCCTTCCCCAGCGGCCCGTTGAACGCGTCGTACTTGGGGTTCAGGTAGTAGTGCCCCGGGGCGAGGCCACCCACGTCCTCGCCCGCGCCCGGGGCCGGCAGCGGGAGCAGGCACAGGAGGGCGAGCGCGAGGATCGTGGGCATCACCGCTCCCCTCGGCGCGTGAAGAGGGCCAGGAACAGCGTCCGCATGCCGGAGAACAGGGTGCCCCGGGTGACGCGCCGGCCCTCCCCCCAGACCAGGCACAGGGAGTCCACCCTCCAGCCGCGCAGGCGCTCCGAGGCCCGGGCGAACGTCTCGGGCAGCACCGAGTTGAGCAGGATCCGGTCCCGGACTCGGGTGCGCAGGTCCTCGAGCAGCTCCCCCAGCCGGTCCGAGCCCGAGACGAGCGCGGCGTCCACCTCGCCGACGTCCTCGAGCGCGTCCGGCGCCTCGCCCTCGATCACCCGAACCCGGTCCAGCGCGCAGAAGTTCCGCAGGTTGGACCGCAGCGAGCGCAGCGCCCGCTCGTCCCGCTCGACCGCGATCACCTCTCCCCAGGGTCCCACGCACTTCGCCAGCTCCAGCGTGATCGACCCGGAGCCCGCGCCCACCTCCAGAACCCGCTCCCCGGGCCGCGGCCGCAGCATGGATATTATCACCGACTTGGCCGGCGGCTTCGTGGGACCGGGCACGCCCTCGGTGGACAACCGCTCGGGGTCGATGGGGTTGAGCACGGACCCACCCACCCTCTACGGGGTGGGGCTGGGACCCGGCGACCCGGAACTGGTCACCCGGCGGGCGGAGGAGGTGATCCGCAGCGTCCCCGTGGTGATGGTCCCGTTCGTGGGGGCCTCAAGCCGGGCGGCGAGGGTGGTCCGGGAGCTGGACCCGGAGGCGGTGATCGTCGGGTATCCGGCCCCGATGACGCGGGACGAGCGGGAGCGCGAAAAAGCTTACCGGGAGGCGGCCAGGATCGCCGAGGAGCTGCTCGAGGAGCACGGAAGGGTGGCCGTCTGCAACCTGGGCGACATCACGCTGTACTCCACCTTCTGGCACCTCGTGGACCGGCTGCGGCTGGACGTCCGGGTGAGTCTGGTGCCGGGGGTCCCGGCCGGACTGCTCTGCGCGGCCCGGGTGGAGCGACCGCTGGTCATGGGGGACGAGCGGCTGCTCGTGTGCACCCGGGAGCCCCCCGAGCGGTTGCTGGACGGGGTGGGCGCGGTCATCCTGTACAAGCCGACCGAGCGCGGGATCCGGCTGCTTCTGGAGCGCGGGTTCCGGGTGTATCTGTGCCGGAGCCTGGGCTTCCCCGAGGAGGAGGTGAGGCGGGTTCGGGAGCCGGAGCGCCCCGGGTACCTGTGCACCGTGATCGCGCTCCGGGAGGGGGAGGGGTAACGTGCTCCGGAGCGTGTGGGTGGACTACTCGCGCAAGGGCAGCCCCGACGTCGTCTTCGTGGGTCGGCGCCGGGACGGGGAGCCCGCGGCCCTGGTGGTGAAGGGCTTCCGGCCCTACTTCTACGTGGAGGCGGAGGAGGGGTTCGACCCGGATCGGCTGGAGGGTCTATCGGGCGTCGTCGAGGTGCGGGAGGTGGAGCGCCGGCACCCGTACTCCGTGGAGGAGCGAGTCAGCCTCTACCAGGTGCTGGTCACCTACCCGAAGGTCGTGCCGAGGCTCCGGGAGCGGGTCAAGGAGCTGGACGGCGTGCGGGAGGTGTACGAGGCGGACATTCCCTTCGTGCGCCGCGCGGCCATCGATCTCAACGTGCCGCCCGCGTCCGAGATCGACGTTGACGGGCTGAGGGAGGGCTCGTGGTCCGGGCTCCCGGCCTACTTCGCGGACGCGGAGGAGGCCCGCGAGCTGGAGCACCGACCCTACCCGCTGGACGAGCTGGTGGTGGCCAGCTTCGACATCGAGGTGCTGGCCGAGCCCGGGACGACCACGGAGGGCTCGGCCGGGCCGGTGATCGCGATCAGCTTCGCGTACCGGACGCCGGACGGCGAGCGCGGGAACTACGTGTTCACGTGGAAGGGGGAGGAGGCGGAGTTCACCGTGGACGGCGTGGAGACTGAGGTCGTCGTCTGCGAGTCCGAGGCCGCGATGCTGCGCGAGTTCGTCGAGCGGTTCCGTCGGGTGGACCCGGACGTGGTGTTCACGTACAACGGGGACGAGTTCGACCTCCCGTACCTGAAGCGGCGGGCGGACCGGCTGGGGCTGGACGTGGGCCGGCTCGCCCGACCGCCCGGGAAGCGGGGCGTGATCATCAAGCCGGGCGCGGCCCGGCGGGCTTCCGACATCTTCGGGCGGGCGCACGTGGACCTGTACCACACGGCGCAGAAGAACCTCAAGCTGGAGCGGTTCACGCTGGAGGAGGCCGTCCGCGACGTGCTGGGGGTGGAGAAGGAGGAGCTGGAGCTGGCCGAGATCAACGAGGCCTGGAAGCGCGGGGACCTGGAGCGGTTGTTCCGGTACTCGGCCGAGGATGCGCACTACACGCTCGAGCTGGGCCTGGAGCTCGCGCAGGTTGAGCTGGAGCTGTCCTACCTGACCCGGCTGCCCCTGCCGGATGCCGTCCGGTTCAGCTTCGGGCAGCTGGCCGAGTGGCGGGCGCTCTACCGGGCCCACCACGAGGGGATCCTGGCCCCGAACAAGCCCTCCCGGGACGAGTACGAGCGGAGACGCCGGGAGGAGTACAAGGGCGCCATCGTCTTCGAGCCGAAGATCGGGCTGCACGAGCACGTCGTGTGCGTCGACTTCGCCAGCCTGTACCCGAACGTGATGGTCCACCACAACATCTCCCCGGACACGTTCGACTGCGACTGCTGCCCCGAGGTCACGGTCGAGGAGGCCGACGACCCCACCGAGGCGACCGTCGCCCCGGGCGTGGGACACAAGTTCTGCCGGAGGCGGGAGGGGTTCTTCCCCCGGCTGGTGAAGCGCCTGATCGAGCGGCGCCGGGAGTACAAGGCCCGGCTGCGCGAGGTGGACCCGGACGAGGAGCCCGAGCGGTACCGGCTCCTCGACGTGCGTCAGCAGGCCTACAAGGTCCTGGCGAACAGTTACTACGGCTACATGGGCTGGGCGAACGCGCGCTGGTACTGCCGGGAGTGCGCGGAGAGCGTGACCGCCTGGGGCCGGTACTACATCCGCGAGGTCCGGAGGATCGCGGAGGAGGAGTACGGGCTGAGGGTCGTGTACGGGGACACGGACTCCCTCTTCCTGAAACTCCCCGGGGCCGACCTCTCCGAGACGATCGACCGGGTGAAGGAGTTCCTGGAGGACGTGAACCGGCGGCTGCCCGTCGAGCTCGAACTCGAGGACGTGTACGAGCGCATCCTGTTCGTGACCAAGAAGAAGTACGCCGGGTACACGACCGACGGCAAGATCGTGACGAAGGGGCTCGAGGCCGTCCGCCGCGACTGGGCCCCCATCGCGCGGGAGACCCAGCGCCGGGTGCTCGAGCGCATCCTCAAGGACAACGACCCCGACGCGGCCCTGAAGGAGATCCACCGCGTGCTCGAGCGCCTGCGCTCCGGCGAGGTGGACCTGGACGAGCTCGCCGTCACCTCCCAGCTCACGAAGAAGCCCTCCGAGTACGTCCAAAAGGGGCCCCACGTCCGCGCGGCCCAGCGGCTCGCCCGGTACCTGGGCACCGAGCCCGAGCCCGGCACCATCGTCCGCTACGTGATCGTCCGCGGTCCCGGCAGCGTCAGCGACAAGGCCTACCCCGTCGAGCTGGCCCGGGAGGAGGGCAAGGAGCCGGACATCGACTACTACATCGAGCACCAGATCCTGCCCGCCGTCGAGCGCATCATGAAGGCCCTCGGGTACTCACGGGGGCAGATCGTGGGCGAGTCGACCGCCCAGAAGACGCTCGACCAGTTCCTGGGGTAACCCCCGCGTGCGGGTCGCCATCGTCGACGGGTACACCGACGAGCCCGCGGGACTCGGCGTCCCGCCCTACCTCGGCACCCACCCCCGGTACGCCTACGGGGCCGCCCGGGCCGCCGGCGCCTCCGAGGTCCGCTACGTTCCCATCGAGCGGGTGAGGGAGGGGAAGGTCGACCTCGACCGCTTCGACGTGGTCGTGGGCATCTGCGGCGTGCACACACCGGGCCGGTACCTCGGCGCCGAACCCGCGGACCTGAGCGAAATGCTCGAGATCCTGCGGGGCACGGACGCGATCACCGTCCTCGGCGGTCCGGCCGCCCAGTCCGGCCACGGCCGGATCGGGGGCGAGCCCCCGGAGACCGAGATCGAGGGCGTGGACCTCGTCGCCACCGGGGACGTCGAGGCGGTCGTGCACGACCTCGTCCGCGAGGGCTCACCCGAGGCCGTGGACCCGGAGCGCGAGCGCACGATCGAGGAGCTCCGGGAGTACGCGGTCAAGGGCGCCCCCGCCGCCCGCGAGCACGTGGACTACCCCGACGCCGTGATCGCCGAGCTGGAGACCTACCGAGGCTGCCCCCGGTACCTCACCGGCGGCTGCTCCTTCTGCACGGAGGTCCCGAGGTACGGGAAGCCCGAGTTCCGGCCCCCGGAGCACGTCATCGAGGAGGTGAAGGCGCTCTACCGGGTCGGCGTACGACACTTCCGACTGGGCCGACAGCCGTGCATCTACTCCTACCTGGCCCGGGGAATCGGCGAGACCGAGCGTCCCCGACCCAACCCCGAGGCCCTGCGCCGCCTGCTGCGCGGGATCAACGCGGTCGCCCCGGACCTGCTCACGCTCCACGTCGACAACGCCAACCCCGCCGTCATCGCCGAGCACCCGGAGGAGTCACGGGAGGTCACGAAGCTCCTCGTCCGGTACGGGACGCCCGGGAACGTGCTCGCCTTCGGCATCGAGACGTTCGACGAGCGCGTCGCCAAGCGCAACAACCTCAACGTCCGATCCCGGGAGGAGGCGTTCCGCGCCGTCCGCGTCGTGACCTCGATCGGCCGCATCCGCGGGTGGAACGGCCTCCCGTACGTGCTTCCCGGGATCAACCTCGTGTGCGGACTGATCGGCGAGGACCGCGAGCGCTACCGGACCGACGAGCGCGCTCTCAGGGAGCTGGTGGAGCGGGGCCTCGTCGTCCGGCGCATCAACGTGCGCAACGTCGTCCCCTTCCCCGGCACGGAGATGGAGCGGCACGGGACCCGATGGCTCGAGCGGAACCGGAAGCGGGCGGTCGCCTTCAAGCGGTTCGTCCGGGAGGAGATCGACCCGAAGCTGCTCCGACGCGTCGCCCCGAAGGGGACCGTCCTCCGGCGCCTCCGCGTGGAGCCCCGTAAGCCCGAGTTCGCCCGGCAGATCGGCTCCTACCCGATCGCGTGCCGGCTGGTGGCCGAGCGGAGACCCGGGGAGTGGATCGACGGGCTCGTGGTGGGGCACGGGGCGCGCTCCGTGGAGGTCGTCCCGCTACCGATCCGCAGGGAGGACGGGCCGGACACGCTCGCCCGGCTCCCCGGGGTCGGCCGAAAGGAGGCGCTGGACGCGTTCCTGAGGGGGCGCCGACCGCGCGTCCCGTACGCCCTACCCGGCTGGTTCGAGCTCTGATCCATCACCACCTCGGCGGTTTCCCGGTCATCTCACGGCGTTTCCAGAGTGCCCCCACCGACAGGGCCAGGAGCGTCAGCATCAGGGCCAGCACCCACTCCCAGATTCTCCGGGGCGGCGTGGAGGCGGCACCCGCCCGACGCATCGCGCGGGCGGCCTGAGCCCTCGCCCGCTCGTGGGACAACCGGCTCCGAGCGACCTTAGAGGATCTGGGGGCGGCCGCCCGGGACCCGCCGGACGGGGCGGCGGTGGCCGGGGATCCGGCCGCGGCCCGGACCACCGGTCGGGCCCCGCGGAGCGAGATCGTCCGGGCGGACCCTCCCCGGCGCCCTCCGGTCAGCCCGACTCGGCCTGTGGGGTTCCTCGCGATCGCGTACGTGGTCCGGGCCAGCGCGGTGGCGGCCCTGGCGACGTTGGAGACGGCCCGATGGAGAGCGCGCGCGGCGCTGGCGGCCTGGGAGGCGCTGGCGCGGGTGATCGCCCGGGCAAGGGAGCGCACGGCGGTCGCCGCGGCCCTCAGGGCGGTTCGAAGGGTCTGCCTCGGGCTGACCCGGGTGGGTTGGGCGCCCCCGACGGCTCGGCCCGATGGGTGGCTACGGGTCGTGACCCTGGTCGCCGGGGATCGGGGACCGGGTCGGGGAGGTGAGGGGGCGGGGGCGATCGTGGTCGTCGGGGCCGTGGGGGCGGTGGCGGCGCCGAGCCGAGTGAGCTCCCGGATGTCGCGGACGATCTCCGGGTTGTCCAGGGCCTGGTAGGCGGCCACGATGTCGGGGAGCAGCTGCTGCACGTCCGGGAGGTTGAGGGCGGCCGCCACGCGCTGGACGTAGGCGACGGTGCTCGGGTTGGGGCTCGTGTGGTGGCAGGTGGAGGGTCCGTACCGGGCCGTCACCCGCGCCCAGGCCCGGACGACCTCGGCCAGGGTCTTCCGGTCCGGGTGCCACAGGCCGGTTCGGGCGGCCTCGACGAGCCAGGACAGCGCGGACTGCACGTTCGCCCAGCCCAGGGCGGTTCGGGGCCGGTACCTGCCCAGCATGGTGACGACCGTGCGGGCGACCTGGGTCAGCAGCACGTCGCCCACCGAGCGCGCCTGGCGCATGGTGGAGAGGACGCCGATGAGGTTGCCGAGCCGCTTCTCCACCTCGTGCCAGCCCACGTCCGGATCGTGCGCCATCAGCGCGTGCCACCAGCTCGGGCTCAGCAGCTCCGAGCGGGTCTCGATGGAGAGCCGCTCGGCCAGGCTCTGCACGCTCGCCGTCATCGGGCTCCGGGCGACGGTGAAGTACACCAGCGGCTCGCGACCGCGCAGCCGGCGGACGTAGGCGGCCATCCCGCCGACCCACGAGTAGTAGTCGTTGACGTCGATCACGTTGAACGCGTTCACGATCTGGTCCACGACCACGTCCACGGTCCGCGACAGCGCCCGGAAGACCCGCAGCGCGGGCACCGCCGCCCGGTAGCCGGTCAGCTCGTCGAGCCGGACCTCCGTCCCGTCCGGGGCCTCGACGATGAACGCGTACGCGACGCGGGACTCGAACGATCGCACGATCGGCTCCGTCAGGCGCCGGTCCAGGTCCCCGGACCCGGAGACGCCCAGCCCGCGCGTCAGGCTCGACCACCCGAACTCGATGATCCGGTTGACCCCGGTCCCCTGCGGGTCACCCGGGGGCTCCCCGAACACCCGCGTCGCGGCGAGCCGCTCGTCCACGCCCTCCCGCACGAGCTCCAGGTAGTGCTTCCTCGGGTAGTTCCACTCCGGCGGCTCGTCCAGCCGGCAGACCATCCGGGAGGCGAGCGCCAGCAGTCGGACCAGCGGCTCGATCGACGTCATGACCGCGGTGCAGAGGGCGATCACGTCGATCCTCGGCCTCCGCACGGGGACGCCGTCCACCCGGACCGTGAGCCGGTCCAGCGGGATCACCCGGAGTCCCACGACCCGGCCGGTGCCCGGGTCCCAAACCGGCTTCACACCGAGCAGGTAGAGGACCTCCGCGATCCCGAGGCCCCCGGAGGTCAGCTCGTGGGCCGCGAACAGGACCACGGTGACGGTCTCCGGCCACCGGTGGTACGTCCGGTAGTACCGGGCGAGCAGCTCGTCCACGAGCCGCCGGGCCACGTCCCACGCCTCCGGGGTGGGCAGGGTCTCCGGATCGAACGGCACCCCGTTGCGCCCGACGGGGAAGGCCCGCGGGTTCCACAGCGGCTCCCCGAGCCCGCCCGTGGGCACGTGCCCCCCGGTCAGGAACGTTCGGAGCCCCTCCAGCTCGTACCAACCGGAGCGGAGCACGTGCACGTACTCCCGGTACGCGTCCGCGAGCATCTTCACCAGGTCCTCGTCGTACTCCCGGGTGACCTTGACCATCCCCTCCGAGGACAGCGCCTCCGAGAACCGGTCGAGCAGGGTCGAGTACACCCAGGGCTCGTGCAGGATCTGATCCGCCCGGGAGAGTAGGTCCGCGTCGTCCTTGAGCTCACCCTCGTCCATCAGGCGCACCCACTCGTCGAGTCGCCTCACCAGCGCCGGCTCGGAGAGAACCAGCCGCAGGAACCGCTCCAGGACCCGGATCGAGGCCTCCCTCAGCCGGTCGTACAGGTCCGGTCGCTCGTCGAGGAGCCGGTATACCTCCTGCAGCGTGGCCTTGCCCGTGAGGCCCGACACGACCGCCAGGTACGGGACGAAACGCGGGGCGTACACCATCACCGCCTCCCGCAGCGCGACCTCCGGCGACAGGTCCTCCCCCAGGACGTGCAGCCCGTAGAAGCAGGCCTCACCCCGCAGGCTGAGCAGGTAGTCGTGCAGCTCGCTCAGGAACTCGTCCGGGTGCTCCAACGCCCACCGCTCCGCGTCCCTCGGGGGCGCCTCGCCACGCTCCTGGAAGATCGCGCGCACGACCTCCTCCAGCAGGCCCAGCCGCTTGGCCTCCTCCACGATCCGCCGCAGCACCTCCCGCTGGACGGTCGGGCTGCCCCCGTACGCCGAGGCCGCGACGTACTCGGACCAGAGCCGCTCCAACCGCGCGTACCGCTCGAAGTCCCGGAAGTACCCGGTCGGCGGGGACGGGTAGGTGATCAGGACCGCGCCGCCCCGGTACTTGGCCAGCAGCGCCTCGCCCGGGTTCGAGACGATGTAGAAGTACCCCTGCGGGACGTCCGGCAGCAGCAGGTGCGTCCAGTCCGTGACCGTGAGACCCCGGTCGTGCCCCGGCAGGAACTCGAACGTCCCGTGCGTGCCCACGTACACCACCGCGTCCGCCCGGAACACGCGCCGGATCCACCCGTACGCCGCGATGTACTGCCAGTGCGGCGGCAGCGTCCGCGAGTGGTACGTGACGGACGTGCTCGACCAGCCCCGGGGCGGCTGCAGGACGATCGCCACCTTACCCACCACCAGGGCCGGGACCAGGCACCGACCCTCGTAGACCATCAGCCCCCGGTTGTCCGACGCCGACCCCCACAGCTCCCGGAACGACCGCAGCATCCCCTCCACGACCCGGCGCGCCCGCTCGTACCGGGCCGGGTCGCACCTCCGCACCAGCTCCAGGTACCGCTCCAACCGCGACACCACGTCCTCCCGGAACCACCGCTCCACCACGCCCGCCGGGACCAACTGGTCCGACGAGACCCGACCCAGCGTGACCTCCTCACCGTCCACCCGAACCCTCACCACTCCCCGCTCCACCACCACCTCCACCCGCGTCCCGTCCACGCTCGCCGACCACTCCGCCCGACCCCCCCGATACAGGCGCACGATCCGACCCAGCTCCGGCCGACTCCACGGGCCCACGTTCACCAGCAACGCCACCGAGCGCTCCGGATGGCGCGGATCCACCCCGGCGGCGAGCGCCTCCAGCGCCACCGCGAGCGCGTCCTCCCACCGCCTCGCCCGCTCCGGATCCTCCCGGTACCAGGACCACAGGCGCGCGAAGAACGGGGTGGCCGGGCCCAGATCGAACCCCCACGCGGCCAGCGCGGCCAGCAGGCGCACCAGGCTCCGCGGCACGTCCAGGTACGCGGCCCCCAACCCCGAGCGGCCCGGCGGGTAGCAGTAGACCACGAGCGCCACCCGCTTCTCCCGGTTCGGCAGCCTCCGCAGCCTGAGCAGCCGCTCCACCAACCCCGCCAGATCGTCCAGCGTGCCCGGCAGCAGCCGCGGGCCCTCCGGCGAGTTCAACCAGAGCACGCGGAACCAGAACCCACCCTCCCGCTCCGAGCCCAGCTGCACCTGGTACGTCCACTCCAGCAGCGGCCCCGCCAACTCGCCCGCGTACTCACCCACGCTCATCCGCTCGTCGCCCAGGAACGGGAAGACCACCTGCACCAGCGGCGCGTTCAACCGGGACAGCACGTACTCCGCCGGCCGCGGGAAGTCCAGGGTAAAGGCACGGAGGCTGACCACCGCCTCCACCCGCTTCCCCAGCTCCCAAAGCCGATCCAGCACCATCGCCGGCGTCACGAGCCCGAGCCCGCAGAACACCCCCACCGCCCGCGCCCCGTACCGACGCGCCACCGCGTCCAACCGGTCCACCACCGCCTCCACGACGCGCCTCACCGGCGTCATCAGGTAC
>JAMOPY010000013.1 GCA_027064305.1 Methanobacteriota archaeon
GCCGCCCGGAGAGCCGCTCCGCGAGCACCCGGGGCACGCCGCCCATGGCGTCGATCACCAGCACGTCGGTGCGGGACAGCTCGCGGTCCACCACGTCCCAGGGGATCCTGGAAACGTCCTCCGGCTGCTTCGGAACCGGGTAAACGCTGACGGATACCCCCGCCTCCCGGGCCGCCTCGTGCACCCCGGTCAGCGGCGCGTTCGTGAACAGGACCACGTGAACGGCGCCCACGGGCCCGCAGAACGGCGAGACCAGCGCCACCAGCGCTAAAATTAAGCGAAACGCTTTTACATCCAAGTTCAAGAGGCCCCGCGCGGGAACGGCGTTAACCGCACCTAAATAACGGTTTGGGGGAGGCCGCGCGTGAGGCGGCTGATTCTCGCCCTCACCGCCGCCCTCTGCCTCGCGGGGGCGGCGGCCGCGCACCCGGTGAACTGGGGACCGGTCATCGACAAGGCCGCGCGCTACTGGGTGGCCCTAGACGAGGCCAACCGGCTGTCCCAGCAGGCGAAGGAGGGCGACCCACGGTACTACCTGTTCTCGGGCAAGAACCTCCAGCTGCACGTGTCCAAGGAGTGCGTGTACTGGACGGCCAAGTACGGTCACGCGAGGTGGGAGTCGTCCGGCGAGGTGATCTACGGGACCTACTCGGCGCTGTCCTCGATCTACGCCGCGCTGCTGAGCGGAGAGGCGCACGTCAAGGACTGGCCCGAGCCCTACCGGTCCCGGATGGCGACCGCGGTGACCACCGCCCTCGCCAAGCTCCTGTCGCTGCAGCACAAGGACGGTGGCTGGGGCTGGAAGGTGATCCTATCCTCGGGCACGACCCGGTTCCCATCCGGCAAGGGGCACGTCCT
The DNA here is from genome assembly GCA_027064305.1 of Methanobacteriota archaeon. Classification (GTDB taxonomy): domain Archaea; phylum JAADCQ01; class Methanopyri; order Methanopyrales; family Methanopyraceae; genus Methanopyrus. Next base: position 859 of record JAMOPY010000013.1, read on the forward strand.
GAGGACGGCGCAGATCCTGGCCGACGTGGTGATCCCCGCCCTGCGGCTGAACATCCGGGAGGTCACGCTGAACGGCGCCCGGTACGACGTGGCCAAGTGCGCGCAGGCGGCCGTGCGGTTCCTCCTCGACCAGCAGCTGGGAGACGGTGGATACAGCGCGAACCGGACGTGGTCGAAGACGGAGGACCCGCTGTACACGGCCCAGGCCCTACGGGCCCTGTGCGAGGCCTACCGGTACCGGGACCTGATCGGACTGAGCGAGGCCACGGTGAACCAGATCAAGCAGGCGATCCGGAAGGCCGTGCAGTGGCTCGAATCCCACCAGAACCCGCCGAACAGCAGGGAGGGGCCGAACCTGTGGGAGATGGAGTCCGCCGCGATCATGGGCTCCCGGTACGCGCCGCCCTCGGAGGCGACGATCCTGCTCGGACTGATCGACGCGTACTCCCTCGCGGACGAGCTGGGCCTGGACAAGAACAAGCTGGCCGACTGCATCAACCGGGCCCTGAAGGCCCTCGTGGACTGGGCGGCGAAGTGCCGGAGCCACTCGGTGGTGCAGTTCGACGGCAAGAAGGCCGTCGGCTGGGCGTACTCCAGCACCCGACTGTCGGGCGTGGGCCCGTACGTGGTCCACACGGCCCGCGTGCTCATGGCGCTGACCCTCGCCCAGCGACTGGGACTGGGGAACGACGCGATACGGGAGCTCAACCAGCTCGGGGCGACGATGGAGAGCGAGCAGGAGTGGCTGTACCATGAGTGCGTGCAGTACGACGGGCTGGCCGCGTTCCCCTACCCGAACCGGGAGAACTTCGAGCGGGTGAGCGCCTCCTCGCAGATGTACGGCACCCTCTGCGCGGTGGCGTTCTCCCACCCCGAGGTGTTCCTCCAGCGGACCACCGCGGACGTGCACCGGCTGATCCCCAACGTCGGCGCGACGGAGCGGGGCACCAGCGAGACCGGCAAGGGCGGTGAAAAGACCGGCGCGAAGGGGACCCGGGGGACCCACGGGATCCCGGTCCACCCGCTGGCGGTGGCCGTCGCGCTGGCCCTCCTCCGACGCCGGCGCTAGGCCCCCGCTTTTCCCCGCCTCTTCTTCTTCCCGCAGTCTCCCGCCGGACCGATCCCCGGGCTGACTACTAAACCATCTTTTATTATTACCGAAGATGTGTTAACCTAAGTTCACCGGTTCGAACCGATTCTAAGCTTATTATTCAGTAAGGGACGGCGGCGCTCCCGGGGGGTCCACCCACGTGAGACCCCTGGCCGTGCTCCTCGCCGCCCTGACGGCCCTGATGGGGCCCGCGCTGGCGGAGGAGGAGAGCTTCAAGGTGGCCGTGGTGCTGCCGTACCACGGCAGCTACGACCCGCACTGGGTGTACAAGGCCCACCAGCTGCCGGAGAAGCTCCAGGAGTACCTGTCGGCGACCTTCAGCGAGGGCTACGACATCAAGGTGTACCCGGGCGAGTTCGAGACGTTCGGTGTGACCGAGGTCACGCTGCAGGGCGGCAAGACGTACGAGATCCACCAGGAGTCGATCCGGACGGAGGAGGAGACCCTGGAGACGGAGTTCGGGTACGCGCTGAAGCAGGCGGCGCAGTTCACGAACAAGGGTAAGGACGGGCTGATCGTGATCCTGCCGGCGTTCCTGAACCGGGGCGGTCAGCACCAGGGCGTGGAGATCCCGGAGCTGATCGAGCGGGTGCTGGTGGAGGACCAGAAGGTCCCGAGGTACGCGTACGTGTACCAGCAGTTCGGCATCGCGTCCTGGGACCGGCAGGACGACCTGGGCGTCATCCCGGAGCTGATGTACAAGAACGTCGAGGCAGAGGAGGGTAAGCAGCTGGTGAACATCTCAGACTCCAACCTGCAGAGCCTGCTGAGTGGCATCCAGAACCCCACACTAGGGGACCTGATCAATACGGTCAAGAACAAGAACGAGCTCGGACTGCTGGTGATCGCGTTCGGCACGCTGAGGGTCAGCTACTGGCAGGACTACAAGGCGAACATCGAGTACGTGCTCAAGCGCCTTGCGGAGAAGCTCGGGATCGACCGGAGCAAGGCCAGGTTCTTCGCCTTCAACAACCCGGAGATCGGTCCGGAGAAGTGGGAGCAGTCTCGGTGGGACATCAGGTACAACAACTTCAAGCAGGTGATGCAGGAGCTGAACAAGGCCGGCGTGAAGTACGTGCTGGTGGTTCCGTACCTGACGGTGACGGGGATCACGGACCGGAAGCTGTTCGAGGGTAACCCGAAGCAGGGCGAGCCGGACGTGTACAACTACAAGGAGGCCATCCTGAGGCACTTCAACGCGCAGCTCGCGGCCGAGACCCAGGCTAACGAGGAGAAGTACACGTACGTGCAGAATGGTAAACAGAAGAACGTGACGGTCTACATCAACACCCGCATTTACAGGATCCCCAAGGATCAGCTGGGCACGAACGATGACATGTACATCATCTACGTGCGGCGGGGCGTGCTGGACGCTCCGGGCGCCGTGGAGGCGGTGGCGAAGGTGCTGGCGAGCTACATCTCGCTGCAGCTGCCGACGTGGCGGCACCGGTACGAGGCGATGAAGGAGCTGGAGGGTGACGTCTCGTCCGTGAGCCGGGAGGTGCAGCAGGTGAAGCAGCGGGTGGAGGGCCTGCAGGGTAAGGTGAAGGGTCTGGAGAAGCGGGTGAGTAAGCTGGAGAAGCAGGGTGGTAAGGGTCAGCAGGGTGGTAAGAGCGGTAAGGGTCCGGTGCTACCGGTGCTGGCGCTGGTCGCGCTGCTCCCGCTGGCGGCGCGCCGGCGCTAGCCCTCCCCTACGCCCCCTTCTCGAATCGTTACGGGTCTTGTAACGGTTGGCGCGGGCGGTTCAGGGGGCCTCGGCGAGTTCGTAGGGGTCGTGGTGGACGCGGACCTCGCGGCCGGGTCCGGTGAGTTCGAGCTCCGGGGCGTAGCCGAGGGATTCGAGGTCCTCGTAGAGGGGGAGGTGGCCGGAGAGGTCGCAGATCTCGGCGTTGAGGGCGCCGGCGAGGTGGGCGGCGGCCTTGACGGAGACGGCGCTCTCGAGTTCGGTGAGGATGGCGATTTTCAGGCCCTGTTCGCGGGCCTTGCGGCCGAGGAGGATGGTGTCGAGGAAGCCGACGCGTTGGACGGTGAGGGCGACGCCGTCGGCGGCGTCGAGGGCGTGGAGTTCGTCCTCGGTGCGCACCTTGACGTACACGGGGACGTCGGCGTCGAACTCGCGGGGGGTGAGCGCGATGACCTCGGCGTCGGTGGCGGCGCGGATCTCCTCGAGGGTGCGTTCGTTGGGGTGGTCGGGGAAGTCGAGGAGGATGGTGTCGAAGTCGAGGGTGGAGATGGCGGTGGCGTGGGGGGTGTCGGCGGGGATGCGGGCGGTGGTGTAGCCGGCGGTGAGGCCGTGCTGGGCCTCGCGGGGGCCGTCCTCGGGGTGGAGGCGGAGGGCGGATTGGAGGGTGCGGGGTTCGCCGCCGAGGATCTCGGTGAGGGGTAGGCCTTCGGAGCGGGCTTCGGCGTCGAGGATGGCCATCTCGTGGGCGGTGGTGGGGTCGTAGCCGAAGCCGAGGCCGGGGGTTCCGTCGGGGGTGTGGACGCGGCAGAGGTAGCCGGTCACGGGGCCGGCGGCAGCGTTTAAGGTGAGGCGGCGGGTCTCGGCGGTCAAGGCGGTCTCCCCGCCCGTGGGGGTGAGGGGGTTTGAGTCGGGTTATAGTTGTCGGAGCGGGGAGCGCGGGTCGGTCGGTCGCGCGGTTGTTGAACCACGCGGGGTGCGAGGTGGTGGTGAACGACGTGCGGGAGTGGGAGGAGTTCACGTCGGAGGAGCGGGAGTACCTGGAGGTGTTGGAGCGGGAGGGGGTGGAGGTGGTCCTGGGGGGGCACGATCCGGGGCTGTTTGAGGCGGCGGACGCGGTCTTCGTCTCGCCCGCGATCCCGGAGGGTGCGGAGGGGCGGCGGTTGGCGGAGCGGGTGCCGGAGCGGATCACGGTGCGGGACGTGGCGGAGGTGTTGGGGAGTCTCTTTCCGGTTCCGGCCGTCGGGGTGACGGGGACGAACGGGAAGACGACCACGACCTGGGCGATCGCGCACCTGTTGGAGGCGTGTGGGTACGACGTGTGGCGGTGCTCGTCCCTGGATCGTCACCTGGTGATCGAGGCGCTCGTGGAGGGGGTGGTGACGGGGGAGGTGGAGGGGTGCGACGTGGCGGTGGTGGAGCTGCCGCACGGGACGATCCGGTTGGCGTCGGGGATTCGGCTGGACGTGGGCGTGCTGACGAACGTCGCGCCGGAGCATTTGGACGAGTTCGGGGGGTCGTTCGAGCGGTACGTGCGTCGGAAGCTGACGATCGTGGGGATGAGTGAGACGGTCGTGGCGGGGTACGACTGTCGGGAGCTGCGGGAGCGGTTGGAGGGGGCGGTGTGGTACTCCGTGCGGAGTGGGGAGGCGGACTACTTCGGGCGTCGGGTGGACGGGAGGTTGGTGGTGGAAGGGCCGGGGTGTCGGGTGGAGGCGGGGTTCCGGCTGCTGGGTTATTACGTGGAGAACTGCACGGGGGCCGTGGCGGCCTGCCTGGAGTTCGGGGCGGATCCGGAGGGGGTGGAGGAGGGGCTCGAGACGTTCGAGGGAGTGCCGGGTCGGATGGAGTTGGTGGGGGAGTTCGCGGGGCGGGTCGCGTACCTGGACGCGGCGCACAACCCGGAGGGTCTGCGGGCGAGCCTGCCGCCGTTTCGGGAGTTGGCGGAGGAGCGTGGGGGTCGGTTGCTCGTGAGCGTGGATAACCCGGACACGGTGACGGAGCGGGATAAGCGGGAGTTCGGGCGGATCGTGGGGGAGTTCGCGGACTTCGTGGCGGCGAGTGGGTTCAACGAGACGTTGGAGCGGCTTGACATGGATGCGGCCCGGGAGGTGGTGCGCGGGGCGGAGGAGTCGGGCTGCGAGGGGGTGGCGGTGCGGTCGGTGGAGGAGGCGGCGCGGGAGGTCGCGAGGCGTTCCCGGGAGGGGGACGTGCTGCTGCACGTGGGTCCGGGGGTGGTGAACGCGTACGAGCGGGTGCGGCGGGCGTTCCTGCGCGGGCTGTCCGGGGTGCTGGGGGGTTAGGGGTTGCGCCGGGAGGTGATCCGGCAGGGGTTGATCTACGCGTGCGAGGAGATGGGGGCGCACCTGCGTCGGAGCGCGTTCTCGCCCAACATTCGGGAGCGGGAGGATTTCTCCTGCGCGGTGTACGACGCGGAGGGGGAGCTCGTCGCGCAGGCGGAGCACATCCCGGTGCACCTGGGGTCCATGCGCTGGGCCGTTCGGGCGGTGCTGGAGGAGTTCGATCCGGGGGAGATGGAGCCCGGGGATGCGTTTCTAGTGAACGATCCGTACCGGGGCGGCACGCACCTGCCGGATCTGACCGTCGTCGCGCCGATCTTTCACGAGGGGGAGCCGCTGGGGTTCGCGGCGGTCCGCGCGCATCACGCGGACGTGGGCGGGAAGGCGCCGGGGAGCATGCCGCACGATGCGGAGGACGTGTACGCGGAGGGGCTGCGGATCCCGCCGGTCCGGCTGGCGGAGGGTGGGGAGCCTCGGGAGGAGTTGCTGCGGCTGGTCGAGGCCAACTCGCGCGGGGGGCGGGAGCGGCGGTACGACCTGATGGCGCAGCTCTCCGCCGCGCTGTTGGGCTGCGAGCGGGTGGGGGAGCTGGTGGAGGAGCACGGGGTGGAGGCGTTCCGGGAGGCGTGCGAGTGGGCGAAGGAGTACGCGGAGCGGCGCATGAGGCGGGCGATCGAGCGGCTGCCGGACGGGGAGTATCACGGGGCGGATCGGCTGGAGGGTGATGGGGTCTCGGACGGGGACGTGTGGATCAAGGTGACCGTGAGCGTGGAGGGGGATGAGATCACGGTCGATTTCTCGGGGACGAGCGAGCAGGTGGACGGGCCGGTCAACGCCCCGTTGCCGGTGACGTACTCGGCGGTCTTCTTCGTGCTCAAGGCCGCGCTGGACCCGGGGACGCCCGCGTCGGAGGGGGCGTACCGGCCCATTCGCGTGCGGGCTCCGGAGGGGACGGTGGTCAACCCGCGCCCGCCGGCCCCCGTGTGCGCGGGCAACGTGGAGACGTCGCAGCGCATCGTGGACGCGGTGCTGGACGCGCTGCGGGGGGCGATCCCCGACCTGCCGGCCCACTCGCACGGGTCGATGAACAACGTGGCGATCGGGGGCCCGGACTTCGCGTACTACGAGACGATCGGTGGGGGCGCGGGGGCCTCCCCGGAGCGGGACGGGGAGAGCGCCGTGCACGTGTACCTGACCAACACGGCCAACACGCCGGTGGAGCACGTGGAGCGGGAGTACCCGATCCGGATCCTGGAGTACACGGTCCGTCGGGGGAGCGGTGGTGCGGGGGAGCGGCGGGGCGGGGACGGGATCGTGCGCCGGTACCTGGCGCTGGAGCGGTGTCGGGTCACGGTGCTGGGGGACAGGGTGGAGCGGGGTCCGAGGGGGGCGGAGGGCGGTGAGCCGGGCGCGCCCGCTGAGTACTTGGTGGAGCGGGCGGACGGGTCGGTGGAGCGGTTGGGGTCGAAGGATTCGACCGTGCTCGAGCCGGGTGACATGCTCGTCGTGAAGACGGCCGGAGGCGGTGGGTACGGGCGGGTGGGAAAGGCATGAGGATCTCCGAGTTCCAGCGGTTGATGGACGAGATTTACGGGGAGAAGGACCGGGAGCGGGGCCCGGAGCGGACGCTGCTCTGGCTGGTGGAGGAGGTGGGGGAGCTGGCGGAGGCGGTGCGTCGCGGGGACGAGGAGGGGATTCGAGAGGAGCTGGCGGATGTGATCGCGTGGGCCTTCTCGCTGGCCAACGTGGTCGGGGTGGACGTGGAGGAGCTGCTGAGGGAAAAGTACCCGGGGAAGTGCCCGAAGTGCGGGCGGAAGCCCTGCCGGTGCGGCGAGTGAGGGATGGGGTGATCACGGCGGATCTGGGGTTGGTGGGCGAGGGTCTGGAGCCCTACGCGCCGGTGACGGTGGAGGTGCGGGACGGGGTGGTTCGTCGGGTCGAGGAGGGTCGCGAGCGGGGTGGTCGGTCCTACGACGCGCTCCTTCCGGCCCCGTTCAACGCCCACGTTCACGCGGCGGATTGGGCGTTTCGTCACGCGGGTCTGGGGCGGCCGCTGGAGCGGGTGGTGGCCCCGCCGGACGGGTTGAAGCACCGGCTGTTGAGGGAGGTGGATAAGGGGGAGCTGGAGGGGGCGATCGCGGGGTTTCTGGCGGCGTCGTTGCGGTTCGGCTGCCCGGGCGTGGCGGACTTTCGGGAGGGTGGTCCGGAGGGGGTGCGGTTGGGGCTGAGGGCGGCGGGCCGGGTGGGGTTCCCGGAATACGTGCCGATGGGTCGTCCGGGCTCGTGGGAGCCGGAGCGGTTGGAGGGGGAGCTGCGGCGGTTGCGGGCGGTGACGGAGTTCGTGGGCGTGCCGGACGTGCACCTGCCGGGGGAGGCGTTGGAGGCGGTGCGGGACTCGGGGCTGCGGGTGTTCGTGCACGTGAACGAGAGCTGGCGGTCGGTGCGGGAGTGCGTGCGGGAGCACGGGGTGACGGAGCTGGAGCGGGCGGTGGAGCTGCTGGAGCCGGACGGGGTGGTGCACTGCGTGGTGTTGACGGGCCGGGATGAGGAGCTGCTCAGGGAGTTGGATCCCTTGGTCGTGCTCTGCCCGCGCTCGAACGAGTACTTCGAGCTCGGGGTGCCGGAGGTGGAGCGGCTGCGGGGGTTGAGGCTCGCGCTGGGCACGGACAACGGGATGTGCGTGGAGCCGGACGTGTGGGAGGAGGCCCGGTACGCCTGGCTGCGGTTGGGGATGCGGCCGGTGGACGCGCTTCGGGCGGCGACGGTGACGCCGGCCCGGTTCTTCGGACTTCCGGTGTTGGAGGAGGGGGAGCGGTTGCGGGCGGTGGGGCTAAAGGGCGTGCCGGCGCTGGATCGGGTGGCGGGGGAGGGGTTGAACCGGGTGGTGGCTCACCTGCTGCAGGTGGTGAAGTTGGCCCGGGTGGAGGTGCTGCTGGGGGAGGGTGGTTGATGGTTCGGTACGTCGTGCTGATGGACGGTTCGGATCCCTCGTTTCGGGCGCTGGAGTACGCGCGGGAGCGGACGGAGGACGTGATCGCGGTGTACCTGATCGACGCGCGGGCGTTCAAGGGGTTGAACGAGGAGATGGCGCGGGCGTTGAGGGAGTTCATGCGTCAGGAGGCGTCCCTGATCGAGGAGCTGGTGAGGCGGGAGTACGGGGCGCGGTTCGAGGTGGTGGAGGGGGAGGGTCCGGAGGCCGTGATGGAGTTCGCGAAGGAGGCGGGCGCCGACGCGGTGGTGGTGGGCGTGGGCAGCGTGCCGGGGTTCGAGAAGATCACGCTCCGGCGCGGGATCGAGGAGTGCGTGCGGGATGTGCCGGTGATCTTGGTCCCGGGTTAGCCGAGCTCCTTGCCCATGTACGGGCCCACGCGCTCGTAGCCCAACCGTCGGTAGTACTCCCGGGTGCCGATGGCGCTGATCACGAGGATCCTCTCCGCGCCGAGCTCGCTCTCCGCGAGCTCCTCCGCCTTCTTCATCAGCCGCTCGCCGAATCCGCGGTGCTGCACCGCCTTCGAGTCCCGCTCGCCGAGGGGGACGGTGGGTCCGACGACCTTCAGCTCGCGCACGATGGCGGTCTCCGGGTCGATCTCGGGGCGGTGCGCGTGCTCCGTGGGCTTCCGTAGGCGCAGGTACCCGAGGATCGCGTCCGCCTCCGGGTCCTCGTAGGCCAGGAAGTAGTCGACGCCGCCCCGCCACGTCCGCTCCCGGATGATGCGCAGCTCGGCCCGCTCCGGGTCGACCTCGGCTCCCTCGCGCATTCGGTGACCCGCCTCCCGGCACCGGATGCACCGGCACTTCCAGCCGCGCTCCTCCATGTACTCGTGGACGAGCTGCCGCAGGTTCGTCTTTCGGATGCCCGCCGCGGCCAGGTGCGCCGGGATGTCCCGCTGCACGCGCATGATCCGGCAGTACTCGGGGATGTACCGGCGCTTGGCCTCCGCGATCACCCGCACGGCCGTTTCCTCGTCGTACGGCTCGTACTCGCCCCGCTTCCACAGGTCGTAGAGGGGCGTGTCCTCGAAGACCATGCACGGGTAAATCTTCAGCATGTCCGGCTTGAACCGCGGGTCCTTGAACAGGCGCTTGAACATGCGGAGGTCCCGGTCGGGATCGGACCCGGGCAGGCCCGGCATCACGTGGTAGCACACCTTGAGGCCGGCGTCCTTCAGGATCCGGGTGGCCTCGATCGTGTCCCGGACCGTGTGGCCCCGCTCGACGCGCTTGAGGATGAAGTCGTAGATCGTCTGCACGCCCACCTCGACGCGCGTGGCGCCCAGCCGGAGCATCCGGTCCACGTGCTCCTCCTTGCAGTAATCCGGGCGGGTCTCGAACGTGATCCCCACGGGCCGGTGCTCGGCGGTCTCCGCGTGCTTCTGCGCCTCCTCGATCGTGAGCGCGTCCTTGCCCGTCAGCGCGTTGAGGCACTCCCGCACGAACCACTCCTGGTAGCAGAGGGGCATGGCCGGGAACGTGCCGCCCATGATGATGAGCTCGACCTTGTCCGTCGGGTGACCCGAGATCTCCAGCTGGCGCAGCCGGGCCTCCACCTGGCGGCGCGGGTGGAAGTCGTGCTCCTTGGCCCGACGACCGGCCGGCTCCTTGCCCGTGTAGCTCTGCGGGACGCCCCGCTCCGGCCCGCCCGGGCAGTACGCGCAGCGCCCGTGCGGGCAGGGGTACGGCTTCGCCATCACGGCGACGACGGCCACGCCCGAGATCGACCGGACGGGCTTCTTCACCACGATCTCGCGGAGCTTCCTCCGCTCCTCGGGCGTCGCGTGCTCCAGCACGTCCGCGTCCGTCGGGAACTTGGACAGCCGGTACTTACGACAGACCTCCCGCTTCGCGTCCTGCAGCTCCCTCTTCGTCCGGATCTCGCCCGAGAGCATTTTTTCGATCAGCTCGCGGCAGGCCCGCTCGAAGGCCTCGGTCTCGGACAACGCGTCTCACCCCCGTGGGGTGGTTGGGGTGCCCGGGATCGCGAAGCTCGCGGGGACCGCGCTCAAGGTGGGGTACGGGTGGGGCAAGACCCTCCAAACGTTGGGAATCAGCGCGCTCCTGCACTGGGGGATCTGGGGGCCGGTCGGGCTGGCGGTGGTGGTGGGCGTGTTCTTCCACGAGCTGGGGCACTACCTCGCCTGCCGGCTGCTGAGGGTGCCGGCGTCCGCCCCCGTGTTCCTCCCGCTCGGCGGGGCCTTCGTCGAGCACCTGCCCACCACGCCGGACACGGAGGCGCTCATCGCGGCGGCGGGCCCGTTCAGCGGGGCGCTCGCCGGGCTGATCCTCCTGCCGATCGTCCCGCACGGGGCCGCCTGGAACGCCGCGCTGCAGCTGGCCAACCTGCTCCCGATCCCGCCGCTGGACGGGTCCAAGGTGCTGGCGGGGCTGAGGGTCACCTCGGCCCGCTCGCTCGCGGCCCTGGGGCTGGCCGCGCTGACCGTGCCGCTCTGCGCGGTGCCGGTGGCGCTCGTCCTCCACTAGGCACGCAACGTTTTTAAACGTGAGGGAGGGGCCCGGTACGGGCGCGCCGCGGCAGCTCAGCCTGGTTAGAGCGCGGCCTTGGTAAGGCCGTGGTCCCGGGTTCAAATCCCGGCCGCGGCTCCACCGGAAATCGTTACGATTCTCATAACGATCCTCGAGTCGGATCAGCGCAGGGAGGGAAACCGATCCCGCCCGCACGCGACGTCGGCCAGCGCCATCCGGGCCAACCCCCGAGCCACGTTCTCCACGGCGAGCTCGTCCCGAACGCGGGCCAGCCGGCGGATCCCCTCCACGGCCTCCGCGGCCAGCCGGCGGGGGGAGTCGGCGTCCCGGTACCGCTTCGCGTGCGGGCACTCCGGCTCGACCCTAGGCAGGCCCAACCGCTCGCGGATCTCCCGGTAGATCCGGGCCGTGCGGAGCTCGCTGACCACGTACAGGGGACGGAGGAGGTAGGCGTCATCCTCCTCCAGGTACTCCGCGGGCGGGAACGTGCCCGCTCCCCGGGCCCGGTTCGCGCTCATCAGCAGCGTCTCCAGCGCGTCCTCGGCCGTGTGCCCGTACACGACCCAGTCGTACCGCTCCGCGAGCTCCCGGCGGCGCAGGGCGGAGCAAACCTTGCACGGCGGCTTGTTCATCTCCTCCGCCAGGTCCTCCACGTCCTCGGACGGTCGCACGAACTTCAGCCTGTAGCCCAACTCCTCGGCCATCCGCTCCAGGTCCCGCCGATACGGGCGCCAGATCTCCACCCCTCGGACGCGCACGTCGACGGTCACGAGCCGCGCCTCCGCGTCCCACCCCTCGAGGAAGGGTCGAAGGGCGAGCGCGCAGGTGAAGCTGTCCTTGCCCCCGCTGAAACCGATCGCCAGGTCGCCCTCGGGCTCGCCGAACGCCTCGGAGACCGCCTCCAGCACGGCGGAGACGTTCTCGTGGACCCTCCGGTAATCCTCCCCGTACACGGAGTTGGGGGCGAGCGGCCTCGCGTCCCAGGACACGGTCAACCCTTTCAGCCTCGTGACCCGCACGGGCCGTCCCCCTCGGCAGCGGTCTCCCCGATCATCCCGCCCTCGGGTCACCCCCGCCCTCTCGTCATCCGGGGGTGAGGGGCGCGTGTGGAGGGCGGAGCGACGGCTGGCGCTGGTCTACGACGAGGAGTACCTGGAGCACGAGCAGCACCCCACGCACCCGGAGCGGCGGGAGCGCCTCTCCTACACCGTGGACCGGCTGCGCGAGGAGGGCGTGCTCGAGGTGGAGGGGATCGAGCTGGTCGAGCCGAGGCCGGCGGGGAGGGAGGAGCTTGAGCTGGTGCACGAGCCGGAGCACGTGGAACTGATCCGCCGGATGAGCGAGCAGGGTGGCGGGGTCATCGACGCGGACACGATCGTCACGGGTCGCACGTACGAGCAGGCGAGGCTGGCGGCGGGCGGGGCCCTCCGGGCGGTCGAGCTGACGGTGAGCGGGGAGTACGACGTCGCCTTCGCCATGGTGAGGCCGCCCGGGCACCACGCGGGCCGGGCGAAGGCGGCGGGCTTCTGCTACTTCAACAACGTTGCGATCGCCGCGGAGTACGCGCTCCGGGAGCTCGGCGTGGAGCGGATCGCGATCCTGGACTGGGACGCGCACCACGGGGACGGGACGCAGGAGATCTTCTACGACCGGGACGACGTGCTGTACGTCTCCATTCACCAGGACGGTAGGACCCTGTACCCGGGCACCGGGTTCCCGCATGAGGTGGGTGAGGGGAGGGGCGAGGGGTACACCGTGAACATCCCGGTACCCCCGGGCTCGGGGGACCGCACCTACCGACGGGCCTTCGAGCGGATCATCGACCCGATCGTGCGCGAGTACGGGCCCGACCTGATCCTGATCTCCGCGGGCCAGGACTGCCACTTCACCGACCCGATCACGAACCTGTCGGTGACCGCCCGCGGCTACGAGTGGATGATGCGGAGGGCGGTGAAGCTGGCCGAGGAGGTGAACGCCCTAGGTCCCGTGGCGGTGCTGGAGGGCGGCTACTCCGTGGAGGACGGGCTCCCGTACACCAACCTGGCCGTCATCTGCGGGCTGGCCGGGCTGCCCACGGACCTGCGCGAGCCGGTCGGGTCACCGGAGGAGAACCCGGAGGGCCCCGAGCGGGTGGAGGAGGTGGCACGGCGCCTCTCGGGGTACTGGGAGGTCCTCAGCCGGTCCTGACGCGGCGGCGAAGTAGGAGCACCAGGACGGGCAGGTGGACGAAGGGTCCGGTGGGCGCGCGATCGAGGGGCTCCCCGGGCCGAGCGGCCCTGGAGGCCCGGTCACCCGTTCCGCCGTTCCGGGCCCCGTTCGTTCCCTTCCTCTCCTCGCTCACCTTCTTCCTCGCCTCCTTCACCTCCGGGGATTCCTCCGATCTCGCGCTCCCGCCCTGGGGCCGCCCGGTGGGGGCGCTGCGCGTTCGAACCCCGGTGCCCCCTCGGGTCGAAGCGGTTCGAGCCGCCTTTTCGGCCTGGGCGGGTCCGGGGTGAGTCTCGGACCTCGCGACCTTGGCGCGGCCCGCGCTCGAGCCTCCGCTGGCGCTCGGCGTGGCGCGGTGTCGGCCTCCCACCACCCTAGGGTACCGCTCGTTCACCGCTCGGGCGAGCTCCTGGGCCGCGTCGAGCAGCGACCTCAGGTACCTCTTCACCAGGTCGGGGTTCCTCCATCCCTGCAGGGCCGCGTAGAGGGCCGCGTCGTTCCAGGCCAGTTGGACCACCCGGTCGAGGCGGCGCTCCAGCTCCCGGTCCACGAGTCCCCGTTCCAGGAGCCGGCTCAGCCGGTCGTCGACGCTCCTGAGGGTTTCCAGGTATCGCTCGTATAGGTGCCGAACCTCCGGGTCCACCTGCAGGTCGCGGATCGGCGCGTACCCCTCGTACCGGAGGGCGCGCTCGTAGCTCGGGATGGGGAGCTCGATCGAGCGGTACGAGTCCAGGTCCTTCACCACCCGTTTGGGGTCGGCGAGCTCGATCCTGGCGGTCAGCCCGTTCGCCCGCAGGGTAACGCCCCGCTTGAGCCGTTCCAGGAAGGATTCGAACTCCGACAGCGTCGCGTCGCTCATCTGCCACGGTTCGAGCAGCACCCACACCACCAGCCGGTCGCCGTCCCGCACCAGGCCCGATCGTAGGAGCAGCTCGAGGCCCCGCTCGAGCCGGGAGA
>JAMOPY010000014.1 GCA_027064305.1 Methanobacteriota archaeon
CGCTCCCGCCACTCCTTGATCGGGGACGTGCGCACGTGCGTGTAAACGTCCAGGAACAGGTGGCTGGAGATCCCCACCTCCGCGCACCAGATCGTCCGCTCCCGGTCCAGGTGAAGCAGCGGCGTCACCGTCCGGTCCGCGATGATCTCGGCGTACTCGTGCACGTGCTCGGGCCAGTGCGCCCACCGGTAATCCACGTACCGGAGGTCGGGGTACCGGTCGTGGTAGGCGGCGGTCGCGAAGTCCGGGGCCAGCGAGGAGTACAGGATCACCCCGCCGTACTCGGGGCTTCCCGGGTGGGCCGCGGCGGCGAGCACGAGGCCGTACAGCAGGTGCACCGGGCCGGAGGGCATCCGGGTCCCCCACGGGGGTGGGTGAGCCTTAACCTTCCATGTAATATGCGCCCGGTGCGGGAGGCGGGTGGGTCGTAGGAGGGCGCCGGAGCGGTGCCCGTTCTGCGGTGGTAAGCGGTTCGTTCGGATGGATCCAGGGGAGCGCACTCGGGACCTGCCCTGGTGGATTCGGGAGCTGCTGTGGGAGGAGTCGGGTTGATCGACAAGCGGGTGGCGATGGTGCTGGATCGGCTGCGCGGGTTCGAGCGTCCCAAGTTGCGGTTGGAGCAGTACGAGACGCCCGGGGAGCTGGTTCGGGTGCTGCTCTCCATCGCCGACGCGGAGGTGGGGCTGGAGGGGGCCAGGGTGCTGGATCTGGGGGCGGGTACGGGGAAGATCGGGATCGGGGCCGTGCTGGCGGGGGCGAGCCGGGCCACGCTGGTGGACGTGGACGGGGACGCGCTGCGGGTGGCCCGGGAGAACGCGGAGCGGGTTGGGGTGCTGGATCGGGTGGAGTTGGTACGCTGCGACGTGCGGGAGTTTCGGGGCGGTCGGTTCGACGTGACGATCATGAACCCGCCGTTCGGGGTGCAGCGCCGGGGGGCGGATCGGCCGTTCGTGCGGGTGGGGCTGGAGCACGCGCCGGTGGTGGTCTCACTGCATCGCGCGGGGACGGAGGACTTCTGGAGGGAGAGGGCGCGGGAGTGGGGGGCGGAGTGCGAGGTGGTGGGTCGGGCGAGGTTCCCGGTGCCGGCGATGTACCGGCATCACCGGCGTAGAATTAAACACGTGGGCGCGGTCGTTCTCGTGTTCCGGAGGGGTAGGTAAAGGGGGTCGACCTTGGGGGATCCCGTGGAGAAGGTGAGGAACGCGCTGGTGCCGCACCTGGAGGAGCTGGAGGATGAGCGGGTGGCGGTGGTCGCGGACATCGACGTGGATGGGCTGGCGAGCGCGGCGATCCTGGGGCACGTGCTGCAGGGTCTGGACCTGGACTTCGTGCTGTACTTCTCTCCGCCCGCGAACTTCACCGAGGTGGTCTCGGGCATCGCCCCGGAGTGCGACGTGCTGATCGCGGCGGACCTGGGGTCGACGGCGCGGGACGCCGTGCAGGATGCCAGGTCCGAGGGCTGCCGGGTTTTCATCGTGGATCACCATCAGGTGCTGGAGGACGTGCGCCCGGACGTGTTCGTGCACGACACGCGGCTGTGCGCGGCGGAGCTGTGCTACTGGGCCACGCTGGACCTGCACGAGCGGGACCTGAAGCTGCTGGCGGCCTACGCGGCGTTCACGGACTACGCGGAGGAGCACTCCCGGGTGCTGGACGAGGTGCTGCGCCGGTACGATCGGCGCAAGGTTTACACCGAGGCCAGCCTGCTCGACTACGCGCTGGTGAAGATGGACGGGGACGATCGCAGGGAGCTCGCGCTCAAGCTCCCGGAGACCGCGGTTCCCGAGCTGGATGAGGTGTACGAGCTGGCGCGGGAGGCCATGCTGGAGGAGCACGAGGTGCTTCAGCGCGCCCGGGAGGTGGCCAAATGCCTGGAGGAGGTCGTGGCGTACGCGATCATGGACGACATTCACCCCGCGATGACCGGAAGGGTCGCGTCCCACGTGGCGGGCGTGATGGGCACCCCCGTCGGGGTGTGCGTGAGAAGGGGAAAGGTCAGCGCCCGGGTCGTAGACGGGGAGGGGATCAACGTCGCCAAGGCGATCAGAAGGGCCGCCGAAAAGGTGGGAGGAAAGGGGGGCGGCCACGCCCCGGCGGCCGGCGGGGTCGTCCCCGAAAGTCGGGTCGACGAGTTCCTGAGGCTGCTCGCGGGGGAGATCAAGCGTCAGATCGAGGGCCGGACGAGCGACGAGTGAAGAAGTACGTGGAGCCGGGGCAGTTCGTGCTGCCGGGAGACAAGATCACGCTGGCCGAGGCGTTCTACCCGGGGCCGGGAACGTACGAGGACGACGGGATCGTGCGGGCCGCCGTGACCGGGACGGTGGAGGTCGACCTGGAGCGCCGCGAGGTCCGGGTCAAGCCCCTCGTGGACACGCCGCCGAAGCTCCGCAAGGGCGTTCCGGTCATCGGGCGCGTGCAGACGGTGAAGGAGCAGGTGGTGCTGGTGCGGATCGACCTCGCTCACGATCGCATGGACCGAGAGCCCGCGGCCTCGGGCGTGGGCGGCATCCACATCTCGCGCGTCCGGGACGCGTACGTGGAGGACCTCTCGGAGGAGTTCCAGCCCGGAGACATCGTCCGCGCCAAGGTGATCAGCGTCAAGACCCCGATCCAGCTCTCCACCATGGGGGAGGAGTACGGGGTCATCCTGGCCTACTGCAGCCGATGCCGCAGCGAGCTGGAGCGGATCAAAGGTAGAAAGCTGAGGTGCCCCTCCTGCGGGCACACGGAGACCCGGAAGGTCGCCTCAGGGTACCTAAGGGAGGCCTGAGGCTTGACCCGGATGGAGAAGCGGGAGGTCACCTTCTCCTTCCCCGACCAGGACACGGTGCGCAAGTTCATTCGCGCGGTGGAGAGCGAGCGCACCCGGGGCGTCGACGCCTTCCTGGACGCGAAGGGTACCCGGGTCAAGGTGAAGGTGTTCGGGCCGCACGCGGCCGTGGACGCCTACATCCGGCGGCTGGGGGAGCTGCGCAAGACCGTCCTGACCGAGTCCGAGGACGAGAAGCGGGTGCGGCTGCATCTGAGCACGGTCTGCCGAGAGGCCGGCGCCCCGAAGGTCCCCTCCGAGCTCCTGGCCCAAGTCCTGGAGCGGCGCGGGTACCGGGCCGAGGCGCGCGGGCCCTGGCTCACCACGGACGCCCCGATGCGGGAGATCAAGGCGATCGTGCGCGAGCTGGCCGAGCTCTACAAGGAGGCCCGGTTCTACGCGGCCTCCGAGCCCGTGCGGCGCCTCCTCACCCTCGTCTGCCACGAGCACGGCCTGGACCCGATGGACCTGGCCTACGCGGCGCTCGACCGGGGCGTTCTCCGCGAGGGTGAGGACGGGCGCTGCGAGCTGAAGAAGGACCCGGAGAGGACCCTAAAGGAGCTCGAGAAGCTCGCGTCCGAGCTCAAGCGCGAGGGGCGCGAGCGCGGTCGCACCCTCGAAGAGCTGCTGGAGTTCGAGGAGCGCCTGTGAGGGGGCCTCCCCCGTGCGGTTGCCCGAGGTGGAGGTGAAGGTGAAGAAGTACGACCGGGACGAGGTGCTCCTCGAGCTGCCCGGCGAGGACCACACGCTCTGCAACCTGCTGAAGTGGGCGCTCAACCGGAAGGAGGGGATCGTGGCCACCTACCGCATCGAGCACCCCATCCTGGGCAAGCGGCACAAGGTCGAGGACGAGCGGGAGCACGTCCCGCCCAAGGTGAGGATCCGGGCCGTGGACGAGGACGCGGACGCCAGGGAGGCGCTGTGGGAGGCCATCGACGAGCTCCTGGAGCTGATCGAGGAGGCTCGGAGGGAGTTTCAGGGGGCCCTGGAGGAGGCCGAGGGTTGAAGCTCCGGGAAGTGAAGCCCGAGATCCGGGTCCTGGGCGTCGACGACGGTCACTACGGGCCCGAGGACGAGCGCACCCTCGTCGTCGGCGTCGTGATGCGGGGCGGCAAGTGGGTCGACGGGGTGATGTGCACCGAGGTTACCGTGGACGGGCTCGACGCCACGGACCGCCTCGTGGAGATGGTCAACCGGTCCAAGCACAAGCCTCAGCTCCGCGTGATACTCACCGACGGGGTCACCTTCGCCGGGTTCAACGTGCTCGACATCCAGCGGCTGCACGAGGAGACCGGCCTCCCGGTGATCGCCGTGATCAAGCGCGAGCCGGACCTCGCCTCGATCATCTCCGCGCTGAAGAACCTGGATCGAACCGAGGAGCGCCGACGCATGGTGCTCCGGGCGGGCCCCGTGTACCGGACCGTCACCAGGCGCGGGGAGCCCCCGGTCTACTACCAGTGCGCCGGGATCGAGCCGCGCGTCGCGGAGCTCGTGCTGAAGCGGACGGCCACGCGCCACCGGCTCCCCGAGCCCATCCGCGTCGCCCACTTCGTCGCCACCGGGGTGACCCGGGGGGAGTCCTCCGGTGGGGCGTGAGCGCGTCGGCCGCGTGACCGTCGCCCTGTACAACTCGTACGACCCGAACCGGTACCACGAGATCCACACCCGGATGATCGCCCGGGCGGCCCCGCTCTGCGTGGCCTACGACTTCAAGCTCGCGCTGTTCGGCTTCCCGCTGGACGACGTCGGGGTGGAGACGCCGCGGGAGCTGGCGGAGCTCGTCGCCCGGGAGACGACCATCGGCGCCTCCGGGCGAGAGGTGCTGGAGCTGGCCGAGCGCAACCTGCTGGAGGTGTACGACTACCCGGATCCCGGGTTCCCTCCCCAGCTGGGCACGATCGTCGCCACCACGTGCCGGCCGGAGCCCGAGAAGGCGATCGAGCCGGAGGACGTGGTGGAGCTCGTTCTGCGCCCGCGCTCCGTGACCCTGGTCTTCGGGCTGGGTCGGCGCGGGCTGCCGGAGGAGGTGCTGGAGCGGGCGGAGCACCACCTGGACATCACGGGCCGCGGGATCTCGCTGGAGACGTCGACGGCGCTGGGGGCCGTGACGGCCGTCGTGGGTCATCTGATAAGGAGGGCGGTCCGGTCAAAACGTTATTGAACTCAAAACGATTCGCGGTGGTGGGCCCGCCGGGATTTGAACCCGGGTCACGGGGTGTCTTCGACCCGCCTCAGAGCTCCAAGGGGCTCCTCACGAGGGCCCGGCACACCCCATGCCAGTCATCGGCGGGCCCCTGGAGCCCCGCATGATAGACCTGGCTACACCGCGGGCCCGTCTCCCGGGGCCGGGGCGACCGACTCGAGTACTTAAGTGTTGCCCCGGCCGCGCCCCGGGCCGATCGCGATCGAGCGCCTCCCGGATCCATTTAACCGTGGGTTGACACGCCAGTCCCGGGGGTGGCGGGCTTGCTCCACGCCCGCGTGGAGCGGGTGCTCCGCAAGCAGGGGTACGGACTCGTGGGGAAGCACTCGGCCGTCAAGCCCTGCCACTGGTGCCGGGAGGCGATCAAGAACGGGCGGCACTGCTACAAGGCCCGGTTCTACGGCGTGGAGAGTCACCGGTGCCTGCAGATGACGCCCACGGTCGCGTGGTGCCAGCAGCGCTGCGTGTACTGCTGGCGGCCCGTCGAGCTGACGATGGGCGTGAGCGACGTTCCGGACCCGGACGATCCGGACCTGATCGTGGAGCGGAGCATCGAGGAGCAGCGGCGCTTCCTACAGGGCTACGGGCACCTGGAGGGCGAGGCGCGGAGGCGGTGGAAGGAGTCGCTGGAGCCCCGGCACGCGGCGATCAGCCTGGCGGGTGAGCCCACGCTGTACCCGCGCATCGGCGAGCTCATCGACGCGTTCCACGCGCACGGGTTCAAGACGACCTTCCTGGTCACCAACGGGCTGCGGCCCGATCGGATCGAATCGCTGGAGCGGGAGCCCACCCAACTGTACGTGTCCCTGGACGCGCCCACCGAGGACCTGCACCGGAGGATCAACCGGCCCGCGGTCCCGGACTCCTGGGAGCGGATTCGGAGGACCCTGGAGCTGCTGGACTCCCTCGGCTGCCGCACCGTGATCCGGATCACCGCGATCAAGGGGTGGAACATGGACGGGACCTCGGAGGACTTCGGCCGGTTGCTGGCGGAGGTGGAGCCGGACTACGTGGAGGTGAAGGGGTTCATGTGCGTGGGCTGGGCGGCGTTCCGGATGACGCCGGACCACATGCCGAGTCACGAGGAGGTGAAGCGGTTCGCCGCCGAGATCGCCGAGCACGCGGGGTTCGAGCTGGTGGACGAGTCACCCCCCAGCCGGGTCGCCCTCCTCTCCTCCTAGCGCGCCGGGAGCGGCGTCCAAGGGAGCGTTCCGATGGTTCCGCACCTGGCGCGGGCGGTCCTGGACTTCCTGCTGACGGTGCTGAAGGTGGCGCCGCTGGTCTTCCTCGGCTTCTTCGCGGCCTCGATGATGATGCGGCTGCGGGTGCACGAGCGGCTGGGTCGGTTGATCGGCGACCGGGCGGCGAGGTGGGGGCTCACGCCGGAGGCCGCCTCGGCGCTGGCGGCGTCGCTGGTGAGCCCGAGCGCCAGCTACCCGATGCTCGCGGAGCTGCACCGGGAGGGTCGGCTGGACGACCGGGACGTGATCCTGCTCGTCGTGGCGACGACGCTGCCCACGACGATCGGGGAGCTGTTCATCAAGGGCCCCTTCTTCGCCGCGCTGGCGATCCTGGGGCCCCGGCTCGGGCTGGAGTACGTGGGGGCGCTCCTGCTCTCGGCCCTGATCCAGACCGTCCCGGCGCTGCTGCTGTACGGTCGACGCCGGGACCGGTCGGGCGGCTCGAACCCGGATCCGGTGGTCTCCGACCCGGTCAGACCGCGGGTTCGGGAGGCGCTGGCGGAGGCGCTGCGCCGGGCGGGCCGGCGGATGGCGTACGTCCTCCCGCGCATGCTGGGCGTGGGCGCGGCGATGGTGGTGCTGGCGGAGCTCATCCGGTGGCACGTGCACGGCGGGTTCGGGCCGGTGCTGGCGACGATAGTGGCCAACCTGAGCCACTACACGGTCGGGTACGCGACGGTGGCCGAGTTCGTCCGGATGGGCACCCTTTCGGAGCGCGAGGCGGTCGCGACGCTGCTGATCGCCGGCTGCGCGAACGTGCTCATGATCTTCCTGCGCGCGTCCCTGGCCACGTACGTGTCGATCTTCGGGGGACGGTTGGGGGTGAAGGTGTGGTCGGCGAACCTGGGCTCGAGCCTCGCGGCCCGGTTGCTGGTGGCCGGCGCGCTGCTCCTGTCGTGATCTGAGGGGTGAAGTTTATAGGGGCCACCCGCCGGGCGCGAGACCGCGCTAAGATTGGAACCGGAGAACGGGGACACCGGGGTGATCGCGATGGCGGAGGATGAGAACGTCATCTACGTGGGCAACAAGCCCGTGACCAACTACGTGCTCGCGGTGATGACGCAGTTCAGCGAGGGCGCGGACGAGGTCAAGCTGGTGGCCAGGGGCCGGGCCATCAGCCGGGCCGTGGACGTCGCCGAGTTCATCCGGAACAACGTCATGCCGGAGGTTGAGGTGAAGGACATCGAGATCGGCACCGAGGAGATCGAGACGGAGGAAGGTGACACGATCAGCGTCTCGACGATCGCCATTACGCTGGCCAAGCCCTCCGAGTAGCCTCCCCCTCCCTCCCCCACGCCCCTCGGGCGAGGGTGCCCGGCTTGTCGACCCAGTCCCCCTCCGAGTTGAAGGTCGAGGACGTGATGACGGAGCGCCCCGTCACCGTCGACGCGGACCAGTCCCTCAAGTTCGCCCTCCGCACGATGCGCAAGAGAAAGGTGAACCGGCTCCCGGTCACCGAGCGCGTCTCCGAGGACCGGAAGGAGCTCGTTGGGATCATCACCGTGCTCGACGCCGCGCTCGCGGTCGCCGACGCGCGCTTCGGCGAGGTCTCACCCTCCCGGATCCGCGTTTCCGAAGTCATGACCTCCCCCGTCGTGACGATTTCCCCGGGCGCAACCGTGGACCAGGCCATCCACACGATGCTCTCCCACGGGATCTCCGGGCTCCCCGTCCTGGACGGGGATCGGCTCGTCGGCATCGTTACCAAGACCGACCTGCTCGAGCTGGTCGAGTCCGAGGACTACGTAGCCCTCCACATGACGAAGAACCCGATCACCGTGTCCGCCGGATCCAGCCTCCTCCACGCCCGGCGCCTGATGTTCGAGGAGGGCGCAAAGATCCTCCCCGTGGTGGAGCGCGAGCGCCTGGTCGGCCTCCTCACGGACCGCGTCCTGGCCCTGGAGCTGGCCCGGCTGCGGGAGAAATCGCCCAGGGGCAAGTTCCGGTCGCGAATCAAGCGCGCCCGGGTCGACGACATCATGCGCACTCCGCTGTCGGTCCGGACGGACTTCGGGCTGGTGGACGCCGCGGAGCTGATGGTGCGCAAGCGCGTCCCGGGGCTCCCCGTGGTCAACTACCGGGACGAGGTGGTCGGGGTGATCACCAAGACGGACCTCGTCCGCCTCCTGGCGGAGGGTACCTAGTTGTCGCTCGTAGGGATCGACATCGGAGGCACCTTCACCGACCTCGTCGAGTACGACGGCCTGCGGCTCCGGGTGAAGAAGGTCCCCTCCTCCCCCAGGCGCCCGGACCGATCCTTCGAGCGCGCCCTATCAGAGGTTAAGGAGGATCCGGACACGGTCCTGCACGCCACCACGATCGGCACGAACGCGTTCCTCGGCCAGCGCGGGCTGAAGCTACCGAAGGTGGCCCTGATCACCACACTCGGCTTCCGGGACCTCGTGGAGATCGGTCGTCAGGTGCGCCCGCAGATGTACACGCTGGAGCCCCGGAAGCCCGAGCCCCTGGTTCCACGTAACCTCCGGTTCGAGGTCAAGGAGCGCGTGTCCCCCGACGGCGAGGTGATCGTCCCGGTCGACGAGGAGCGGCTCCGCGAGATCGCGGGGAAGCTGCGCTCCCGGGACGTTCGGGTGGTCGTGATCTCGTTCCTGCACGCGTACGCGAACCCGAGGAACGAGCGGAGGGCCAAGGAGGTGCTGGAGCGGGAGCTCGGGGACGACGTGGAGATCGTCTGCTCGCACGAGGTGTGCCGGGAGTACCGGGAGTACGAGCGCACCTCCACGGCCCTGGTGAACGCGGTCCTGCGCCCGCTGGTGAGCGAGTACGTGGAGCGCACGCGGAAGGCCGTGCGGAAGGCGGGCGCGTCGGAGTACCTGCTGATGCAGTCCGACGGGCACGCGGTCCCGGCGGAGCGCGTCGTGCACACCCCGGCCAAGCTGATCGAGTCCGGCCCGGCCGCCGGGGTGGTGGCGACGCGGGTGGTGGGGGAGTGGCTGGGCGAGGATCGGCTCGTCTCGTTCGACATGGGCGGGACGACGGCGAAGGCGGGCACGGTCGTCGAGGGGCGCTACGAGGTGACCAAGGAGTACGAGGTGGGGGGTCGGACGCACCGGGGCCGGCGCGTCCGGGGATCCGGGTACCCGGTGCTGCACCGGTTCATCGATCTGACCGAGTGCAGCGCGGGCGGGGGCACGATCGTCTGGGTGGACGAGGCGGGCGCGCTGCGGGTGGGCCCCACCAGCGCCGGGGCGGACCCGGGCCCGGTGTGCTACGGGAAGGGGGGCACCGACCCCACGATCACGGACGCCAACGTGACGCTCGGGCGGCTGAACCGGAAGGCGCTACTGGGGGGAGAGATGCCCATCGACGCGGAGTCGGCGGACCTGGCGTTCAAGGGCCTGGCCGGGACGGTGGGCGGCGAACCGGAAGAGGTCGCCTACCAGGCCATCCGGCTCGCGGTGGAGGAGATGGCTCGCATCGTGAGGATCGTCACCGTGGAACGCGGGCACGATCCCCGCGAGTTCGCCCTGGTGGCCTTCGGCGGGGCGGGCCCGCTGCACGCGGCCGAGCTGGCGGAGGTCCTGCGGGTGCGACGCGTGATCGTACCTCGGCACCCCGGGGTGTTCTCGGCCTTCGGGCTGCTGGCGGCGGAGACGGCCTGGGAGCACTCGATTCCGGTGCTCGAGACCACGGACGAGCTGGACGACGAGGCGCTGCGACACCTGATAAAGAGGGCCGCGTCGAGGGCCTCGCGCGCCCTGCCCCGGGACCCCGACGAGGTCAGGATCGTGGTGGAGGCCCGGTACCGGGGGCAGGCGCACGAGCTGGACGTGGAGGTGGGGCCTGAGGCCTCGATGGAGGAGGTGGAGCGCGCGTTCCACGAGCGGCACGAGGCCGTCCACGGGTTCCGGCTGGACGCGCCGGTGGAGGTGGTGAACGTGCGGGCCGTGGCCCTGGCGCGCCGGGAGCCGCCCAAGCCGAAGCCCCTGAAGGAGGGCGGGGAGACGAACCCGGACCGAGCGGTGAGGGAGCGGCGGGAGGTGTACTTCGAGGACGAGGGGTTCCTGGAGGTCCCGGTCTTCGACCGGGATCGGCTGCGGTCGGGGGACGAGATCGAGGGGCCGGCGGTCATCGAGGAGTACGACTCCACGACGCTCGTGCCGCCCGGGTGGAGGGCGCGCGTGCACCGGCTCGGGGCGCTCGTGCTGAGTCGGGACGGGTCTTAGGGTCCCGGGCTCATCGTTTCGTGAATCAGAACGATTCCCGGTGGAGCCGCGGCCGGGATTTGAACCCGGGTTACGGGATCTGCAGTCCCGCGCCCCGCCAGGCTAGGCTGCCGCGGCTCCTCCCGTCCCGGGCCCCCGGACGCCCAACTTTAAGTCTTTCTCCCGCGGCGCACCCGGTCAGGGAGCCTCCACCCCGGGCCGCTCGTACAGCCACACCTCCGCCCACTGACCCACCCTCACCCCACCGCGCACGATCTCAAAGGACCGCACCGACGCCTCGTCCGGCTCGAAGCCCGCCGCCTCCGACGCCAGCTCCACCAGCTCCTCCTCGTCGTAAATCCGGCCCCTCTCCACCTCGAACCGCTCGCCGGCGGGCACCACGTGACCGTACCCTCGCTCCGTGTGCACGTACACCACCGCCTCCCGCGCCCGCCTCGCCACCGCGCATCCCACGGCGTTGCACACGGAGTGATACGGCACCACCTTCCCCAGACCCACGAGCTCTCGGTACTCCTCCGCCAACCCCCCGGCCCAGAGCACCCGCTCACCCTCCAGCCGGGAACGGAGCCTCTCCCGGACCTCCTCCAGGACCCGCTCGGCCACCCTTGCCGGGTTCCCCACCGACCTCAACGCCCGCCGCGACTCCCTCGGATCCCCCTCCGGCTCCGGATCGTGATACCCTGCCACCACCAGCGCGTCCGTGACCGTCGGTCGGGAGCCCCCGTAGCACGCGGGCAGGGACGTCTCCCCCGTGAGCCCGTCCCCGGAGACGACGGTGTTGCCGCCCAGCGGCAGCGAGCGGACCCGGGCGGAGCGAACCGCGGTGGGATACCCGAAGAGGGTGGCCCGGGACTCCGTCACCGGCACCCCATCCCGGGCCCGCACGAGGTCCACCGTGGATCCACCCACGTCGGCGAGCAGGAACTCCTCCCTCCCGGTCAGGTACACCGCCCCCAGCACGCCCGCCGCCGGGCCCGAGTGCAGCACGTTCACCGGCACGCGCAGGGCCTCCCTGGGGGTCTGCAGCCCGCCGTCCCCGCGCAGGACCCCGTCCACGCCGCCGAGCGCGCGCAAAAACTCGCGGGTCGCCCGCTTCACCCGGGCGCTGAGGACGGCGGTGGCCACGCGGCGAGGGAACCCGCCCCGCGGGACGTGGTGGCCCGGGACCACCTCGCGCGCCCGCTCCCGCACGGCCTTCACCAGCCTCCGCTCCAGCCGGGAGTTGCGCTGCGAGAACTTCGAGACCACGGCCACGGCGTGCCCCTCGGGCACGCTCACGGACCCGACCTCCACGTCCCGCACCACGTCCCCCTTGTGATCCACGTACCCGTCCACGACCTCCGCGCTGTCGGCGAACCCCGCGAGCGGGTCCGGGTCCAGGCCGGGTCCCGGGATCAAGATCAGGTGGACCGGATCCCCTCGACCCCTCACGAGCGCGTTGATCGGCAGCGTCGTGCTGACGCGCCGCTCGTCCGCCTCGAGGCGCCGAAGCGCTTTTTTCGTGGGCTTAACCAGGCCACCGTCGCGGGGCACCTTGACGCGATCCACCACCTCCCCCTCCTCCAGGACCACCGCGTCCACGTGCGTGCTCCCCGTGTCCAGCCCCAGTACTCGCACCGGCGGCGGCCCCCTCGGTAATAAGGGACGTCGTCACCCATCGGCAAGCCGGCCTCTCCTCATCGGGGGAGCCCCGGGTTGCTGCTGAAGGTGCTGACGGTCGCCACGCTGTGGACGATCGTGGATCACGGGTACCCGTTCGCGACCTATTACCAGAACGTGGACCTGGAGCGGCTGATCGAGGTCCACCCGGGCGCGGTCTGCGTCGACCCGTACTCCGGGCCCGGAGGGCGACCGTGGACGCCGGAGGAGCTCGATCGACTGAAGAGGGCCGGGATCCGTCCGGTGGCGTACATGACGCTGGGGGTCGTGCCCAAGTACCACCCGGACCTGTTCCAGCGGGCCCGCGACCTGGGTCTGCTGGGCCCGGAGGACCCGAGGTGGAAGGGGGACTACGCGGTCCGGTTCTGGGACGAGCGGTGGCAGTCGGAGCTCGAGCGGTGGGTGCGGAGGCTGCATCGGATGGGGTTCGAGGGGGTGTTCATCGACGTCATCGACGTGTGGTCGCGGGGCTGGTACGTGGACTGGTTCAGGAGGGAGACCGGGGGATCGAGGGACGAGCTCCGGGGCCTGGTGTACCGGGCCCTGATCCGGGTCGCGAACGCGGCCCACGCGCTCGGGATGGACGTTTACGTGTGCGCTGGGAACGCCGTGAGCGATCGGTGGTTCCGAAGGCTCGCGGGGAAGCATCGGATCAAGGTGGTCGTGGAGAACGTGATCGCGCGGGACGACGGCACGCTCCAGCCCGAGGAGGACTTCCTGAGCGCGGTGGGGGAGCTCGCCGACCTGAGCCGGCTCACGGACGTGTACGACGTGGAGTACGGTCTGGACCTGAAGGACGGTGAGGTGCGGCGGCGGTTGACGCTCCTGTTCAGGCTCACCGGGGTGCGAGAGGTGTACGTGACGTCCCTCTCCCACGACCGGCTTGGGGTGGCCGTGGTCCCTGTGAGTGGAGAGGGGGATCGGGTCAGCGGTCCGGCCTCCGGGTCGCGCGGTGAGGAAGGTGAGAAGGTGGAGAGTGAGGGTGCCGCCCGAGCCTCCCGGTCCGGAGGCAGGGGAAGTGCCGGTGGATCGGCGCTCCCGGCGCCCTTGATCCCACCGGTGGGGAGGCGGGGGAAGCTCCGCCCTGCCCAGTCCGTTCATCCCCGGGCGGGTCGGCGTTACAACCCCTCTTCACGGCCGGCGTGCCCGGACCCCTGAAGTGGGTCGTAATTACCTCTTCGGGGCGACGCGCTTGCGGTGCCAGCGGTGCGGGGAGCGGCCGGGTCGGTACAGGCGACCCTACGCGGGCGATGCGGTGTGCGGTCGGTGTCTGGTGGAGCTGGTGCGGGATCGGGTGTTCCGGGAGGTGCGGCGCTGGAGGTGGTTCCGGCCCGGTCAAACGGTGGTCGTGGCGGTCTCCGGGGGCAAGGACAGCGCGGTCGCGCTTCGGCTCGTGCTCGAGTACCTGGACCCGCTTCCCGGGGTCGAGGTGATCGCGCTCACGGTCGACGAGGGTATCTCCGGGTTCCGGGACCGGTGCCTGCGGGAGGCGGAGCGGCTGGTGGAGCGGCTGGACGTGCGGTGGGAGGTCGTGTCGTTCGAGGAGGAGTACGGGTTCCGGCTCGAGGAGGTGGTGGAGGAGACCGAGCATCCCGCGTGCACCGTGTGCGGGGTGCTGCGGCGGCGGCTGCTCAACGCCCGGGCCCGGGAGCTGGGGGCCGACGTGGTGGTGACGGGTCACAACCTGGACGACGAGGCGCAGGCCGTGCTGATGAACTTCGTGAAGGCGGATCTGGCGCAGCTCTCCAAGCTGCACCCGCGGGTCCGGCCCGAGTCCGAGGCGGTGGTCCCGCGCGTCAAGCCGCTGCGGCGAGTCCCGGAGCGGGAGGTCAGGTGGGTGGCGGACGAGCTGGGGCTCCCGTACCACCCGGATCCCTGCCCGTTCGCCTCGTCCTCCGTGCGCTCCTTCTTCCGACGGCTGCTGGACGAGATGGAGGAGCGGCTGCCGAGCGTTAAGTTCGGGATCGTGCAGGCGCTGGACCGGGCCGGCCCGGTGCTGGCCGAGGAGTTCCTCAAGGGGGAGGTCCAGAGGTGCGAGCGCTGCGGGGAACCGGCCTCCGACCGGCTCTGCAAGGCCTGTCAGATCCTGGAGGAGCTTCGTCAGTCGTCGTCCCGCCTCCGAGACCGGGCGAGCAGCTCCGCCCGCACGAGCAGTGAGGAGCGGTGACCCACCCGCTCCCGAACGTCCTCCCACTCCGGCTTGGCGTGCTCCACGTCCTCGAACCGGGACCGCTTAACCCGGACGCCATCCTCCCGGACGAGCCTCCGGTCCGCCACCACCCGCTCGCACCGGTACACTCGGGCTCCCAGCGAGCCCGTCCACCGGAAGATCTCCCGGAAGACCTCCCGCTCCACGCCCGGCCGGTCCTCCACGATCGCCCGCAGGATGAACCGAGGCCGGTTCTTCTTCCCCAGGCCGTGCAGCACCTCCACGTCCCGAACCCCGTCGAGCTCCAGCAGACGGGAGATCGCCTCGCCCACCGCCTCCCCGTCCGCGTCGTCGATCGAGGTCTCCACCACCCGAACGAACCCTCCCTCACCCCCGGGCTCGCACAGCAGAATCCGGAGCACGTTCGGCCGATCCTTCAGCTCCCGGGACCCGGCCCCGAACCCCTGCCGGACCACCCTCCACGGCGGCTCCGCGTCCTCCGTAAGCTCATCGATCGCCCGCAGCAGCGCCGCCCCGGTGGGCGTGAGCAGCTCTCCCTCCCCGTCCGCCCGGAACCCACGCTCCCACCCCGACAGGATCTCCGCGACGGCCGGGACGGGCACGGGCAGCTCGCCGTGCTCCGTGCTCACGGTGCCCGATCCAACGTTCGGCGGGAGCACGAGCGCCCGCCCCGGGTCCAGGTCCTCCAGGAGCGCGGCGGTGCCCACCAGATCCACCACGGTGTCCACGGACCCCAGCTCGTGCAGGTGGTCGACTCGCCCGTGCACCCGCTCCTCCGCCCGTAGGAGCAGCCTCAGCGCCCGCTCCGGCAGCTCCGACCAGGGCTCCCTGGTCACCACCTCGCCGGCGACCTCCAGAACGAGCCCCTCCAGCCGGTCCGGGTCGCCGACTCGATCCCCCGCGTCGACTCGGACCCGAACCGCCCGGAACCCGCGGACCGAGACCCGGCTCACGTCCACGCCGACTCGGAACCCGCGGTCCCGAAGGGTGCGAACCACCCGGCGCAGCGACCCCTCGTCCGCGCCCGCGTCCAGCAGCCCGCCGAGGAGCATGTCTCCGGAGGCTCCGGCCACCTGGGGGTCAACGATGAGCAGCGTCCCCACCCGAGACGTCCCCCGAGGAGTTTCGGGGAGCTATTAACCGGTGAGCGCGCCACGCGCGCCGGGGTGAGCCGCCGTGAGCATGGTCGAGGTGAGGATCTTCGTGGACCCGGAGAACGTGGGCAAGGTGATGAACGCGATGGCGGACGCGGAGGTCACGGGATTCTACGTGGTGGAGTACCGGGGCGTGGCCCCGGACCGCTGGAAGGGGTTCGAGATTCAGGAGGACCCGGAGCACGCCATCAAGGCCCTGAACGACCTATCCGAGCGCGCGGTCATGGTGGTGACGATCATCCGGGAGGAGCACCTGGACGGGCTCGAAGAGGCCGTGAAGCGCCGGTTATCGGGCGAGCGGTACACGATCATCGTGAGCGACGTCCGGGAGATCAAGGTGGAGGGTTAGGCGGCCCCGAACCGGCGGGAACGCGGCCGGAGCGGCACGATCGGCACGCAGGGCAGGTTCTGCGGCTTCTCCCCGCCCCCACGCGTCCCCTTGGCGGTGACGCGGGCCGGGACCCGCACGGTCTCCACCACGACCGTGACCGGGTTGCTGAAGGAGGGGGTCACGAGCGACCCGCCCGGGAACATGGCCACGTACACGAACCGACCCGGACGCTTCGGGATCACCAGCAGCGGCGGCGTCTTACCGTCCGGCCCCGTGACCCACTCGCTCACCGCGCGGTTGCTTAGGATCGAGTAGTTCTCGAGGAGGAGGATCCGGGCGTTGGGGATGGGGTCACCGCGGTGATCGGTCAGCACGGCCTGCAGCCTGAACGCCCGATCCCCGTCGGGCGTAGCGATCAACCTTAACCGGGCGCGCTCCAGGAACGTGCACGTCACCCGCTTGGATGCCGGCCGATACAGGTTACCGCCGTTGAACTTAACCTCGATCGTGAGCAGCCCCGGCTCATTCACCTTCACCGACGCTCGGAACCACCCGGACGCGTCCGGGTGCACGCTGATCGACCGATCCAGGCCGCACCCCTTGAACGAGATCGTGAGCCCGTCCGTGACGGGAACGCCGAACACCACGTCCCGAAGCTCACCGCAGACGATCACGCGCTCCCCCACCACCCCCTCCCGCGGCAGCACCGAGACCGAGAGGTTGACCGGCAGCCGGGTCACGTCCCGGGTCAACCGGTGCACGACGACGCAATCCCGGATCCGAACCACCCTCCTTTCCCTCCCACC